>CAZYDB010000416.1:0-3270 GCA_964645995.1 uncultured Roseivirgaceae bacterium
TCATGTACAACATCAAAAAGCATATTGGCCGGTTCGCTTCCTTATTTATCATAGCCGGGTTGATGGTAACAGTAATTTCTTCCATTATGGGCGTGATGTCCATAGTGGCCGAGGTGATCCAGGAATGGACCCGGCCGATGATCGAAACCAATACCGGTATATCACCCTTGGTTATCTCAATTGTATTTCTTTCCTTTCTGTTGTATCTTTCTTTCACAGGAAAACACAATATTTTTCTCAGGTTCGTCTCCCTGATGGTTGGGGTGATGGGAGTGGCTTTTATCCTGACCAACTTCATGATCATTCATGATGCATCCGCCATATTCGGCGGCATGGTTCCCAATATTCCGGAAGCCGGAAAACCCCATATTATCATTGCCGGGATCGTTGGCACCACCATGGCCGCCGTGGTGCTGGTTTCACGAAGCAGTGTGATCGCGGAAAAGAACTGGCGTATCGAACATTTGAGAATCGAGCAAAGGGATTCCCTGATCTCCGCCACCATGCTTTTCCTCGTAAGTGCTGCCATCATGGCCAGTGCAGCAGGTACTCTGTATCAGCAGGGGATCCGGGTGGATAATGCCATTGAGATGGTGGAAACCCTCAAACCCCTGGCCGGCAGGTTTGCCATCGCGTTGTTCGTAACGGGCATCATCGCAGCAGGCCTGAGTTCCATTTTCCCCAATATGCTTTTGCTTCCCTGGCTGATCGCGGATTATAGTGGCACCCCAAGAAATTTCAAAAGACCTCTTTTCCGCATCCTGATCTTCCTGGTCACACTTTCAGGAATGATCATCCCTGTTTTTGGCGGCAAACCGGTAATCGTAATGATCGCTTCCCAGGCATTCAGCCCCCTGATGATGCCGCTTTTGATCGTTTTCCTCCTGATCATGCTTAACAGCCGGAAACTGATGGGGGAATATAAGATTGGTTTCTGGCTTAACGCCGGCTTGGTCACTACGCTGATCTTTTCATTATTCATGTTCTCAATTGCCTATGAAGGGTATGTGGCGTTTTTTGTAAATGAGTAGACGTGGAAACGTATAGATGAGTGGACGGGTGGCGTGGGTACTGTGAAATTACCCAACCCATGAGCCTTCCACAGGGGACTCAAGGGAATGAGGAAGGGGATACATTACAAGATATGAGTAGTCTCTTACCAGAAGATTCCCCGGTATGACATGGAGGATATTTCTACATTCTCAACTCTGTTTTCAGCAGGTAAAAGATTTTCAATCTGGTTTATTTCAATATTTTTCGCAATTTTGATATATTATTTAGCCTAAAACACCTCATTTTTTTATGGAAATAAATTACTGGCCATTATTCATAATACTCTCAATAGCATGGATCGTACCCTTATTGCTTTCCTGGCTTAAGGTTTCGGCCGTTCCCGCGGTAATCGTGGAGATCCTGATGGGCGTAATAGCAGGTCCGTTTGTTTTAAATCTGGTTCAAAAAACAGCCTATATGGATTTTCTTGCCAGTACGGGTTTTTTGGTACTTATTTTCCTTGCCGGGTTGGAAATCGATGTCAATAAAATAACATCCTCTTTTCCAAGACACCGTGTCAAATGGATCGATATGATCAGCAATTCCCTTATCCTTGCAATTATCATCTATTTCGGATCCCTGTTTATTTCAATTCCCTTTGCGCTGGCAGTCCATCTGTTTATTGATATAGATATTGTATTTTTTACCATTCTGATGCCTACAGTGGCCCTGAGTATTATGGTACCTATCCTTAAGGCTGATGGCGAACTTGTAAAAAAATTCGGTCAGGTCCTTTTAATGGAAGGCGCAATTGCCACCATAATGAGTATTATCCTCATTTCTATCTATGCCGGAATTCTTAACTATGGTTTTCAGGTCGAAATATTACTGTTTGCAGTCATTTTTGTAGTATTTATCATATTGTATTTTGTCGGGCGATGGACCATTCGATTCTATACTTTTCAAAGCCTCTTGTATCGACTCGAACATGCAGCGAGCCAGATCAGGGTGCGCGGAACCATTGCCTTGCTGCTTTTATTTGTGATCGTGGCTCATATTATCAATGTTGAACTTGTAATGGGAGCCTTTTTTGCAGGTATTTTATTGAGCATTTTCATTACAAAGGAAAAATCCGCCCTGTTATTTAAACTCGATGGAATGAGTTATGGATTTTTTATACCTATATTTTTTATCATGGTCGGCGTTAACCTCGATCTCTCCGGTTTATCGCAATTCCGTGAATCAATACCGTTTATCATAACACTTACTTTTGGTTTTTTTGCCACCCAGATCCTTCCGACAATGATCATGGTGAAGGTTTTTGGAATAAAAAAAGCGCTGGCAGGCGGGGTATTGCTGTCGGTCCGGCTTGGATTAACGATAGCCACCGCTCAGATAGGATTATCACTGGGGGTGATCGATTCGGCGGATAATGCAGGTATCGTAACAGCGGCAATACTGGCGAGTTTAATATCGCCCATGTCGTACAAACTCTTTAATAGCAAAAAGGAAACCTATCATCATATACTACTGCTGGGTGGGAGCAGGGCCAGTCTGTTCCTGGCAGAGCGATTGAATATGCATAATATTCCCTGTCTTACTTTCCTTCAGAATAAAGAAATCATTTCCGAATTCAATAGGAAAAATCTTCATTTCAGGGAAGTTGAAAAACTTGATGTCTCTGTTTTTGATGATCTGGAACTTCATACGGGAGATATTGTAATTATTCTGACAGAATCAAAAAAACTGAACAGGAAATTGACATTCCTGATCAAAAACGATTTGAATCACAACAGGATAATTGTCAGGCAGCAGAAGCGTATCATCGATCAGGTAAAACCGCATGATGACACCAGACTGATCGATCAGGATGAGGTTCTGGCAAACCATGTGGAAGATATGATTGCCAGGCCGGATTCCATAGGCTCGCTTTCAGTCAGTTTCGATCTGTATGGAATAGAAGAGATCCGGATCACGAATAAAAATATCCATCGTAAACTAGTTAGGAATGTCGCCTTTCCCCCTTCAGGATCTCTGGTAATACACCGGCGCAACGATGAAATATTTATTCCTCATGGAGATACTCATCTGCTTATGGGCGATGTGGTCACCGTTATTGGAACCCGGTCAGCACTCGCTGAATTCCGGGAGATATTACAGGCTGGAAGCTAGAAGGCGGAAGCTGACCTCCTTCGTTAAAATTACGGAGAACAAAGGAAGTTGGAGGCCGAGGGCCGGAAACCACGCCATGAAGTATATTTATAACTTCATGGGCGT
>CAZYDB010000417.1:0-3262 GCA_964645995.1 uncultured Roseivirgaceae bacterium
TTTCTCCTCTGCATTCATTGTAATCCCTTCCATTTCTTTTTCTACGATAAAGGCAGACAAGTTTTTATCATTATCAATTTTTGCAAAGACGATGAGCACATCGGCAAAACCTCCATTGGTAGTCCACATCTTCTGCCCGTTCAGGATATAATGCCTGCCATCGTCCGACAGAACTGCTTTTGTTTTCCCTGCATTGGCATCGGATCCTGCGTCGGGCTCCGTCAGGCAATAAGCCGCCTTCATCTCCCCGGTAGCCAGCTTAGGAAGATAGTGCTTCTTTTGCTCTTCGGTGCCGAAGTAAAGAATAGGAAGGGTTCCAATGCCGGTATGTGCCGAAAAGGCGACAACAAAAGAATAACCGTTGCCAAATGACTCTGCGATAAGCATATTGGTATTGAAATCAAGGCCTACGCCACCATAAGCCTCCGGAACAGCTGTGCCGAGTAGGCCTAACTGCCCTGTCTTGTCCAACAGTGAGGGCATCAATTCGGGAAATTCCATTGAGTCGATCTTATCCAGCCAGGGAAAAACCTCCATATTCAGGAAATCCTTACAAGACTGCGCGATCATTTTCTGCTCTTCATCCCATTGTTCAGGAATAAAAATTTCATCGGGTGAGGTCTCCCTGATCAGGAATCCGCCACCATGAATGATTGTTGGTTCTGTTGCTGTTGACATTTTTCTTTCCTCTTTTACTAATTCAACAATTCGTAAATTCCGGCAACACCCTGCCCTCCACCAACACAGGCTGTCACCATTCCGTATTTCTGTTTCCTTCGTTGCATTTCTCTGAGTATCTGGACAGTCAGCTTGGCTCCCGTGCATCCCAGCGGATGGCCCAAAGCGATAGCTCCGCCATTCACATTAACAATTTCCTGATCCAGATCGAGTTCCCTGATCACGGCCAGCGATTGTGCAGCAAAGGCCTCATTCAATTCTATCTGCTCTATATCATTTAATTTCAAACCGGCTAACTTCAATGCTTTGGGTACGGCCTTCACCGGGCCGATACCCATGATCCTCGGCTCCACCCCGGCCACTGCATAACTTACCAGGCGGGCGACAGGATCGATATTTAATGTTTTAAGCATCCTCCCGGACACTACCAGCACAAAAGCTGCCCCATCGGAAGTCTGCGAGGAGTTGCCCGCTGTCACACTCCCCCCTTTCGCAAAAACAGGTTTGAGATTCGCCAATGCTTCCATGCTGGTATCCTTCCGGGGACCTTCATCCGTATCTACCGTATACTCCCGGGTCTGCCGTTTTTCTTTTTCATCGACAAAGGCTTCCCTAACAACAAAAGGAACGATCTGTTCTTTAAAATAATCATGCGCAATGGCATTAAAAGCCTTCTGGTGAGAGCGCAGGGCGAAGGCATCCTGGTCTTCACGGCTGATCCCATATTGGCCGGCCACCTGCTCGGCGGTAAGTCCCATACTGGTATAATAATCCGGGTTCTCTAAAGCTATCTGATAGTTTAGCGCCGTTTTCCAGCCCAGCATAGGCACCATTGACATGCTCTCCGTTCCTCCGGCAATGATACAGTCAGCCATGCCTGCATGGATCCTGGCCGAAGCTATATTAATGGCCTCTATCCCGGAACCGCAATACCGGTTAATTACCATGCCGGGAACCTCTTTGGGAAGCGATAAAAGAGCGATCATCCTCCCGATCTGCATTCCCTGCTCTGCTTCAGGGATAGCATTGCCTACGACCAGGTCATCCACCTGCAGGGGATCCAAACCGTTCACCGACTGGACCAGGTGTCTGATCACTACGGCAGCAAGATCATCAGGCCTGGTGAACCTGAAACCTCCTTTTTTGGCTTTACCGATGGCCGTTCTGTAGCCTGCAATAATATATGCATCCATAAACTAAGATTTTTATATTCTGACTAATTTCTTAATGGTTTCTGCCCCTGAAGTATCGCCTGAATCCGCTCCAGTGTTTTCCGCTCGCCAAGAAGTGAGAGGAAGGCCTCCCGCTCCATATCCAGCAGATACTGCTCCGTTACCTCAGTGGTGGTGGACAGGGGGCCTCCACACATCACATGCGCGATCTTGGTAGCGATCCTGGCATCGTGCTCCGTGATGAAATTGCCCGTCTCCATCCCTTGGATCCCTGCAAGAAAAAGAGCGATTCCGGTCCGGCCCTGAACACGGATCTTAATGCCCGGGTTGGGCATTCGATATCCGGCTTCCGCCATCCTTATTGCTGCCGCTTTAGCATCGGCAATAAGACGGTCCCGGCTAAGGGTTATGTGATCTTTTTTCTCAAGAAAATTCATATCAAAAGCCTCCCAGGCAGAAGTGGCCACCTTACCCATGGCAATATTCATAAAGGTATTCTGCAGTGAGTTAAGCTCAATATCGCCCGCTTCATAGGCCGCGGAAATCCGCCGGGTCATCTCCTTGGTGCCACCTCCCGCCGGTATTAGGCCAACACCGACCTCAACCAGACCGATGTAAGTCTCCGCCAGCGACTGCACTTCATCAGCATGAAGAGTCAGCTCACAACCGCCGCCAAGGGTGAGTCCGTGGGTAGCCACCACCACCGGAACACTGGAATAACGGGCCCGCATCATGGTGTTTTGAAAATGCCTGACGATATACTCAATTTCTTCATACTCCTGCTCGATCGCATACATGAAAAGCACCCCAAGATTGGCGCCTGCTGAAAAATTCTGTCCCTGGTTGCCGATCACTACACCACGAAAATCTGCCTCCGCCATATCAATCCCCTTGTGGATACCTTCAATCACTTCACTGCCCATCGTATTCATCTTGGAATGGAACTCAATATTCAATATGCCGTCGCCCAGGTCAAATACTGAAGCGCCGGCATTGCTCCATAACTCATTTCCATCACGCATGTCATCAAGAATGATGAATCCCTCCTTCCCGGGGATCTGTCGATACTCCCCGGATGGGATGTCATAAAAATATTTTTTGCTGTCAATGACCTTATAAAAATGATCAATACCCGCATCAACCATCTTGTATACCCAGTCCGCAGGTGCATAACCGCTGTTCTCCATCTCCTGAAGGGTGCCCGGCACCCCGAGTACATCCCATGTCTCAAAAGGACCTGACTCCCAGCCAAAACCAGCACAGAGTGCCTCATCGATCTTATAGAGCCCATCAGCAATTTCCGGGATCCTATGGGTCATATACTGGAATAATCCGTAGAAGGAATCTTTATAAAACCGTGTGGCCTTATCATTGCCCCCAAAAAGGATCCTGATTCTTTCTTTCAGGTCATC
>CAZYDB010000418.1:0-3257 GCA_964645995.1 uncultured Roseivirgaceae bacterium
TAAGTATACCTTTTTGTTACAATTGTTTCGCCTCCTTTCCAGCGGCTGTAAACGGCATCTTTCCACTGCAGATCCGTATTCTTGGCCAGCGGCACAAAACTTTTCCCTTGGATATGAAATGGCTTGCTTAAACCTGCCAGTTCGCAAAGCGAAGGATAAATATCAACCAATTCAACCAGCACATCGGTTTCTATGTTTTTCTCCCCCCCCGGAGCCCTTAAAATCAGTGGAGTATGCAGTACTTTTTCAAAATTACAGTGCTTGCACCACAAACCATGTTCACCTAAATGCCAACCATGATCGCCCCAAAGAACAACGATAGTATTTTCAGCCATTCCCAATCGTTCCAGTTCATTTAGAACTTTCCCGACTTGTGCATCGATGTAGCTCACACAGGCATAATATCCGTGAATCAGCTTCCGCATAAATACCTCCTCCATCTCCCCCTGGCCCGGAACATCTGTATAATTCCGCAATTCACCAAAATTATGCATTGCTTCGTCTGGCGCATTTTTAGGTTTTTTCATGTACTCCGGCAACTCTATATCATCAAAATTGTACATGTCCCAATATTTCTGAGGTGCATTAAAAGGCAGGTGAGGTTTTATAAAACCAACAGCCAGAAAAAACGGTTGGTTTTCTCCTTTAAACTTCCGCATCTGTCGCATGGCTTCTTCCGCGATCATCCCATCCGGATAAATATGATCCGGCCCCTTAAAAGATTCAAAAGCCGGACCTTTATTTCCGAATCGTCCCGGTTCAAGAACTTTGAGAGATTCAGGCTCAACGTACTTCCGCAAGTATTGGTTCCGCCTCCGCCAGGGTGTTTCCGACCAGCTTCCTTTACCATCTTCCTTGTGATGGTAAACTTTACCAAGTGAAACAGTATAATAACCGTTGTTTTTAAAATGCATGGGCAGGCTGACCACTCCCGGAACGTCTTCATCCTGCATTGAATTGTAATTTGAAAACCGGTGTCGATTGGGCCGTATTCCGGATAATATGCTCGCCCGTGATGCCCCGCAAACCGGAATATTGCAATAGGCACGGTTAAATTGCAGTCCCGATTCAGCCAGCCTATCGATGTTTGGCGATTTAATTTGCGATTTTCCATAACAGCCCAGCTCGGGTCGCAAATCATCAACAGCAATAAACAAAACGTTTGGTTTTTGTTGCTGTGCGCTAGCGGTAAAAAAAATGAAAAATGACAGAACCAAATATATTAGAGGTTTCATAAATTTTTTTTTCTGTGTTATGATAGAAAGTTTAGCACTACTTTACTCAGTGAGTCGAATAAGATTTTTATTGTTTACCAGATAGTTTATCATTCTCCTCTGACAATTGTTTTCAGATGTTTTTATTGCCAACAGGCATATTAAACAGATAAAAGTTGTTTCCATTTTGCTTTCCTGAAAGATCATCCATCTTTGGTATACCGTTTTCACTATATACCACTAATGGTCCGCTTTCTTTTAATGTAAAAGTAACATTATTGGTATTGTAGGATATATCTGATATCGCTTCAGTTGAAAGATATTTATCACTAGGCCCAATTATGGACCAACCTTCTAATATGGGGCAAAGTGAAAGCTGCGCAGGCGAGTAACAAAAGAAGCGGAATGAAATACAATAGTCTCATTATGGATTCTTTCATTTATTTATACTATTTATTAACGCAACCCATTGTCCTTCACCCGGTTTTACCAGTTTAAGTGTATTGCCGCGAAAATTCTCCGATTTCCCCACTTCAGATGTATTTGTATCAAGCCAGTCGATAGTTACCTCCCCAATAAATGAAGACAAATCTATTTCTACCTCACTTCCTGTATATGTAAAGAATACAGCCAGAACCTTCCCCTCTTCACCCATCAAATAGGCGTCATTGTCATTCCGTTTAATGAACAGGTGATCTATATCCTGATGAGGCTTAACCTTTTCAAGATTAAAACTGTCAGTTATCATTCTTAAACTTTTAATGTTATACTGAGCCCGTTCATTAAGGCCCAGTCCTGAAGGCGGACGATGAAATCTAACGCCCGCCTGTCCGGCAAATATACTTCGCCAAACCCTGTCAACCCCTTCGTTACTGCCGCGTGTCCAATGAACGATATCACCACCATACTGCTTCACACTGTTCAATGGAACCGGACTTCCAGCTATACGGTCCACTTCCTTTGACACTGTTTCAAAGTGGGCTTCCTTTATATTTGAATCCTTTGGACGATGTAACCCACTGGCAGATTGCGACAAATCGGCAAAGTCGAAACCATAATCGTCAACAATTGCCGAGGAAGCAATCAAAGGCATATCACAAATGTAAAGTCGTTTCTGTAGTTTCTCTGCTGTTTGGCGCACAAATACCAGCCAGAATTTGCTCCACGACATATCTATAGCAGTTTCGTTGTTGATACAATACAATACATTGGGGTATTGTGATGCTATTTCAATTACCCTGGCTACAAACTTCTCCTGGTAAGCAAGCACTCTGTCCATGCCCTTATCCGGCAGGTGAGCCAGGAAAAAAGGGTGCTCATTCGCCTGTCCATACAACGGCCCGAAATCAATTTTAGTTGGAAGGCCTGATTCTTCGGAAGTATAAGTGATATTGTTCTCTGGATTAAACGATCTTTCGTTCCATCGTTCATTGTACCAATCGTGTTGATCCCAAAATTCGATTTGAACAATGATATCCCGTTCAGACGTCAATTCCAGTAAATTCTGGAAACGTTCCCAATAAACCTGATTCCACTGATCGAGGTCGAAAAGACCGTTGTCGAGTTTCAGGAAAGGGTCAACATTTCCGCTATCCCGATTGCTCATGGTATTTCGGATGAAGTTGCCCCCAACCGAAGCCAGCAGATCGAGGTGCTGCGTTAATTCGGGCTTTTCCCATTGAAAAAGATTATCGTCATCACTTCCCCCGATTAATATCGTCGGGTGACCCTTATATTCCCAGTAATGTTGATTTTCGGACCAAGGATTGATTTCATCCGAATTCGATCTGTTATGATTTTGCGAGCATGATAATAGTGCTATTGAAAATAAGACTTTCGTAAAAGTAGTAATCATTATTTCTTTACCGATTAATTTTTTGGATGATTCATTTTGATGGATCATGGCAGGTATTTTAATTATTCTGGTTTTTTATATTAGATTTAAGGCTATGGCCAGATTTCAGAAATAAAAGATAACCATTGGCGCCTGGGTCGGGGCATCTGAATTCAAACCGTTTTGATTTAGGACTTGAATGATACATG
>CAZYDB010000419.1:0-3253 GCA_964645995.1 uncultured Roseivirgaceae bacterium
GATTGATCATATTGAAACAAAATATCCCGTCCTGCGTACGGTATCCTCATTAAAGCTGGATCCACTGATCCGTGAACTGCAACAAGCCGTAAAGGACAAGCTGAAAGTAAGTAAAGAGATCGTGCTGATGCGGGCCCGGGAGATGACGTATCAAGAAGTTGAATACAACCGGCTAAATAATATGACCACCTATCGCGATCTCACCCACCAGGTCACCAAGAAGCGTAAAGTATGGCCCATCCGAAGGCTTATATCAAATTTCAACACTGAACTTTTCAACCTGATCCCTTGCTGGATGACTTCCCCGGAGTCGGCATCCGCTATTTTCCCTATGGAGAAGTTATTTGACCTGGTGATCTTCGATGAAGCCTCTCAATGTTTTGTCGAAAGGGGGATACCGGCCATGTACCGAGGCAAGCAGATTGTGGTTGCCGGCGACCGGCATCAGTTAAGCCCCTTTGACCTCTATAAGGTTCGCTGGGATGAGGAATCAGAGGATATTCCCGAGCTGGAGGTTGATTCATTACTCGATCTGACAGATAAATACCTCATGCAGGTGCAGTTAAGAGGGCATTATCGCTCACAATCCCTTGACTTGATCGATTTCTCCAACCAGCATTTTTATTCGGGTAATTTATCCCTGATACCCGACCGGTCGATCCTTAATCTTCGTGAACCGGCGATCAAATTCATGAAGATCGATGGGATATGGAAGGATAACCGGAACGAAGTAGAGGCCGGATACGTAACCGATCTTGTTTTTCGTCTGATGAAAGAATATGAGGGTAAGGACATAGGAGTGGTCACCTTCAATGCCAGACAGCAGGAATTAATACTTGACCTGATTGAATCTCGTTCAATGGAAAAGGGGATCTCCCTGCCTCCCCGTCTGTTTGTTAAAAACATAGAAAATGTTCAGGGGGATGAACGCGATATAATCATTTTTTCACTGACCCATGGTCCGGATAAAAAGGGTAACCTGGCCATGCAATTTGGCAGCCTCAATGTGATAAAGGGCGAGAACCGGTTGAATGTTGCCGTGACAAGGGCTCGTGAAAGAATATTTATGGTCAGTAGTTTTTATCCCCAGCAGATGAAAACAGAACAACTAAAAAATGAAGGGCCGCGATTGTTGAGGCAATATCTGGAATATGCGATGCAGGTTAGTGAAGGGGACTATCAGCCTGTATTGAAGCCTCCGGTGAAAAAAATAGCTGACTGGTACCTGAAGAACAGGCTGGCCGCCTATCTCGATAAGGAGAAAAAGTTCATTTATGAGGTTAGTGGTGACCTCCCCTTTGCTGATCTTGCCCTTAAAAGAAATGATAAATATTACGGGCTGATCCTCACTGATGATGATTTGTTTTTCCAGAGTATATCGTCAAAAGAGGCCCATGTGTATAATCCATTTACCTTGTTTTCGAAGAACTGGAAGTTCAGAGGGGTTTTTTCACGGGAGTTCTGGCAAGACAGAGAGCAGCTTATCGACCGGATGGTACTTTTCAGTAATCATCTGCACGAGTGATCATTGTTCCGGCACCTTTTCAATACGCAATCCGACGGCCATGATCTCCCGGAGAGTGTCAGGCCTCATATAATGGTTGATATTGAATTCGTAGATACCGGGATTGTTAAAGGAATAATCTTCAATGATCCTATACTGATGATCGAATATATCCCCCATCCCGCTGCCAAGAGGCCTTCCCGTCTTGCTATCGAAAAGATTAATATTGGCGAGGTCAGATTGATAAACATTGCCCAGCGTATCTTCGAGGGAAAAAGACAGGTATATGTTCTGGTAAGGGTATAGAATTGAATTTCTCAGGTTATAATAAAAGTTATAGCCGGAGTGGATATCGCTGATCTCGAACCTGAAGGATACGGATTTATCTTTAGTCCATTCCCTGGCGTCGAAGGTCACATTTTTTTCAAAAACACGATCCTGATGACAGCCACTGACAAAGATTAAGATCAGGAAAAGGTGCAGGAGATGAAGGTTTTTGATCATTTAAACTTCTTATTCTTTCTTGATTTATTAAATCGTTTTTTGTTTTTTTTCTTTTTCCCTTTATTTCTGAATTTCCTGTCGAGTTCTTCCAGATCAGAATTTAACGCCATTGTTGTATCCTCAATGTCTGTTTTTTCATCATCGAGGAGTGTGGCAGGAAGGTTATTCTTTTTATTCAATTCGATCACTTCCTTTACCCGCTTTACAGGTACCGCAATCCAGGTGTTTTCCTGTTCATATCCAAACCACATGATCTTACGGAAGATATCGGTTTTCTGAAGCCGGGCTTCTCCCTTTTCTGTTAACAGGGGAACTTCCAGTTCCGGAATGTCTTCAAGAGCCTCCATATAGGTATCTAACTCATAGTTAAGACAGCATTTCAACCGTCCGCATTGACCTGACAGTTTACTTGGGTTTAATGACAGGTTTTGATACCTTGCAGCCGTAGTAGATACACTTTTGAAGTCTGTTAACCAGGTAGAACAGCATAATTCCCTCCCACAGGAACCGATACCACCCAGTCTGCCGGCCTCCTGCCTGAGACTAATCTGCCGCATTTCAATCCTGATCTTAAATTCAGCGGCCAGTAACTTGATCAATTCCCTGAAATCAACCCTTTCTTCAGCAGAATAGAAAAATGTAGCCTTGGTATTATCGGCCTGAAACTCCACGTCTGTCAGTTTCATGGATAATTTAAGATTCTGTATGACCTCTCGGGTCCTGTACATGGTAGGCATTTCCCTCTTTCTGACATCCTCGAATTTATCAAGGTCATGTTGTGTGGCTTTACGATAGATACCTCTGATATTTTCGTCATCTACGATGTTTTTTTTCATCATCTGTAACCTGACGAGTTCACCCTGCAACGATACATAACCTATATGATGCCCATTTGGGACATCCACGACGACAGCATCCCCGGGATAGAGCGGCAACCGGTCAACATTTCTGAAAAAATCTTTCCTCCCTGACTTGAACCGCACTTCAACTATATCGAAAGTAACCAAGCCCGGAGACTCCATATCAGACAGCCAGTCAAAAGTGCTTAGTTTATCACATCCTTCCGTCCGGCAACCCCCATTATTCCGGCAACCGGGAATTGTATTTTTATCTACTGCTGTTACACATGCTCCACAAACCGACATCCTTATCTGATTTTTTTTTAAACAATCCTTTTTTAAAAACTATACTATTACATCGTTTTTAACCTGAAAAATTCACGAATTTTTCACCCCATCAGGGTTA
>CAZYDB010000420.1:0-3186 GCA_964645995.1 uncultured Roseivirgaceae bacterium
CACCATATTTACCTTCTCCAACAAAAATGATCCATTTTCCATCGGGGGATATACCGTGGTCATTATTCAAATGTTTCGCCTGGCCTGTATTGATCATGGCCGGTTCACCACCTGTAACCGGTATCTTGTACAAGAGCCCTTCCGAATTAAAGATTAATACAGGCTCGGATGCTGACCAGTTAGGCGCCTCGATCAGTTTGTTAAATACCTTAACCACCTTTCGGTTAGAAGTTGCTATATCAATTATTTCCAGGCGACTGTTCACCCCCTCCCTGGAATCTTCCATACCGGGTGCAGCAGGCACTGAGACCCTTACATTATTGAATACAGCTTCCTGGAAGTTTTGCTTGTTGTGAGAGCAGACAAATAATCCGGCATAAACACTGTTCCCCATTTCCTGCTCCAGTGAGGCTACTTCCCTGAGTGGTTCCCCTGCTCTGGCGGCACTCATCGTTAAGAGGTTGCCTTTCCTTTCCAGTTGAATAATATCAGGCGCCTCGATATCGGCTTTTACCTCAGCGGTCTCCCCCTCAATTATCTTGCGGTATTGCAGCGATGTTAACCCATCACCATGGACGACGGCATCAACATATGGCGCATTATCTTCCAGTGATTGCCGGATCATCCAGCCAAGTTTGCGATGGGGCTCGGTATTGGGACCCAGAAATTTAATTCCCGCATAGAGGATGAAATCACCCTCCATGGTTTTCCATACATAGTGGAATTCGTCATGAGTGAACCAGATATTCTCTCCCGACCCGCCGATGGTATATTCATCCTTGTCTTTATCATAGGCGAGGGTGCCCTGGATCTCTACGTTGCCAACATCCGTCTGGCCTTCAAAAATACCATGAATGGTATCCTGGGATAAGGTGGGCATTCCTGAAAATAAGATAAGAACACCTATGTAAAATGTTATTTTGTTCATAATCGAATGTTATTTTTTCAAAGTATCTGTTACGCCTCGTACATAGCCTACTGATTCCGAAATACCAGGCATGATATTATCGGGATCTTTTTCAAATTCAAAACTAACGATGCCTTTGTAATTGCTGGTGAGCAATACTTTTATAAAGGCAGGAATATCAATTACTCCGCGTCCTATTTCAATAGATTCACCTTCAGCAGTTGAATGGGTAACATCTTTTATATGCACATCATGAAGTCGATCGAAGTACTTTTTTGCTTCCCTGGCGGGGTCAAGTCCGATGCGTTGCGTATGCCCGATATCCATACAAATACCCAGCCTTTCATCCCTGTTCTTCACTTTTTCATAAATACTCTCCGGGCTTGGATATTGATCATCTCCGGGCCCGTGGTTGTGAATCGCAACTTTAATTCCAGTGGTTTGGATATTTTTTTCAACAAGGTCAAGCAGATTATGGGCAGGCACGCCAATGATCACTTCCATACCCGCTGCTTTGGCGTAACGGAAGGCATTGTTTACTTCATCTTCAGTATTCATATAAACCACACCGGCACCGTATAAAGTGATGCCGGCATCTTCGATCTTTTTTCTGACTGACCTGATCGCGGCCTCATCATCTTCCAGCGGCAGATGCATACTCTTTAGAGCGATCTGTTGAATACCCAGTGTTTTTGTCATAGCAATGGTTTCGTCCAGGCTATAATTACGAAATGAATAAGAGGCAATACCCAAGGTTAGGGGGGACTTTCCTTCGGAGTTTGAGCCTTTTACTGTCTGGTTCAATAATAGCACAGGAACTGAGAGGCCGGCTATTTTAAGAAATTCCCTTCTTTTTGATAACGTATCCATGATCTTGTATTAAAAAATGATAACTGCATTAAAGTATATAAAATTATCCGGAATATCTAATCAACTGAAGGAACCTTATCATAAAAAAAATAATTTACTCCGGATAATTGATCATGAATTTCATTTTTCATTGGATACTTCAATTCATCCGACTTATCACTCATCAGTTCTCTTTGTAAAAAAACCCGGGAAACGAGGAGGAATACAGTGTGAGTATACAGTGTGAGTGTGAGCATACAGTGTGAATTTGGGTTGTAGTCCCGTGGCCGAGCCACAAGCCCGCCTGGGAGACGGGGATGCGCCGAATATTCGTCGAGTGCGGCTCCAACTTCTTCCCGGTCTATACCGCTGCATGCGATAAGCCTTAACCTTTCCGGCCCTGTGCCGGGATCTTTCATCGTCCTTCGTAGCCTCAGCGAAGAAGGATCATATACCCCGGATTTCTATAATGAGCAGGTAATGTATTACAGATCGATATAACCACCCTCTTTCAGCACAAGAAAGGATTTAACATTTAATTCCTTTTTGGCGGCCTCAAGGTCCTTTACAGGCTGGCTCATGCCATCATCGGCCAGAGGGAACGTGCCGAAATGCGTTCGAATACTTTTTTCCGCATTAAGATCAAGATGTATCTGAACCGCATCTGTCGGGGAAGTGTGGATGGGTGACATAAACCAACGCGGAATATACGCCCCGATAGGTACGAGGGCAAGCCTGACAGGTGCGTATAAAGATCCGATCTTTTTGAAGAAATCCCCATATCCGGTGTCACCCGCAAAATATATATTTCCTTGAACCGTTTTAAGGACATAGCCGGCCCAGAGTGTTTTATCTCTGTCGAATATCCCCCTACCGGAAAAATGCTGTGCCTGTACACAGGCGATTGTAATATCTTCATTGATTTTAGTTTCTTCCCACCAGTCCAGATCCTTTGAATGGCTAATTCCTTTGTTATTCAGGAATGAGGTGACGCCTAAAGGGCATATGATTTCAGGGTTATATGCTTTATGCAGTTTACGCAAAGTTGAAATATCGAGGTGGTCATAATGGTTGTGAGAGATCAGTATCAGATCGATCCGGGGAAGATCGTTAAAATTTATTCCGGGAGGGTGCATTCTTTCAGGGCCCAGCCACGTGACAGGACTGGCACGGTCACTCCAGACAGGGTCCGTTAATATATTCAATCCTTCAGTCTGTATGAGGAATGTGCTGTGATTGATATAGTATATCCGGGTGACTGAATCCGGGGGGTTGGCTGTTACGACCGCCTGATCAGCTTCATTTATCCTGGACCATGGACCAGGATCCCGGTTAAAAGCCCATTTAATCAGGTCCCTGAATCCCTTCGCTTGGATATTTCCGGGATTATTGAACTTATTCCCGTTATAATGGTTTGAGGCCGGTCCTTT
>CAZYDB010000421.1:0-3183 GCA_964645995.1 uncultured Roseivirgaceae bacterium
GAATTTTGAACAAAAGAGAAATTGTAAAAATGGTTGCGATTAATATTGCGTCCTTTTTTAAATTCTGCGTCTATTGTGTGAAACATAAAATTTAAATACAATGACAAAAAACATTAAAGAAGCTGTGAGACTAACTTACACAGCAGCAGTAAAAAACGGTAGCGGATGTGGATGTGGTCCATCTTGTTGTTCACCAGAGGATACATTATCATTTTTAGATGAAAACTACGAAAAAGTAGAAGGCTATCAAGAAATAGCTGACTATAGTTTGGGTTGTGGGTTACCTACAGAAATTGCCAACATTCAAAAAGGAAACACCGTTTTAGACCTTGGTTCAGGTGCAGGAAATGATGTATTTATCGCACGGAATCAAGTTGGAGAATTAGGGAAGGTAATCGGAGTTGATTTTACTGCGTATTCCTGTGATTTCGGACACCCAGTCCTGAGAAAAGCGGACACTCAGTCCTGTTTAAAACGGACAGTCAGTCCCGGAATAAACGGACACCTTGTCCTGCTGATTCCGGACATTTTTCTTCATCGTTCTTTTTTCCAATAATATCCATTCAAATTTAATTGTTTTTATATTTTTTTCTCATTGATTCTCCTTCTAGTTCTATTCTATGGGAACTATGTACCAGTCGATCGAGGACTGCATCGGCAATTGTTGGATCCCCAATTACCTCATGCCACTTATTTACAGGTAGTTGTGAGGTCATAATTGTCGATCTTTTCCCATGTCGATCTTCAAACATTTCCAGTAACATAAGTCTTTGATGACTATCTAATGGTTTCAGGCCAAAATCATCCAGGATAAGAAGTTCCTGTTTTTCAATTTTATTCATTTCCTTGATATAACTGCCATCAGCCTTAGTGATTTTTAATTGATCAAAAAGTTTGGAACAATGATAATAGGCAACCTTAAAACCATGCTGACAGCCTTGATGACCAAGTGCCGAGGCTAAAAAACTCTTACCTACTCCTGTACTGCCGACAATTATAATATTCTGACTTTTGGTAATCCAGTCGCAGGAAGTAAATCTTAATAATTGATTCTTGTCAAGATTTCTTCTGGCTGAAAAATCAATTTCCTCAAAACTTGCCCGGTATCGGAATCGTGCTTTGGCAATCAATCGTTGGAGTCTACGGTTGTACCTCTCATCCCATTCAGCTTCTATCAGATGGGTAATTAATTCGTCTGCGGTAAAATCTCTGTCAGCGCCTGTTTCTGCTATCTCCCGATAGGCCCTGGCAAATCCGTAAAATCGCATTTCATCAAGTTTTTGCATCGTTGCTTTTAAATTCATAATAGATTTTTATTTATAGGTTTAAAAATTTATTTGTAATGGTCTTTTCCCCTGATATTTTCATGGAATGGAAGTTTCAGATCTACAGATTCATCTTCTTCCATTTCATAAGTTTTATTTTTCAATGAGTTGGAGATAAACCGGTAGGATATTGTGTTTACCTCAATAGCCCTTTTGCATACGATCTGTAATGCTTTCTGATCATATTGTTTGCCCAGTCTCAATACACCCATGCAGGCTTTGAAAGCTTGCTCCGGATGGTTTCGTTGGTCGAGCATCAGCTTTATAAATTCTCTTACCGAATCACCCATCTTATCAGCCCATTTAATGAACCTGTCAGGGCTCCATCCATTGACATACCGATGATTCGGTGGCATATGCTTTTCAAGTGTTGTATATCCGTATTTCTTAAGATCCCTTTGATGGAACGCAATACGTACACCGTCTTTATAGACCTCTACATTCCTGTCAGTGTAAATGATTTTAACTCTCCTTCCGATATACTGATGCGGAACGCTATAATAGTGCTTGTCTTCTTTTAAATACACATGGTAATTGAACTCCACCTTTGCCATCTGGTAATGAGTGATTTCATATCGCTCAACAGGTAACGGCTGAAGCTCTTCTTTTTCTATCTCCTCGAAAAGCTGTCTGCGGCTTATATCTTTTTTCTGGAAGTGGGTATTATTGTGCCTTTCCAGTTCTTTCCATATGGCTTCATTTAATTCCTGAAGGGAAAAGAAGGTTATGTTCCTTAACCGGGCAAATATCCGTTGATACACCAGGCCCACGGCATTTTCAACCAGTGACTTATCCTTGGGTTTTGCCGGGCGTGTAGGAAGTATAACGGTATTGTAGTGTCTTGCCATATCGTTGTATGTTTCGTTGATCAACGGCTCATAATTACAGGCTTTCGTAACGGCTGATTTTAAATTATCCGGAGAGATGCCTTTTGGAGCACCGCCAAAATATCTCAGGGCATTCTCGTTTACCCTTATCCAATCCTCAAGGTTCTGGCTAAATGAAGCTTCTGCATAGGTTAGCTGACTTGCTCCCAGTACGGCAACAAAGATCTCGGCCGGTCTGTTCTGACCGGTTGCCGGATTGATCACATGCATCTTTTTTCCCGTGTAATCAGCGTACATACACTCACCGGCTTTATGTTCCATGTGCATGTCTGGTTTCAGTTTGCCCTCCCACATCCTGTAATGATGACAGAATCTGGAATAACTGAAACCATCTCTCTTTCGCTCTTTATACTCCTGCCATAGCAGATATAAAGTCACTCCCGGCCGTTTTAACTCTCTCTGATAGTAGTCAAAGTCTTTGGAAAGATCTTCGTATAACGGATTGGTGGATTTATTGCTTTTCTCGAATAACTCAATCACCTCTGAATCGCTCATCCGGTTGATATCCTGGTAGGTCAGCCCGGTACGCTTAAATTCCGCCAGATATTCACCTACGCTCGTTTTGCTCATTTGCAACACTTCAGCCGCTTTCCTGATGCTGAAATCAAGTTCCAGACAAAGACGAAGTATTTCTCTTATTTTTTCCACATTTGTTCTTTTTCTTGGCATTTTCTCCTGTTGGTTTTATTGGTTATATTTTTTTCAACCAGCAGAAGTACAAAAATTCAGTGGAAAAAGAGTGATGAAGAATTTACCATTTCCAAGATCATGAAAGGTGTCCGGAATCACCAGGAATCCCTGTCCGTTTTGCTCAGGAATCCTTGTCCGGATTCAACAAGAATTAGTGTCCGCTTTCAGCAAGAATCGGTGTCCGGATTAGGCAGGAATCAGTGTCCGTTTTGGACGAGAATATGCACATGTATCACGAAATTCATAAATTAAACAGATTAGGTTTCAGCGCCGCACGTATC
>CAZYDB010000422.1:0-3175 GCA_964645995.1 uncultured Roseivirgaceae bacterium
ATCATTGAGATTGTTTTGGAGAAAGTAGAAATCTGATGGGCTTTTTTTATCGTTTTGTCGCGGCCTCGATGACTACGGATTTCGCGTCTCCCGATGCTGGAATGCTTACACCCTATTCGGCGATGTTCGTTTTTTCCATTGGCATTTTCCTGTCTAATTTTGTTATCAACACATGGTTCATGTACAAGCCGGTGGATGGCAACCCCGTCAATTATGCCGATTATTTTAAACTTGGAACGCCAAAATTACACCTTATCGGCATACTGGGAGGCCTGATATGGGGCGTAGCCATGGAATTTAACCTCATAGCCTCCGAACAGGCCGGTTTTGCCATTTCTTATGGTCTTGGCCAGGGAGCAACGATGATCTCGGCGGCGTGGGGTGTGTTTGTATGGAAGGAATTTGCTGCCGCCCCGAAGGACACCAATAAACTACTGGCCGCCATGTTCACTTTATTTATCATTGGCCTTTCATTGATCGTTATTGCCCGTTTAAATTAGAATTATTATGAGGAATAAAATTGTTGTTATAGGAAGTTCCAATGTGGACCTGATCATGAAGATGGATCACTTGCCAGCCCTGGGGGAGACCGTCACCGATGCAGAATTTTTCCAGGTTTACGGTGGCAAAGGCGCTAACCAGGCTGTTGGTGCTGCCCGTGCGGGAGGGAATGTTTCCATCGTCAATTGTGTCGGGGAAGATGCCTATACACCGCAAATGATAAAAAATTATAAGGATGATGGTATTGATACACGGTTCGTTTTTCAGGAAACCGGGATGTCCAGCGGGCATGCGCTCGTGATGATCGGTGATGCCGGTAATAATTACCTTTCGGTAGCGCCCGGCGCAAATTACAGGCTTACGCCGGAAAAGATCGATGAGGCCTTGTCAGTTATTGATGAAGCAGCCATGATCCTTCTTCAATATGAGATCCTTGCCGAAACCAATCAGTACGTAATCGACCTGGCCGGCAAAAAAGGAATTCCCGTAATGTGGAATTTTGCCCCGGCAAGGGAGATCGACAGGTCTTATATTGGCAAGTCGGATATACTGATCCTGAATGAGGTGGAAGCCGAGTTCCTTACCCGGGTAAAGGTATCCGGTCAGGCCACCGCCGAAGAAGCGGCGGGCATTCTCCTGAAAGGAGGAACAGATACTGTTGTTATTACCCTTGGAAGCCGGGGAAGTATAGCCTTCCGGGGAGCAGACCAATATTTGGTGCCCGCATTTAAGGTAGAATCGGTCGATACCACAGCCGCAGGGGATATCTTCTGTGGAAGTCTGGCCGTCGCTATGAATGAAGGTAATTCCCTGGAAGAAGCCCTCCGGTTTGCCAATGCTGCCGCTGCACTTTCTGTAACCAGGATTGGTGCTCAGCCTTCGGCGCCACGCCGGGAAGAAATAGACAGGTTCCTGGAAGAAAATTAGAAATTATGCCAGGAGTATGCCTTGGGCAGTAATTAAAAATCAGTAGTATCCGGTATAAATTTGGGAGAATGAGAATAGCTCTCATTCTCCCGTGTTATTTTTGGTTTTTTCACAAACTTAACCCCGATTATTCATAAACTATTTTCAAAATAATCCGTCTTTACAATTTAACCCGAAAAATTCACAAATTTTTCGCCCGAAGGGCCGATGATGCACCCCGATTTTATCGGGGTGCATATCGAGGGTTAACCCCTTGCCTATATTATTGAAGATCAATAACTTATAGTTAATTCATCATTAAATTGTAAAAATTGAATGAAAAATTGGGGTTAAAATATTTATTATCACGCAGTTACGCAATGCGCATCCCATCTGACCGCTAGTTGGGTTGTGTGCAGGGAGCGGTCAGATGGGTAGTGCCCCGGCTGGAAGACCTGACTGCAGGCAGGCCTGCCGCCCTTTAGGCAGGAAAAATTTATGAATTTTTCGGGTTAAGACTTGCGCCAGACGGGGGCAGGATGGGTGTATCTGTTCCTTGTTGGCACAAGTCCTTCGGTTGCCTTATGCTTGCCGATGGTGATGCCGTCACACCGTGCCCTTGCTGAAAGACCTGTCTGCGGAAGAAAGGTAGCACACCGCTGTAAAGCGTCCGTGTTAAATAAGATCACATTATGTAAATATAGCTTCGGGTTAGGGAGGGGATTCTTTTGGGATTATTTCCTGTCAGTCCCTTACATGAATGAGTAAATCTCCTGTCGGTCTTTATTCATCAGCTGATAACGTCTTATCGGGTACTGGGACAGATTTTGTGGTGGGGGTTATACTTTGAGTTTAGTTGGATTTTGTCTTGTATCAAAAACGGTTGATATCAGAATTTCCTTTTCTTCATTGTAGACCTTATAAACAATTTTGTAATTGCCTTCAACCAAATATCTGTATCCTCGATTTGCAACTATCGGATTATCTTCTAATTGTCCCATTTCTGGCTGTTTTATCAACAAGGAGGGTTTCTTAATAATTTTATTTTTTATCGACTTGGCAACTTTTACACCAGCTACTTCTTTGTAGTATCTGTAAATTTCATTGAGTTGAACTTTCGACAGATCAGACCACAGGATTCGCATATTCAGCAACTACCAGTTATCAGATTCCTTATCTAAATCCTCCTGTGAGGTGACCCTACCACTTTTGTAGTCTTCTTCAGATTTGTCCAATAATGACTTATACTGCTCAGATGTCATTGGCCTCATTCTGGATTCATAGGATTCCACAATAGCTTTCTTTTTTAAGTCCTCTATTTTTTCCAATAATGATCTATCCTCTATCCTGGTAAGCCATTCTATTAATTCGACTTTCTTTGCTGCTAGGTCCATCGATATCATATTTTTATTCTTTTAAAGTTAACGATAATTTTGTATTCATGATTCATCCCAACGGATGATATTGCTGTATTTCTTCACAAATTTAATAATTTTTAAAGGGGTTCACGAATCCGGCATGCTCACCCTAAGGGGTGGTATTGCCGGATTTCTTCTCTTAACCCCTCCATTTCACTCTGTTTATACGCCTCTGTGCTGTTGATATACCGGTGACCTGCCATATACTGTACCTGCCGCAGGTTATACTGCTTCAGCCATTTTACGATCACGCCGGCCTGGATTCCACATCCTGGCGCAAGTGTTTGGATTGGAGGGGTGTGTGGGTATGCAAAAAATGAGGATAATTATGCTGGTTCGAACAATTTGCG
>CAZYDB010000423.1:0-3168 GCA_964645995.1 uncultured Roseivirgaceae bacterium
AGGGTACGGAAGGAACCGGTTTGGGGCTGAGTATTACTAACGATATTATCAAAGCTCATGGCGGAAGCCTCGAATTGGAATCGCAGCCAGGAAAAGGAACATCATTCAAAATAATTCTAAAACAAAATTAATTACCGATCAGAAAGTTTTTAAATATCACGAACCCGGACCCATCCATGAAAATTTTAATGAAACTTATTAATATCCAGATTGCTGTTCTTTTTTGCGTGATCTGGATGTTTCCGATTACAGTTTACGGTCAAACAGGAAACGAAATTTACCGACATATATCCACTCGCAGCGGCCTGTCGAGCAATTTTATCTGGAAGATGATGCAGGATAAGAATGGATATATTTGGATTGCCGGGAATAATGGGCCCGGCAGATACGACAGTTATAAGGTAATATCATTTAACAATGATCCCGGCGATGAGTCAACGTACTCCGGCGGCCCCGCTTATTGTTTTTTTGAAGACGAAGACGGGCGTATATGGATCGGTTCCAACCAGGGTATCAGTAGGTTCAATTATGCATCGGGGACTTTTTCCCAGTTACAGATACCCGATTCTATACCGGCCCTGAGAGGAATTCGGGAAATTATACAGACGGATGATCATTCCATATGGGCTGCCGGAAGTGAAGGGCTCTACCGGTTCATGCCCGCAGAAGCTGAACCGGGTATATTCATTACTGAATTTTTCAGTTTAGGTGACATCCTTAATGAAAGTATTGGCGTCTGGTCGGTTCAGCAGGGAACCGATGGCAAATTGTGGCTTGGCACCACCCATGGGGTCTATATTTTTGATACAGAAATTCACCGCTATGAAAAGCTGCAATCTTTCGGTGAAGTAACGGATAAGATTCTCAACAATCAGATCTGGCAGGTTTACATAGACACTAAAAAACATATTTGGTTTGCATCCGATGGCGGTCTTGTGCTGTGGCAGGAAGGTGTTAGTGAGCCGGAGCGTATTACATCAATCGGTGACAGTGATATCAATCTCGCAGATCAGCCAATCCAATCTTTATCAGAAGACAGAAATGGAAATATATGGATTGGTACTGGATATATTGGTGCTTTAAGATATCATCATGAAACGGGTGAAGTTCGTACTTTCAGGAGCAACATTAACTCTCAAAACAGTATTCTCGAAGATGATATTCACTATGTATTTGTCGATAGAGACGATAATATCTGGTTTGGATACCACTATTTTGGCTTCAGTGTTATGTACACCCAGCCCTGGGATTACACCTATACTTTGTTACCCGGTTCCAATGATCCTGATCATCCGCTAAATGACGTTTACGATATTGCAGACAATGAAGCGGGGGATTTATGGATGGCTACAGGAGTGGGTTTGGTCAGATACTCCACCGGCAGTAGTTCAATGCGTGTTTTTACCCCCGATCCTCGAAATAACTCACCAGGTAACGAAGAAAATATTGTAACCGGGTTACTCCTGGAAGAAGAAAAACTATTGGTAAAAACCCTCCGCCATATATTTTACGAATTCGACTTCGAAACAGAACGATTTACAAAAATAGAATTTCCGGAACCGGTACGGCAGTTTCCTGAATATCTGATGAAGACCAATGTAAGTGATGATATCCATTACTTTATTGGTACATGGGGCCTCGAGAAAATATATATGGTGAATAAAGAAACCCTTTTAGTTACTGACTTTGATATGCCGCGCCGTGAACCCGACCCTAGTGTTGACCGGGCAATTGTTCCAATAAAAAGTCCGGACGGTACTGTATACATCATTATTGATTATCGGGATAATCTGAATCAATTTTCAGGAGATCTCTTTTTGTATGATCCGGAAACGGTAACGGTCTCTCAGGTTGAATTGGATTTTCCCGAAAATATTACGACTTATACACCACCTACATTCTCTAAAAATCAGGAAGGAATTTATTGGATGCTCACGAACCAGGGCCTGCTGCGAAGAGATGTGGTTAATAGAAATAATCAGTTTTTATTTCGGAGTGAAGCAGGTGTTCTTGGTGAAACAAATGGCCGGATCGTTGAAGACCCTCAGGGTTTTTTATGGCTTGGTGCACTATCTCGAGTGTATAAGCTGGATCCTCGTAAGGAAACAATAACCGTATTTGAAGCCGATCCCGGCCGAAAGCCCGGGCTTTTTCGTTCTCCCAACCTTCTTCGCAACGGAGATATTGTTTTTTCAGGGCCCGGAGGATTTGTCCGGTTTAACCCTGAAGCTCAAGAGGATCACGGTGTAATCCAGCACATCCATATCACGGAGCTCAAGGCAGGCGAGCATACCTATCGGACGATGATCCCGGATGATAATTATGCAATAGATTACTCGAACAATAACATTTCCTTATCATTTCTCGCCCTGAATTACAGGGATCCTTCAGCTACCCGGTACCGGTACCGATTAGCAGGGTATATGGAAGAATGGTTGGAAATCGGAGAACAGCGCAGTATCTATCTGGCAAACCTGCCTCCCGGCAACTATTCATTTGAGGTTCAGGTCGCTCAAAATTTTGGGTCGTACAATGAAACAACCGCCGGCTTAAATATCTCTATACTCCCCCCGTGGTGGAGAACTATGCCAGCCTACCTGTTTTTTGCGATGATGATTGCAGGAAGTGTATTTGCGGCAGATCGTTTGCAGCGCAAAAGAGTTATCAACAAAGAACGGGAAATAGCCCGTGAAAAAGAACTTGCCCAGGCAAGGGAAATTGAAAAAGCCTATGAATACCTGAAAACGGCACAGGAACAATTGGTACAGCAAGAAAAGCTTGCTTCCCTCGGCCAGCTCACCGCCGGCATCGCCCACGAAATCAAAAACCCGCTCAATTTTGTGAACAATTTTTCGGATGTTAGCCTCGAGATGATCGACGAAGCCCTGGTTGAACTGCAGCAAATCAGTGAGAACGAACACGCCACCGAAACCGCCGCCATTCTGGCAGATATCAAAATAAACCTTACCAAAATCCACGAACATGGTACCCGCGCCGATTCTATCGTCAAATCGATGTTGCAGCACTCCCGCGGAGGGGACGGCAAACCCGAGCCCACCCCTCTTAATCCTCTCATTAAAGAGTACGTGAACCTGGCCTTCCATGGCATGCGCGCGGGTAAAAATCCAATTAATGTGGATATTGTTTTGCAACTGGACGAATCGATTG
>CAZYDB010000424.1:0-3140 GCA_964645995.1 uncultured Roseivirgaceae bacterium
TTTTCTTTTATGTCGAAGTAGAAAAGATCAGTAGCAAAATCGGCCTGATTTTCATTTTCCACATCAAGATAAGCAATCTGCTTTTTTTTTGATGGATACAAGGTGATCACCATTTCCTCTTCCGGGATTCTTATCTTAACAGGCATGTTAAAATCGCTGAGTGTATTTTCCCAGCGATAACTGATCTTCAATCCTTTACGTGTCATTTTTTTTCTTATCTCAAGGATAGGGATATCGATGGTGGTAAGAAATTGCCTGTATATGGGTTCCAGGTTGTAATCAGTTTTGTTGTTCATAAAACTTATTATGTTATTGGAATGGATCTGTTGATATTCAAAGTGTTGATAGGTTTCTTTTAACAAGGAGAACCATAACGAGTCATTATCAAGGGTATGCCGAAGAGAATGCAGCATCCATGCACCTTTATAATACATATCAGCATCGATCCAGCCTCTGTAGTTAACATGCATCGGCCCCAGAACAGGCCTGATATTATAAATGCGTTCCCGTTGTTGCAGGAGGTATTCAATGGCCCTTTCTTTCCCCTGATAATATTCAACATACAGTGCTTCCATATAGGTTGTAAAACTTTCATGAATCCATATTTCAGCATGATCCTTGGCAGTAACCGCATTCCCCCAGTATTCATGTCCGCTCTCATGGATGATGATAAAGTCAAATCCGAAATCATTATTTTCATAATCATTGCCATAAGCAATGCAACTTTGATGTTCCATACCCCAATAAGGGGCTTCGACCATTTTAAAACCATCTTTCCAGAAAGGAAACCGGCCAAAGAAATATTCATAACAGGCAAGCATATCTTTTACCTGCCCGAAGTGTGCTCTGGCCTTCCCCAGGTTATAATCCAACACATCATACCGGAGAACAAGGGTGTCGCTGCCCGACAAGTAATGATCCAGAAAAGTTTTATACTGACCCAGGTTTATGGTTACATTATAATTGTTTATTGGATAGTTTACCTTCCACCGCCAGGCCGTATAATTTTCCTGGTCGTTTTCCGTACCCAAAAAAACACCATTAGATACCGCCTTTATACCATCGGGGGCTTTTATGGTGATGTGCATGCTGTCAGGTTCATCAGACAGGTGGTCCTTGTTGGGCCACCAGAGGCTGGCGCCGGCACCCTCACAAGCTACGCCTATCCAGGTTCGGCCAAGTGAATCGGTTTCCCATACAAAACCCCCATCCCAGGGTGGCCTTTTCGAAATTACCGGAATGCCATGATAATAAATATTTATAAAGAGTTTTTTCCCGGCTGGAATGGTGTCCTCGAAACTGACAAAAAAAGCATCCTCCTCCCTCGTATAAGAACACGCTTTATCATCATAAATAATAGAGTCTATTACCATGTTCCGGTAAAGATCCAATTGAATTTTAACCAGGGGTTTTTGGGCTGCCAGGTAGATATAATTGTTGCCATGGATAGATCTTTCTTGTACATTCACCCGGGCAGTCAGATCGTAATAGATCACATCATAAGAATTTCTGAATTCATTGAGGTGCCCCCTTAAGGAATCAGCGCGTGGGAAAATAACCTTTTCATCGGGCTGGGCTGTTAGAATAACAGGTAAAATAACAAAGGGGAGGGAAAAGAGAAACCGGGACAAATATTCGAATACCAGCAAAATATCGTAAATAAGAAAATTATTTTCGCACCATTTCAATCAATTCATTTTCAACATGCCAGTCCTTGGCCAGTTTAAGCATAGCGGTTGCTTCCATTTCTGTGATATATCCTTTTTTGTTATTGGCCTTCCAGACGAGATCAAGGTGTTTTAACCGGGTTTCTTTGTCTTTACAGGCCTCGGAATTGTTCAAATATTCACGGGCTCTTTCGAAAGCAGACAGGTAGTCTTTGGATATAAATTCATTTGCCCATTTCAATTCTTTCTGTGCATCAAGTTGCTTTGCCGTCTCATCCAGGATCTTCTGCTCGTCCTCATCCAGTCCGTGGTAATGAAAAATCACTGATTTTAATAATAAAAGCGCTTTTTTTTCTTCGCTCGTCATGTTGTGCCCGGCTTTTGTGAACCAAATATAATACAATCAAAAAAAAGAACAGATAAATACGCAGGTAAATTGCAGGAATTCATATATTCAATATTTTTTCAATCCGGCAGGAAGAGGTCCGCTGCTATCTTATCTGCCAGCAATCTGCCTTTCTCCGTTAGTACTAATTTATCATTTACGACCCCGGCCAGCTCAAGGATGATCAGGTTGTTGATATACTTTCTGTTTATGTTTAACAGGTCAAAATTATATTCTTTTTTCAAAAGAGAAAGATCACATCCCCAACGGGTTCTCAAGCCCATAATTATTCTTTCATTTATTCTGTCTGCCGGCTTAAGGTAATCAACAGTTGCCGGAATTTTTAATTCGCGTATAGAATCAATATACAGGGCATTATTATTCACGGTATATTGTCTGCTTTCTCCGTTAAAAGAATGAGCAGAAGGGCCGATTCCCAGATATTTCTGATAAGTCCAGTAATTTGAGTTATGCAATGATGTAAAGCCTTGAAGGGCGTAATTGGAGATTTCATAATGGTCATAACCGGCGGCGTTAAGTTTTTCTTCTATCAATTCATATTCCCTCGCAGCCCAATCTTCATCGGTTCTGTTTATTTTGTTGTTTTTCAGCCAGTTCCCAAATACTGTCCGGGGTTCGATGGTAAGGCTGTAAGCAGAGATATGTTCCGGTAACAGGTCGGTAAGCCATTCAATATCATTCTTCAGGCGGTCAATTCGATCATCGGCTATCGCGTAAATAAGATCCAGGTTAATGTTGTCAAATCCCGCATTTCTGGCCTGATCATAGGCATGGATTGCTTTTTCTGCGGTATGACTCCGGTTCAGAAAAGTCAGCACATCATTATCAAAAGACTGGATCCCAATACTCAACCTGTTTATTCCAATTCCCCGAAGTTCTTTGAGTTTATCGGCTGACAGATCATCCGGATTGGCCTCCAGGGTAATTTCAGGATCACTTTCAATAGGAAAATTAGTCCGGATGTGTTGTAAAATGGATTCAATAACTTTGGTGGATAATAATGACGGGGTACCTCCTCCGAGGTATACAGTCCCTAATTCTTCCCCTCCAAGGTAGTTTTTCTGTAT
>CAZYDB010000425.1:0-3135 GCA_964645995.1 uncultured Roseivirgaceae bacterium
GTGAACCCCTCGCGGCCTGTGGTGCTGGCAGAAATCGCTCCAGGGCGCTATAATCTGATCGATGGGCACCACAGGATTGAGAAAGCCCGGCGTCTCGGGATAGACAGATTACGGGCATACAAGCTGAAAGCCCATCAGCACATTGGCTTCCTTACCACCAGGAAAGCATATCTGGCATATGTTGAATACTGGAATGGCAAAATTGCTGGAACAGCTGGTTGATTTTTGTCCTTTTAACAATCTGGTACAGCCTCCGACTTTAAAAAATCCTGTGGTTGAATACCATGTTCACCGCATTTCACCGGTGATGCTGATGTTAAGAAATCACAAGTATAACTTGTTAAATAATAATAATTTCAAACTATCGACTTGCGGTTTGTTTTATTTTGACTTATAATCACAAGCATGACTGGTGAAAAAAGAAACATATTAAACCGAATTCTTCGTAACTGGCCCAGAGGGACAGTGGGTACATTGGCATGGTTTCGAGATCATGGCGGATATCAGCAGTTATTAGATTATTACCAGAAAGCACCCTGGGTAACTAAAATAGGAAGTGGCGCATATATTCAATATGGTGATTCTGTTGATTGGCGTGGGGGATTGTATGCTGTTCAGAATCAATTAAATCTTTGTGTGCATGCTGGTGGTAAAACTGCTTTGGAATTATCTGGATTCAGACATAATCTTCAATTGGGTCAAACTGCAAGAATATATCTTTTTGCATCAGGAAAAATTCAACTACCGAAATGGTTCATTCAACACCCATGGAAAGATGAATTATGTTTTAAACGGTTAAATATTTTTCAATCCCGGCCTGATTTTGGACTAATGCATTTTAATACAGGCAATTTTGAAATAAAAGGGTCTGCTCCTGAGCGTGCCATGATTGAATTGTGTGCTCTGGTTCCAAATTATCATTCGTTTGAAGAGGCTGATCATTTTATGGAGAGTTTTTTATCTTTGCGATGTGAATATGTGCAAACACTTCTTGAAAGCTGCAGCTCAATAAAAGCAAAACGACTATTCCTCTATTTTGCGGACACATATGATATGCCCTGGTTTCAGAAATTGGATATGAAAAATATTGACTTGGGAAAAGGAAAACGACAGGTTGCGGCCAATGGGATTCTAAATAAGAAATATCAAATAACAGTCCCGAATGAAATAAAGAGTATCAGTTTAAAGAATATTCCATGAAAATGAACAAGTATTTTGAGCAGGCTAAATTAATGCTGTCCATTCTTCCAATCGTGGGGCAGGAAAAAGATTTTGCCTTAAAAGGCGGGACGGCTTTGAATTTTTTTTATTTGAATCTGCCGCGGTTATCTGTTGATATTGCGGGGAAGCTGTTATCCCCCGATTTCAAAACCATTATGCAAAAATGCCGAAGATGTTTTCAAGATGGAAATGGAAATTCCGGTACTCTCTTTTGCAGATCTTTATGGCGGAAAGATATGTGCTGCTTTGGATCGTCAGCATCCTCGAGATTTATTTGATATCAAGCTCCTTTCTGAAACAAGGGGTCTAAACCAAGAAATCAGTCAAGCGTTTGTCGTATACCTTGCCAGCCATAATCGCCCCATGTCAGAGTTGCTTTCACCCAATTTTCAAGAATTCAGGCAGACGTATGAAACTGAATTCAAAGGTATGTCGTCCATTGATGTCGGTTATGAAGAATTGGAGAAAATACTTAAAGAATTGGCCCCTCTAATATTATCAAAGCTATCAAGAAATGAACGGGAATTCCTGCTGTCTGTAAAAATGGGAGCCCCTGATTTTGGTTTGCTTTCAATTTCAGGACTTGAAAACCTGCCAGCGATAAAGTGGAAGGTCGAAAATATATCAAGGATGGAATCTAAAAAGAGGATTGCAGCAACTGAAAAATTGAAAGCAATTTTACATCTATCTAAACAATAGGATGCTGCGGATTTTACCACAGATCCTAAACATTAAAAACACATTAAACTTTATTGACTTGGTACTAATACATGGTACCATATATCCATGAAGCGAAAACACCAAAAAACCTTGGAACAAGTTTTTTATAGACATCATCCGTCACCTGACACCGACCAAGGAGCAGTTTCAAGTATTCGAAAATGGTTGGAAAGAAATGGGGTGAAGCCATGATGAATATTATGAATATAGACGGCTATAAGGCCATCATTAAATACGATCCGGTTTTAGATAAATTTCGGGGAGAGTTTATTGGGCTGAATGGTGGTGCTGATTTTTATGCAACCACCATCGAAGAACTCAAAAAAGAGGGCAGCATATCTCTCAAAGTGTTTCTTGAAATGTGCAAAGAGGAAGGGCTTAATCCAAATAAAGAATATTCCGGTACATTTAATTTGCGGGTTCCGCCTGAACTGCATGCAGAGATTGCAGCAAGGGCTGCTGCAGAGGGTAAGAGCCTTAATAAATGTGTAACAGACCTGCTGGGAGACGCTGTCCATTGACACATCACTGGATCGAAATCATTCATTTCAGATCCAGGAAAAAAGGATTATAATTATGAATAAAACGGTAACGTGTAACTGTAAAGGTGGATGCGAAAACAAGCGCTGCTCATGCCTGAAAAACAATGAACCATGCGGACCGGACTGCGGTTGCGGGGGTAGCTGCAAAAACCCTCTCAACGGACTTGCTGTTGAGAAAATGACAATATGTTCCATTCAAAATATACATCATGTCAAAGCATTAACTTCAAAAGAATTGGCGCAAAAATATGAATTACCCTGTGAGTGTGAGTCTGTTCCACTGAAATTACTTATCGACGAGTATGCGTGCAAAAAATGCGGGGAAATATATTGGTTTTCGTTTTGCTGGAATGAGGTGGTTCAAGATAACTGCACCTGGCATTGTGAAGTATGTAATCATTGCAGAGATTGGCGTGAGTGGCATTGCCCGAATTGTAACAGATGTACCTATGGAATCACTTTGCCATGCGAAAATTGCAACAGCCCAACAATTTACTGACACTGTTAAAAGCAAAATCGTGACAACAGCCGTCCCCGGCAAACTACCGGAGCCGTCCCGGCATCTGAACGTATCTTTTTCATTCATCCGTTGTAACCGCAAACACCGGTTCTGCTCCAGAACTGCGGCAACGGCATCTATACGATCCTGCGG
>CAZYDB010000426.1:0-3092 GCA_964645995.1 uncultured Roseivirgaceae bacterium
CACTGGGTACTCTGTGAATGCCTCTGTGCAACTCTGTGGTTAAACCCTGAAATGGAGCTGGAAGCTGGAAGCTCGAAGTTGGAAGCTGTTAGGTCACTGGGTACTCTGTGAATGCCTCTGTGCAACTCTGTGGTTAAACCCTGAAATGGGGTTAAGAGATTCGCCTATTCAGAGAATTAAGAAAATTAATAATCATTTGGCCAGGATTTCAGTTGATATTTCAATCAAACAGCCGGAAAAAATGAGTGCAATGTTGAAAATAAGACTACTATAACAATACTATTATGAATACAACTGATCTATTATTGATTGTTCTGAGTCTGATTATGCCTTTGATGGTTGCAGGTCTCGGTGTATTATCTTTTATGATTAAAGTTATTCCCAACAGACATAAACCACTACGGGATAACCCCATCGGGCTTGTTCCCCAAAGAAAACCACACCGGGTTAACAAGGTCAATATTTTTTATCCTGAAATAAACGCATAGGCTTTTGACCTTGTAATGATTTAGCTAAAGAGAAATACTAAATTCAAAAAAGATGATTACCGATCTATTCAATATCCTTATTTTCAGTTGCGGGGCCTTTATTTTACTGGTACTCGTTATCGCCTTCTTTATAAACCTGATGGACTATGTCAGGATCCGGCGTGAAGGATCACAGAAATCCAGGCAGCGGAGCCAGGGCAGTTTTTATGATTATTAGGATTGTTAAAAAGGGAAAAAGGCGTAGGTGAATCACCTATTCCGGAAAATGCTGTTTTCTCTCATAAACTTACTGCCTGGTTGATTTACCTTTGTTATGTAGATCAAATAACCCATGACTGACATGAACACAGGAAACGATCAGGATATCCAACCCATTTCAACTAGGGATGAAATCCTTGAAAAATACTACCGGGAGGTGCGAAAGCTACCGGTCAATTCATTAAAGGAAGAGGCCGACCTTCTTAAGAGAGCCAGGGAAGGAGACCAAAAGGCCGTGGAGAAGTTGGTCAAGGCAAACCTTAAATTTGTGATCAGGATAGCCAGGCAATATATGCATTTCGGTATTCCGCTGAATGATTTGATCAATGAAGGGAATATCGGTCTGATCAAGGCAATTGAATTATTCGATGATACGAAAGAAACACGTTTAATCACCTATGCGGTTTATTGGATCCGCCAATACATCTTAAAGTCGGTATCCGGGGAATCCAGTCTTATTTCAGTACCCCAAAACAAATACTGGGAATTTCTCAGGCATAAAAAGGAAATTAACAAATTCGAGCAGGAGCATCAACGTGCGCCGTATAGTGAAGAATTATCCGGTTTGTTCCATAACAACGGGGAAGATGTCAAGGAATTCCTGGGCATGCAAAAATGTTTGGGGACCTATGAAGAATTGATCACTGATGAAGACAAGGAGAGCCGGATCGCAGATGGATGTGGAACGGCAGAGAATCAGATAACCGATGACCTCCAGATGGAATCACTTTCGATCGAATTGAATACTATCCTGGTGAATCATTTAAAGAGGGAAGAGAAAGAAGTAATAATCCTGTCTTTCGGTATCGGGAATCCGGCAGCATATACCATCCATGAAATAGCCCAAAAACTTGGCATGACAAGCGCAAAAGCCCGCAGGCTCAGGGAATCAGGGATCCGCCGGTTGCGACATTCGGCGGTTAACGGATCTTTACGGGAATATATAGGCGCCTGATTATTCTTCCATTACCATGTGAGCGCCGGTACTCAACCGGGAGAGATATTACCAGAAAAGATTATTTCTATTAACAAGGTACTTCCAGGTTGATCAGGGTGCCTTTCCCGGGTTGGGAATCAATTTCAGCTTCACCATTTAGGTAAAGAACCCGGTTAAAGATATTCTGAATGCCGATACCGGGATTTTTCTCAATTTTTTTCTTGTTGAACCCTTTCCCATCATCTTCGATCATTATATTTAAGTAATCATCATGTTTTGTTACCTGAATGGAAACCATATTTGCTTTGGCATGTTTTAGTACGTTAGTCAGGGCTTCCTGGATGATCCGGTACAGGTTTATTTCCGTTTTGCTGTTGAATCTTTGATCCTCACTAAAATTAAAATTAAACCGGATTTCCAGCTCGGGATCCCGGTTAATCAACGAGATAAGGTTTTGCAGGGATGGAATAAGACCAAAATCGTTAAGGGCCTTGGGGATAAGGTTATGGGACAGGTTACGGGTTATTTGGATAGAATTTTCCACAAGTTGTTCCACTTCAGTTAATTTATCCCGGCTTTCACATTGCTCATTTTCCATGAGAGACTTAAGCTTTAAATGGGAAAGCGTAAGGATCTGGCCAAGGTTGTCATGCAATTCCCTGGCCAGATTTTTGCGCTCCGTATCAGCGCCTTCGATAAGCGACTGAAGACGCAATTCGTCCTGTTTTTTCCGTGTCGTTTCATCGATCATGGCTCCGGAAAGCTTTTCCGGCTGATCTGCATGATCGTAAGTAATAGTAGCCTTGTTTTCCACATGCTTATAGGATCCGTCGCTGCACTGGAATTGAAAATGTTCGTGCCATTTATTTTCATTTTTTTGAAAGATCAGTTCCATATTCTGAATGACCCGGTCACGGTCGATCGGATGGATCTTGTTTTTCCACCACTGAAGATCGTTTTTAACGTCGAGTTTACTATATCCGAACAGGTGTTCTATACCCTCATTCCACCAGATAATGTCCTCCCGGATATCCCATTCCCAGATAGCATCACTCACGTAGGAGGCAATGCCCCTGAACTTTGCCTCACTTCTGCGTAATAGATCTTCATTTTTCTTTCGTTGGGTCAGATCATGTGCCGAACAGACAAGTCTCCATAATTCCTTTTCTTTATTGAAGATGGGAGACAGTTGTATGTCCCAGATGACCACAGTATCTCCAAAGGTCAATTCTTCCTCCCACTGGATACTTTTTCTCGTTTTAACAGCCTTTTTTAAATTGGTCATAAATACGGCGGAACTTTTAAAGACTTTTTCAACAGGGGCGCCGTAAACCATGTCAAAATTCAGATGGGTCCTTTTAAAAAAAGCATGATTGGTGGAAATAACGATGAAACCCTCTTTACCATCC
>CAZYDB010000427.1:0-3085 GCA_964645995.1 uncultured Roseivirgaceae bacterium
ATAAATGTCTTAACTGTAGTCATTGCTTCAGGAAGAACGCCTTGTTTAAACTTTTAAAAGTAGATGAACTCGATTTTTTGAATGAAAACAGATTGGAGGTTCATTTTAAGCAAGGTGAAGTTATTTTTAAACAAGGCTCTCCCCTGACACATGTGGTAATAATCAACAATGGTCTTGGCAAAACATATATTGAAGGTTTTCGTGAGAAGAACCTCATAATAAACTACGTAAAACCACACGAGATCAATTGCGGACCGGGTATGTATGTGGATTTCCGGCATCATTGCTCGATGTCTGCGGTAACTGATGTTGGTGCCTGTTTTATTGATGTCAACTCTTTCAAAAAGGTTTTAAGGAATAATTCAAAATTTGCAGAAGAATTTATCAAGTTCCTTTCTGAAAAATCCATTTTGGTCTTTAACCGTTTTATGACAACCACACAAAAGAATATGGAAGGAAGAATTGCTGATGCTTTATTGTATTTTTCATCCCGGGTTTTCACCAATGGCTCCATAACCAATGTGTCGAAACAGGATTTTGCTGACTTCACCGGAATGACGCGGGAAAGCGCCATCCGGGTCCTGAAAGATTTTAAAGACGAGGGGATAATTGAAGAAAAGGATAAGTCGATAGAGGTCCTTGATGAAAAGGCGTTGCAAAAATACACCGAATTGGGATAACCTGCTTTAATGATCTTAATCTCCTAATCACGCAGAATGATCTTATAATTCCCTGATCCTAACACCATCGACGTATTGGTTTTATTCCGGGCGCTGTCCGGAAGACCCACTATTTCACCCGTTTCTTCATTTATAATCTTATCCCATTCATAATCCGGAGTATTGATGGTGGCTGTTGTATTAAAAGGAATAGTAATATTTAATTCGACCTTTTCATCTTCCCGGATCCAATGGCTTTTGATTTTTCCGTGATAACTAGTGGTTTCAGCTTTCACCCAGTCCAGCTCCTCCGGGAAAAAAGGATCGATATAAAAATGTTTAAATCCCGGTGAGTTTTCGTCAGGCCGTATCCCGGCAAGATATTTATAAAACCATGCACTTACATCTCCAAAAAATACGTGATTCCTGGATGACTCTCCTGCCCAGTCCTCCCAGAGTGTTGTTGCTCCCCGGCTCACCCAATGGCCCCATCCCGGATAATCGGTGGTATGGATCATATCAAAAGCTTCCTGTTTATAACCATACCTTGCCAGTACGTTGGGTACAAATTTAGACCCGAGTACGCCAAAATCCAGATTCAGATCACTATTTTGAATAGCAGCAACAAGCCTTCCGGCAAGCAAGTCTGACGTCGCGGAATCCGGCAATGAAAAATAAAGCGTACAACCCAGCGACGATTGCGATCCGTTACCTGATCCCTTACTATTACCCGCCACATATTGCTTGATAAAGGATGCTCTTATTTTCTCCGATAGCTGTTTATATTGACCAGCTTGCATTGCCTCTCCCATTTCCATTGAAATTTCCGTCATCAAAACAGCCATCCGGTAATAATACGCTGAGGTGATCAGATCAGGGGGGGTTTCTGTTTGAACAGGCACCCAGTCACCCAAACCCCACCCGACCCGGTAATCCTCTGCCGTGGTGTTCAGAAAGGATATATATTTTCTCATAACCGGGTAATATTTTTCCAGTATCTGCCGGTCGCCGGAATAAACATATTGATACCAGGGGATAGCGACCAAAGCATAGTCCCAGGCCGGGCCATTGCCCCAGTAATACCCCCAGCCTCCGGTAGGAACAATTGCGGGGATCATACCGGAAGGCAACTGAGCATCGCTGATATCCCGGATCCATTTATCATAAGCTGTCTCCACCTGGAAATTAAACAAAGCCATCTCACTGGCAAGCTGAGCATCCCCGGTCCAGCCATTCTTCTCCCGGTGCGGGCAATCTGTAGGATAACCATGATAATTATTCAGGAAAGACCACTCGGTATTTTCCTGGATCTGATTTAGGAGCTCACTTGAACATTCGAAAAATCCTTTTTTATTGAAGGCCGTATGAGCCACACATGCAGACAGGTTATCTGCCGTCAATTCATCCGTGTAACCACTTATTTCAACATAACGAAACCCGTGATAAACAAAACGGGGACGCCAGGTTTCCAGCCCTTTACCATTTGTAATATATTGATCCGTCTGGAAAGGTTCTTCCGCCACGAGGCCATCTATATTCCGCTGGTCCACTGTACCATCCGGATATAATTTTTCCCCGTATTTCATCTTTATCCTTGTCCCTGAAGGTGCAGAAAGCTTGATTTCAACAAATCCAGCCATATTCTGCCCGAAATCACAGACCCATGTGTTGCGGTTGGTCCTGTAAAGGGTATCCGGTGAAATATGGCCGGTAATCTGGATGGAAGGCATAGACTGGGCTTTCATTTTCCCTTCCGGCCCTCTTACAATCCTCACGGCATACCAGTCCGAATCATCTAATCCGGGTCCGGACCATTGATCAAGGGCCTGGCGTGCATCATAGGTCTCTCCCTGACGGATGCTGTTGAATATGACAGGACCCGGATAGGACGACCAGGTGGAATCCGTTATAATCCGTTCCCGGGAATCATCATGATAGGTGATCTCCATTTGGACGCGCAGCACGGGGTCAGCTATCCAGGGTGATTTGTCAAAACTCCAGACCCCCCGGGTGAACATATTATACCAGCCATTGCCCAGCATGGCGCCAATAACATTTTCTCCATCTCTGAGATACTCGCTTACATCATAAACCTGATATAAAACGGTTTTTGTATAATCAGTAAAGGCCGGATCAAGCACGTTCGGTCCGACTTTCTGCCCATTTAAATAACATTCGTAATAACCAAGGCCGCTGATATATAGACGGGCGGACCGGACCTTCTTATTAATTTCCATTTTTTTTCGGAAAAGCGGTGCCGGCTCCTCCCGGATGGGAGGCGAGTTCTTAGGGATCTGTTTCCTCAACTGATCCCTCCGGGCCCAGTCAAACAAACGGGGCGCGCTGATCCACTTCGCTGCCCAGTCATTCTCCTCTAACAGCCCCATCTCCCACTGCCCGGTATGGCTCCAGGAAGACCTGCTATC
>CAZYDB010000428.1:0-3072 GCA_964645995.1 uncultured Roseivirgaceae bacterium
AGAAGAAAAAGCAATCAGATGACAGATGATCTGAATATACCAGGAGGGCCGGGGCAAACGGAACAGGAATTGTTTGATTCCGGATCAGACAGCGGTGGCGGAAACAGCGATATGCCAAGAGTGCTTCATTTGTCGGGAATGTATGAAGACTGGTTTCTCGATTATGCATCTTATGTTATACTCGAGAGAGCCGTTGCTCATATAAATGATGGGCTGAAACCTGTTCAGAGAAGGATCTTGCATGCAATGAAGCAAATTGATGATGGCAGGTTTAATAAGGTGGCCAATATTATCGGGAATACAATGCAATACCATCCTCATGGTGATGCCTCGATATCCGACGCTATTGTTGGTATTGGACAAAAAGACCTTTTACTGGATACTCAGGGTAACTGGGGCGACATCCGCACCGGCGATAGCGCCGCCGCGGCAAGATATATCGAAGCAAGGCTGTCCAAACTTGCTCTGGACGTAGTATTCAATCCGCAGACGACTCCATGGCAACTTTCGTATGACGGGCGGAAAAAAGAGCCGGTAACCCTGCCTGTTAAATTTCCTCTTTTACTTGCACAGGGAGTGGAAGGTATTGCCGTCGGCTTATCCACCAAGATACTTCCTCATAACTTCAATGAGCTGCTGGATGCTTCGGCAGATCACCTCAAAGGTAAAAAGGTATCCCTTTACCCGGATTTCCCAACCGGGGGTATGGCCGACTTCTCTGAATATAACGGCGGTCTTCGCGGCGGTCGTGTCAGGGTACGAGCAAAAATTGAAGAACAAGATAATAAAACACTGATTATAAGAGATATACCTTTTGGCGCGACAACCACCTCACTCATTGAATCGATCATTAAGGCCAATGACAAAGGTAAAATTAAGATTAAAAAGGTAGTGGATAATACCGCGAAGGATGTGGAAGTCCTGGTTTACCTTGCACCTGGCCAGTCACCCCATATCACCATTGATGCCTTATATGCCTTCACGGATTGTGAGATTTCAATTTCACCCAATGCCTGTGTGATCGCTGAGGAGAAGCCTCAGTTCATGAGTGTCAATGACATCCTTCGTAAATGTACTGATCAGACGGTTGATTTGCTTAAAAAAGAGTTGGAGATCAGAAGGTCCGAATTACTGGAAAAGATATTGTTTTCTTCCCTGGAAAAGATATTCATTGAATACCGGATCTACCGTGATATAGAAGAATGTGAGACATGGGATTCCGTTATCGATACCATTGACAAAGGCCTTGATCCGTTTAAAAAGCAGTTTTACCGGGAGATTACAAGGGATGATATCGTCAGACTTACTGAGATAAGGATCAAAAGGATCTCAAAATATGATTCCTTCAAAGCTGATGACCAGCTTATTAAACTTGAAGAGGAACTTGCCTCTGTTGAATATAACCTTGAACACCTGATAGATTATGCCATCCGGTATTTTAAAAACCTGAAGGAAAAGTACGGGAAAGGGAGAGAACGAAAAACGGAAATAAAAAATTTTGATACCATTACCGCCACCGTGGTTGCTGCCAATAACCAAAAATTATTTGTCAACCGAAATGATGGTTTTATCGGTTATGGATTGAAAAAGGATGAATATGTCTGTGAATGCTCCGATCTTGATGATATTATCGTTTTTCGCAGGGACGGGAAATGTGTGGTTACCAGGATCGATGATAAAGTTTTTGTCGGTAAGGATATAATTCACGTGAGTGTGTTCAATAAAAATGATGAACGCATGGTCTACAATACGATTTATCTCGATGGTAAATCCGGAAAATCTATGGTTAAACGGTTCCAGGTTCTGACCATCACTCGCGATAAGGAATATGACCTGACCAAGGGTCATAATGGATCAAAGGTGCTTTATCTGACAGCCAATCCAAATGGCGAGGCTGAAACGATCACCATCAACCTCACCTCGGGCTCCAAGGCGAGAAAAAAAGTATTTGATTTTGATTTTTCTACCCTGGATATCAAAGGAAGAAGTGCCCAGGGAAATATTCTGACCCGGTATCCTGTGAGAAAGATACAGCTCAAAACCGAAGGCATTTCAACACTCGGAGGGCTTGACATCTGGTTTGACACTTCCATAGGACGCCTGAACAGGGATGAACGCGGCAAATATTTGGGTAATTTTAAACCTGAAGATCTGATATTAACCGTATCTTCCGAAGGCTATTATACACTCACTTCCTTTGACCTGACCAACCGATTTGAACCTGAGAAAGTTCTCTGTATAGAGAAATTTGATGAAAACGCCGTGATTGCTGCTGTTTATTACCATGGAGGCAATAAGGCACATTATATCAAGCGTTTCACTATCGAGACAACTACCCTGAATAAAAAATTTGTTTTTATTCCTGAAGACAGAAATTCACGCCTGGAGGCGGCCACCCTTAAGAAGGATACGACCCTTCAGTTGAAATATCATACCAAACGCAAAGATGCAAGAGCCGTGGAGACGTTTGAGGTAGATTCAATGATCGATATAAAGGGATGGAAAGCTGTCGGGAATAAAATATTCGGTCATAAGATCAAAGAAATCAAATTACTGAACGGAGAGGCCGAGAATGTGTCGTCCGGGCAATCACCGGAGCACGGGAGCCAGTCAGCCAGTGAAAAGGGAAGGGAAAAAGAGGTGAAGCCGGATAAAGGTATCATTCAGCAGGACAACAAACCTGAAAAGAAAAAGAAGAAACAATTGAGAGAACGCGATAAACTGGTTGAACCAGATTCACAGGAAAAGAAGGAAGAGATCTTCGAAGCAGGTACAACCATTGATTTTAATGTCGAAAAACCCGGGAATAAGGATGATCAGCTTGGGCTTTTCAATAACTGAAATTTATATACTTTGAGGAAAGAGACTTCTGTCTGAAAACATTTTGCACTATATTCGTTTTTACGGTATCGCCCATGCAGCGAAAGGTCATCTCTTGTATCATAGTCGCATTAATTTCATGCCGTGAGTAACACCCGTATAGTTGTTGTGATCACAGGCATTATTTTTTGCCTTCATTATAGGGTTTCCTCACAACCGACCAGCATTTCGGGCAGGGTTACCGACATGGAG
>CAZYDB010000429.1:0-3060 GCA_964645995.1 uncultured Roseivirgaceae bacterium
CGGAAGGTACAGTTTCATGGTGACCAGGCTATTGCTGATCCGGGTCTGGGGGTATTGACTGAATCCGGTTTGCGCTGCGGAATTCATAACAGAAGCAAAAAATAGGACCAGGGGAAGAATAAGAAAAAGTGTTTTCATGGATAAGGCAAAAATTTTCGTCTAAAGGTATAAAAAATGAATCAAAAATACTTCACGAGACAAATGAGATTTTAACCACCGGACCCAGCCACAAAGTATTTCGACGGGTTCCATATTCGCCTTGTTTATATTACCGGTTCGGCCGCCCCTACATATCTTGGCTTTTTATTGGATTTCCGTTCGGATTTTTGCATTTTGAATTTCATCCAATTTCACAGATAAAAATGGCAAATGTATTGTTAACGGAAGAATGTGTACGATCCTGTCCCTACTGTTTTGCCAAAAAGTATATGGAAGGTTCGGATGCCAGTATGCTGTCATGGGATGATCTGATCTATATTGCCGACCTGCATGAAATATCAGGTAATAAGGCGATCGCCCTCCTGGGAGGCGAACCTACCCTGCACCCTTGTTTTACGGATTTCGTTCTTTATCTCGTTGAAAGGGGCTTTCATGTGAATGTATTCACCAGTGGGATCATGACTGACCAGCGGCTGGATGAGAACTTTAAATACCTGGGCAGGATCCATCCTGATCAACTGTCATTCGTATGCAATGTGAACGAACCGGAAAGATCGCCATTCTCTGAAGTAGAACAGGTAAAGCGATTTCTTAATACATTCAGCCGGCATACGGCACTGGGATTTAATGTTTACCGGAAGGATTTTGATATAGAATTTATTTTTTCCTACATCAACCAGTTTGGTCTCAAAAGACATCTTCGCCTCGGGCTGGCCCATCCTATTCCAGGAACGAACAATAAGCATCTCAAGCCTGGTGAGATCAGGGGCTTTGGTAAACGGCTGATGGAATACGTGCCTATGCTGGAACGGCTCGATATTACCCTTGGATTCGACTGCGGTTTTCCTTTATGTATTTTCAGCGAGGAGGAGATAGGCCGTCTGTTCAAGGTCAACAGGGGCGTTGTCCGTTTCTCCTGCGGACCGGCCATCGATATAGGTCCCGATATGCAGGTATGGTCCTGCTTTCCTTTGTCTAATTATCATAAAAAATCGATCTATGACTTTAATTCCCTGCAGGAGATTGGTCAGTTCTATGAAAAGCAGCACCGGATGATCCGGATGGAATCAGGAGGGATCTATCCTGAATGTGATGAATGCAAATACCTGGAAAATAGGCTTTGTCATGGCGGATGTGTAGCCCATCTGCTATCTGAATTTATTAAGGAGCCGAGGATACGGGCCAATGAAGTATATTATGAATGACTATACACTGGTATCTTCTTTTGATCCTCAATTGATCAATACCTTCAGGAACCAGACCTTCGTTATTGAAACCGGTGACCTGGAAGCGGTGGAGGATATCTATCATCAGGTGACTGACCATAACGGGCTGCTATGTGTTCATGTAGCAACGGATGCTGTGTTGAGCACACTTCCTTTTCAGGAAAAATTGAAGGGAATACCCATCTACCTCACCTGTAAAGCACTTGGTGATTTCAGGGATTTTATAAAGATCAAACCGCTGCTTCTTCAATTAAATATTAAAGTATTCTTCCCGGCAGCGTATGAGGAGAATTTCACTACAGTAAAGATATTGTCTTCACTCGGGATCCATACAGGCATCCTCCTTGATCCCCGTAATGACTGGGATCTTGCCGGCGACCTGATGACCTATGCAATTTATAATAAAGCCTCTCATGCTCCTGTTGAGCCTTTTAACTATGCGTTGGAGCACTATGATCCGATGAAATTGCTTACGATCGATCATATTTATTTCAGGGATCCTGAAAAATTCCTGTATGTAGACAAGCATGGGAATTTAGCAGTTTCGCAGGAAAAATTGGAAAAGGGTGAATTCGTCGGACAGGGTTCCGATAGCCTGGACTCGATCGCCACGAATGAGGCCTATAAAAAAGCATTGCGTGCATGGCAGGAACTTTTTCTCAGGGAGGAGGGTTGTGCCTACTGTAAGGCCTGGCGTGTTTGCATGGGCAGGTATTTTGACCGGCCGGAAAATGAGGGATGTGTGAATTTTTTCAGTGAATTGATGGATGCCGCTGACCACAACAGAAAAATAAAACAAAATGGCCGATGAAAGTAGTGATCTTCAAACCTATTGAGATATGTAACTCGAATTGTATGTATTGCGAAGTGGTGAAAAGAGGGGAGAGGTCTATTATGAAACCGGAGATGCTGGAGGTGGTCTTCTATCGTTTTAATGAATTTCTCGAAGATTACCCGGAAGAGAGTTTGCAGTTGATATGGCATGGGGGTGAGCCATGTCTGCTGGGTGTGGATTATTTTAAAAAGGCATTGGCTATCCAACAAAGGGTATGTCCGGATACGATGGACAGGATTGAGCACGCCGTACAATCCAATCTGACCCTGATCAACCAGGATTTCCTGGATATCTTCAGGGCTATGGGAATCACCATGATAGGAACCAGTTACGAACCCATCCCCGGCATTCGTGGTATAGGTAAAAAGCGCAATTCGGAACTTTACAATAGGAAGTTTTTGGAAGGCATCAGGTTATTGGAGGAAAATAATTTTAACTGGGGTATCATTTATGTGATCAACAGGAAATCCCTGAAAGACCCCTTAAAAATATTCCGGTTTCTTACCAACTTCAAGCCGGATGTGGCCCCCTGTCTTAACCCGGTAAAGATCTTCGATGACGATAAACATAACCTTTCCATCACACCAAAAGAAATTGCCGGGTGGATGGGCACGGTTTACCAGGAATGGTATCCTCACCGGGAGCGCTATCCTAATGTGAGGCCGTTCCAGAGTTATACCGACAGCCTGGAAAAAGGAAAATTCAGCCTGGGTTGTGAAGATTCGGGGCAATGCGCCTATAACTGGATATATATCGGCCCTACCGGTGAAACTTCTCATTGCGGACGCTCAGGCGATTACGACCTGTTAAGCTACGGCAATATCAGGGATCGGTCAATGG
>CAZYDB010000430.1:0-3041 GCA_964645995.1 uncultured Roseivirgaceae bacterium
CGGGGTGCTCCATCAGCCTGATAGGGTGAAAAATTCGTGAATTTTTCAGGTTAAAGGATCGTATTGTTGTTTAACGTTTGCCTGAAAAACATTTGAAAAAGGATAAGAAAACTCAAACATGTCGTTTTTAATCGGGATGATTCACCCGAAAATCGACTTTTCATTAGAAAATTCAATTTGCCCGGGAAAAGGAAAATGATTTGGGTTTGTATGTGCTTGATCTGTAAGGGAACAGCAACTTTATTGACGAATCCCTTTTTTATTAATGCGATTGTATTTCCATGGATAGCATTATTCATTTTTTGGAAATAAAAAGGTTATTCTTGCTGATCGTTCCAAAGTGAATATTCCCTTGAAACATCTTTCCGGCTGATAAAAGGTTTATAAACCAGTCTTGAATGAAATGAATATTTCGTTTTTATCTTAAAATCAGATAAAATATACTGAAAATCCCAGGCAGGACTCTGGGGACCTCCTCCTGTTGGGGATTGTGAGAACCGGATGCCTTTAGCCTGGTCAAACATAAAGATCAACGCCATATTATGGAAATGGCCGAAGAAATATGGTTTTTCAAACCGGTAATCTGAAAAATGGGAAGCCAGTGTAGCATTAAATCCAGGTTCGAAGTAAATACTATCTTTATCCAGAATGCTTAAATGGGTGCTTTCGGATCCATGGACCGGTGAATAAGCCTCAACCCAGTGAAAATTGTCCTCATTGCTGGTTTTCCCGATGAAATACATTTTTTTATCGGGTGGCGTCTGTATATAACTTGCCCAGAAAAAGCCGGCATAGCCATGCCTGAAAAACGAACTGTCATGGATGATAAAGTTAAATTCCACATCGATATAATGCGGGTCCGTCAGCCTGAAGAGGGTCTGGCTTTCAACTTTGGAAAGCGGGGTCGGAGACTGGTAAAGTATCACTTCATTTTCAGATTTTCTGAATAGCTCCATTGGGTGCAGGCGGGGTTCAAATAACTGAACAAGAGAATCACCTCCGAATATATGCTCGAGGTTGAATCCTGCATAGAGGGGCACAAAGATTGATGAATCCTGTGTAATATGCCTTAATTCAGCAACCCCGTTGTATCCATGCAGGTGTTCTTCACCATAAGCCTGATTATTGATAAAAATTGCCTCAATACGATCATTGGAGATTGTTACCGGTTCAGAAATTGGATTTCCCTCCGGCCTTAACATTGCTTCGTTTTCATCCGTTGGATTTATCTTGTTTTCATCTCCGTTCTTACGTATTTCACATGAATTAAACAGTATTAATAGGGCTGTCGATGCTATAAGTAGGTTTTTAAGCATATCTTATGTTTATTTTACTGATCCAAAGGATATAAAATCATTTTAAAATACAAGAAAAAGAAGTATAAGTAAGGCGAGGAGGATCGCAATCCATTGATAAGTCCTGCTGGTTACCGGGAATTCATACCCACAGACCGGGCATGCTTTACTGTCTGAATCAATTTCCATCGCACAGGAAGGGCATTCTTTTTTCTTCATGTCCATGAAATTAATAAAAATAACAGAAAAAATAACCGGTAGGTTTCATGAAGTTGACCAGGCTTAACCTCAAAGGGAGGGGTGAATCCATGAATGTCCGGGTTGGCCGGCCTTTGTTGCGTTTTTGTAAAGCAGCATCCGGCAAAGGGTAAGTCATCCCGGCAGCATGGCATCAAAAGTGAAATTTACTATATTTACATCGTTTCTGATGTGTGATATTCGATAATTGTATGCTTGAGACCCTGAAAAAAATCGATGAAGTAAGACTTAACTTCAGTGAGAACAGTACGATCCTGTTAAACCTCACCATAGCGCTTATTATGTTTGGAGTGGCCCTCGAACTTAAGCCGGAGGATTTTAAAAGGATTTTTAGGCAGCCCAAAGCTGCATTCGTAGGCATCCTCTCGCAGTTTTTCCTGTTGCCTTTTTTTACTTTTCTTCTGGCAATTTCATTGCGCAATTATATCACGCCTTCGGTAGGACTTGGAATGATCCTGGTGGCAGCATGTCCCGGTGGGAATATATCAAACTTTATCAGTTCTCTGGCCCGGGGCAATATTGCTCTTTCCGTCAGCCTGACAGCTTTTTCCAGTCTCGCCGGACTGCTCATGACACCTTTTAATTTTGCTTTTTGGGGAAATCTTTTCATGAAGGCCTACAGCATGGGGGCCTCCTCCGAGTTATTACGTCCATTGGTCATTGATCCGGTCAGTGTTTTCCAAACCATTTTTTTTATACTTGGCATCCCCTTGCTCTTGGGTATTTTGGTGAATACGAAATTCCCCGGGCTGGCATCAAAAGTGGTCGTAGGGTTCAAGCGCTTCTCAATCGTTGCCTTTGCTGCTATCGTTGCCGTGATCTTTGCCTCCAATTACGATAATTTTCTCTCCTATATTAAGTACATTTTTCTCCTTGTGCTGATACATAATGCCTTTGCCCTCGGGCTGGGCTATTATACGGCTAAATTGTTTAGGCTGGATAAGCTTAATCGCAGGACCATCTCCATTGAAACGGGCATTCAGAATTCCGGGCTTGCGCTGGCTATGTTGTTTAATCCTTCGATCTTCCCAACAGATATGGCTATAGGGGGGATGGCTTTCATCGCGGCCTGGTGGGGTGTATGGCATATTCTTGCAGGACTTACCATTGCCGGGATCTGGTCGAATTTTTCCCTGAAACCCGCAAGTAAGATCATTGATGCGTAGTAACTTCCGGGCAGATAACCTTTGCTGGTGATGGGTAGTGTGAGAGGTGTCTTCCAGGCTTAACCTCAAATTGATATAATCAGAATCATACGTATAAATATTGGAAACACGATACGTATAAAATATTAATCTTACGTATATTTTTATTGATTTTTATACGTATAAAAAGGCCTCTTCCACCTGGCGCAAGTGTTAGGATTTGGTTGGTGTCTAAGGACACCTCGTTTATAGCTGGACAGGCTAATGCCATAATTAATCGTTTCAAATAATGGCACAAGTCCTGCTTGCATGCAATCCAGCGCTAAGACTTGCGCCAGAGGGG
>CAZYDB010000431.1:0-3001 GCA_964645995.1 uncultured Roseivirgaceae bacterium
TCCCGGGAAATACCGGTCACTTTTTTGGTGCGAGAGCCCAGTTTCTGGAATGTGATCCTGCCCCCGGAAGAATCTGAAATGGTCAACCGGCATATCCGGGAGCATCATGTGGACCTGAGACTTGAAACCGAGTTAAAAGAGATCCTGCCTGATGATAAAGGAAGGGTACGGGCGGTTAAGACTACTGCCGGCGAAGAGATCCCTTGTCAGTTCACGGGCCTTACAGTTGGTGTCCACCCCAATATAGATTTTGTCAGAGACAGTGAAGTTGAGACAGACCGGGGTGTGCTGGTCAACCAATATTTTGAAACCAATGCCCCTGGTGTTTATGCTATCGGTGATTGTGCCCAGCACCGGGAGCCGCTTCCCGGACGCAAACCTGTGGAGCAGGTCTGGTATACGGGAAGAATACAGGGTGAGACGCTGGCCCTTACTTTAACCGGGGAAAAAACAGCCTATACACCTGGCCCCTGGTTCAATTCCGCCAAATTCTTTGACATCGAATACCAGGTATACGGAAATGTGAGGAATAAGGCAACAGAAGAAGAACGATCGATCTATTGGGAAGATAAAAACGGAAAGCGGTCCATCCGCCTGGTTTATGACAATAACAGCAACCACCTGCTCGGCATTAACCTGATGGGTATCCGTTTCAGGCATGAGGTCTGCGATAACTGGTTAAAAGACGGCACTTCCATTCATGAAACTGTCCGTAACCTCGACCAGGCGTATTTTGACTCTGAATTTTCAATAAACCCGGTCCCTGAAATAGTTGGTGAATATAACCGGCACTTTCCTGACAAGGCCTTCAATATGAAATCCCGGAAAAGATCACTGGCTTTTTTTAACTAAAACAAACTCTGCAAAACATGCTCCGAAAATCAATTAAACTAACGGCTCTTTCTCTATTTACCTTATCCTTGCTTGCCTCCTTTTATATTCTCAGCCTCAGTGATTACCGCCTCAGTGAAACGATCATCACCAGGCAGGGCGATGCGGAAAAATTCAGGATCCTCAGTGAAGCAGCAGGGCCCATGACCGGCAAAACCTACGAATGGAATTTCAGGTTTATCAAAGAGCTGAAAAAAACCATCGATCAGGCAAACACCGAAATAAAGAACCGGTATGGTATTACCGGCCAGATCGTTGAAGAAATCATTGAAAAAGCCCGGGAGGGGGATAAATATGTTTTTTCCAGCGCCTGGATGAACGAAATCATTTCTGATGACACGGAATACGGACAGTTCAGGATCAAACAGATAAAAGACTACTCCGGCTGGATGGAAGGCAAAACTTATGCTTCTGCTGAATCCCTGAAAAAAGATCTTGATAATCTCCGCACCACGATCAATAATAACCTGGTAAGCAGCAGGGGGTTCAGTGATTACGAGACCGGTCAACTTGCTTTCAGTATTACCAAAGATGCCAGCCAGGGTATCCTGGTCGACCATCTGTGGTTATGGTTCATTCTTTCGATCGGTCTTATGATGTTCAGCGGCCTGGTCTACGGCATCGCGGCTTATGGCTGGCGTATTCCGGGTATTAAGAACGACCATATCTTCCACAGTCCTGCCAAATCCCTGGGATGGCTGGGCATCATCCTTGGCATCATACTCACCGGCTTTTACATACTGATCTATTTCTACCCAGAATATCTCACCAACTGGGTCCTGCTGGTCGACCCTTTCAGCCGGTGGCTCAATGGTGGTGAGGCAAGTCACTGGTTCCTCTATGGTTTTATGTATACGCTGGCAATCTTGGTGATGGGCGTCAGGATGTTCCTTAAATACCGGGGTAACAGGTACCAGATGATCCGGACGGTCTCGGTGATGTTCTTTCAGCTCGGTTTTGCTTTCCTGATCCCTGAGATCATGACAGCGCTCAACCAGCCGGCTTATGACTTCAAAAATATCTGGCCGCTGGATTACGATTTTTTCTACGGTTATAACCTGAACAACCTGATGACTGCTGGTTTCCTGGGGTGGTTCATCCTGTTCTGGGGAATCGGCCTCATCCTGCTGGCTGTTCCTTTCCTGAGCTTTTTCTTTGGTAAACGGTGGTACTGTTCATGGGTATGCGGATGCGGAGGCCTGGCCGAAACACTGGGCGATCCTTTCCGTCAGCTTTCAGATAAATCCTTAAAAGCATGGAAGATCGAACGCTGGATGGTACATAGCGTGCTGGTTTTTGTGGTTATCTTAACCGGAGCCGTGCTGTATACCTTCTTTACCGGAAGCTATACTGTTCTCTGGGTCAATACGGAAAGCATAAAAACAGTTTACGGTTTCCTGATCGGCAGCGTTTTTGCCGGCGTGATCGGCGTGGGTTTTTACCCGTTGATGGGTAACAGGGTATGGTGCCGCTTCGGCTGTCCTCTGGCAGCCTATCTCGGCATAGTGCAGCGGTTTAAATCCCGGTTCAGGATTACTACCAATGGCGGACAGTGTATTTCCTGCGGCAACTGCTCCACCTACTGTGAGATGGGTATCGACGTCAGGTGGTATGCCCAGCGGGGTCAGAATATCATCAGGGCCTCCTGCGTGGGCTGCGGCATCTGTGCTTCCGTCTGTCCCAGGGGCGTACTTAAACTGGAGAACAAAAAAGAAAAAGGCCGCTTTAACGGACCCCGGCTGGTAGGTAATGAAAACTATCAGGCCGTAGAAGCCTGATCAACAATATTTTTTATTAGGCTATTTGAAAAGGTATAGATAGCGATATATCAGATAACAACCGTTAGCTTTGCATAGAAAGGCCCTAACGAAAGATGCTTCATGAGTAAAATAATTCGGGTGATCATTCCGGCATTTAATGAAGAGCAATCGATCGGTAAGGTAATTGAAGAAATACCCGCCCCTCTCGTTCATGAAATCATTGTAGTGGATAACGGATCCGATGACCTCACCGGCGAACGGGCTTTAAAAGCAGGGGCGACCGTGCTCAGGCAGCCGGAGAAAGGTTATGGCAATGCCTGCCTGAAAGGGATGGAATATATAAAAGAAAA
>CAZYDB010000432.1:0-346 GCA_964645995.1 uncultured Roseivirgaceae bacterium
GGGTGGCCAAGGTCCGGGTTTAGGAGGTATCTTGGAAGCAACAATCACTTCCTCGGTACGGTCTTTCAGGACTTTCCCGATTATCTGTTCGCTTTTGCCATTCCCGTATCCTATGGCCGTATCAATAAAATTGATTCCAAGGTCGATGGCTTTATGAAGGGCTTCAATGGAATCTTTTTCAGGTTGCATGCCCCAACTGGACCCCAACGCCCAGCCACCAAACCCAATAACAGAAACATCAATACCCGTTTTCCCGAATTTTCTGTATTTCATACGTTATATGTTTTATCTGATTAAGCGGAAGTTCACCAGATCACACAAAATGGCTGCTTTTAAGACAATTGTG
>CAZYDB010000432.1:356-2996 GCA_964645995.1 uncultured Roseivirgaceae bacterium
CGCAGGTACTCCGTAATCTAATTGCTTTTTCCGGATGTCTTTTTTGGAGTTCTCTTAGCTGTTTTCGGTTTACCCGCAGGCGAATATTTTTCTTTGGCAGCTTCGATGATCGCCTGGGTTGCTGTTGCCCCGACACGGGTTACGCCCAATCGTTTGACCTTCAACAGGTCTTCAAGGGTTCTGACGCCCCCCGCTGCTTTGACCTGGACATCTTCGTTGGCGTACATCCTCATTAGTTTGAGGTCCTTAGGCGTAGCGCCTTTATAAGAATATTTTCCGTCTTTGCCTTTTACAAATCCGTACCCGGTCGAAGTTTTTACAAAATCTACCCTGGCCTCATTACAGATCTCACACAACCGGATCTTCAGTTGATCGTCGGTTAGAAAATCGTTTTCAAAGATTACTTTAACGATAGCATTGTTTTCGTGACAGGTCTGGGTAACGGCTATGATTTCATTTCTGACATAGGCCCATTCCTTGCTTAATACCTTGCCAATATTTACAACCATGTCAACTTCAGAAGCACCATCCCTGATAGCTTCAAGCGTTTCAGCCACTTTCAATTCAATAGCAGAATTGCCATGTGGGAATCCGACCACCGTACCGACTTTTACTTCGGAGCCTTCCAGCCATTGAACCGCATCTTTTACCGCGTAAGGTTTAATGCAGACAGAAGCTACAGCATATTTTTTTGCCAACTCACATCCCTTTTTTAAGTCTTCATCCGTCATGGTTGGATGAAGGAGGGAGTGATCAATCATTTTAGCGACTTGTTTTATTTTATCCATAAGTAAATAATACGTTTAAAAATCTTTTGTTTTTATTTAACTAAAAATATCTGTGAATGCAATTGTAAGCATGAAAAATTTATAATTTCTCATCCGATGGATCGATGGATCACCCTTGAGTGATAATTATAAAAATGGTTAGAAAAGTGATCGCCAATTATATTATCAGATAGTTTAAAATTCATTAGCAATTTTGATCAACAGAGGGGATTGTCCCCAGATATAATCAATTAATAATGAATTATCTATAATCAAAAATGTTCTCTTTCCAAAAAAAGCTTGAATAATGGAGACTAAAGATAATAAGAAAAATGAGAAAGAAGAAAGGTCAAAGCCGGAGATTGGGGGAGGTAGGGTTATGGACGGATGGAGGATAGAAGCTGGAAGTCGGAAGCTGGAAGCCGGAAGTCGGAGGCGAAGCCGGAGACCACGACGCAGGCGTGGCTGGAAGTCGGAAGCTGGAAGGAGGTTGAGAACCAGAGGTTCGAAATCCCGCTGGAAGCGGGAATGGAAGATGGAAGATGGAGGATGGAGGATGGAGGAATGAAGATGGAGGAATGAAGATGGAGGAATGAAGAAGGAGGAATGAAGAAGGAGGAATGAAGATGGAGGAATGAAGATGGAGGAATGAAGATGGATGGAGGATGGAGGATTAGGTCTCAGGCCGGAGATCCCACTGGAAGCGAAAATGGAAGATAGATGAGATTCGAAATCTGAATGATTCTGACAGCATGTTTTAAAAATTTTCCGGGATTGTAAAGGTCCACTGGTTTCCTTCATGCTCATCAAGATGAATTTCCAGGGTTGTTTTTGAGCCATTTTTTCCGGTTACGCTTAATTCATACATTCCATAGAAGCCGGAAAATTCAATTTCTCCGTTCCTGTCAGTCCTGCCTTCAAGATTTGTCATCCAGTCTTCGGTGATTAGCTTTTTCAAAGCAAAATATGATGGTTTAGGCACCAGACTTTCTGATATGATCCCGTTACGGTTTCCCCAGTTTGGATTATCCACACATCCCCAGATATTTACGGATTCAACGGCAGGGTGTGAAAATGAAAGGATGAATATCATTTTAAGGAAGTCGGCCTGACTTTCTTCATCCCATTCACCTGTTCTCCAGTTTCCCTGTATTTTTCGTTGGGTGGGAACAATTAGTTCGGTAATATGTAAAGGAAGGTCAAGTTCCGCCATTTCATCCAGCACTTCCAGGAAAATTCTTGGATCATAATAGGTATGCATGGGCTCATGGGCCTGAAGGCCAAGTTCATGAAGCGGGGCGCCTTGGTCCTTTAATCCCTCAACCAATTGCCTGAACTCATCCCGGTCTTTCTGATTATCGAACATATTAAAATCGTTATACATCAATATGGCCTTTGGGTTACCCTGCTTCGCCCAACTGAAATAATCAGCGACCAGATCGATATCCTGCATGAAATCATAGCCGTCCTTATACCGCAACGAATAAGGCACCGGTTGCTTAAGGGCACATTCGGTGAAACTGATCATATTAGTAGTCTCGTTAACAACATCAAAATATTTTACATCGGGAAAAGCAGTCACTGTGTTCAAAACATGCATTTTTACAATATCATGTAATGCTTCCTCTGGTATTTTTTTCAACCAGCCGGGCGTTCCTAACCAGTTACCCCAAACCAGGTTATGCATTTTAACAGTGATATTCCTGTTGGTAAGCCACTCCACCGCATCCTGATAGGGTTTCCATTCAACACGGCCCTGTTCGGACTCAAGCCGGAGCCAGAAAGGTGTCAGGACCGCAAAATTGAAAACACTGGAAAAAAGCCGGTCAAAAGTACCGGTCGAAGGATCACCGGCAGCAATACGGCCAACCAT
>CAZYDB010000433.1:0-2988 GCA_964645995.1 uncultured Roseivirgaceae bacterium
GTTCAACACAAAGCACATATTTGGCTATCGCCAAAAACGATGCTTAATTGTTATACGCATGGTTTTTTTTAATTTTACTTATTAATGGAAAATTATTGAATATTACGATTTAATTTTTCTATTGCAGGAGGTTAAAACAACTCCCTTAAAGCGATCATGAGAAAAACCACCTATATAGCCGGAATATCAGCCCTTATCGCCTTTAGTATCGGTGCATTGATGAAATACCTTCACCTGACCGGGGCCGGTATTCTCATGAGTTTTGGGTTGTTTGTCTTTTTATTTGGCTTTTTAACGATGTTCTTATTGGAAAAGGTTTCAATTGAATCAAGAAGGGAAGCCCGGCTTGCTCTGATGCTGTTATTCTTAACCCTGATAATGTTTTTTAGCTATGGCTTTTTAAAGATCTTCCACCTGCCGGGATCTGTTTCAACTGGTTATCTGAGCATTATTATGATCATGGTATTCCTGTTGTTTTTCTCCAAAAAGCTGGAAGGACGGCAATTAAAACTCAGAAAAGACCGGCAACTGGCCTCGATACTGTTTACCGATATAGTCGGCTTTACGGCAATGATGGGCAAGGATGAGGAGCATGCCTTGCAAGCACTGGACCAAAACCCATCCTTCTCGAGATCGCCTATGCGTATGAACAGGGAACCCGGCATAGAAGGACTCCGTTATTGAATGTTTCCGGAGACTGACATTTAACAATGTCTTGTTTTCTTGGTTGATTTTTCTTAACATTAAATTGGGAAAATGCTTTCATAGAAATTATTGCATGAAAAGATGGCATAACATTAATATCCTGTAATTAAAATATTTACAACCAATCCTGTAAAACCATGAAAAAATTTTCAATTGAGATCAAATGGGCACTTATCTTCACCCTGGTGGCATTAGTGTGGATGTACTTCGAAAAACTGATGGGGTGGCATGATGAACAGATCGCCAAACATGCCGTCTACACGAACATCTTCGCCATTCCGGCCATTATTATCTATTGGCTGGCTTTGCGTGACAAAAGGGAAAACTACTATGGCGGACAGATGACCTGGGTTCAGGGATTTGTCAGCGGCATCCTTATCTCCCTTGTCGTGGCGGTTTTAAGCCCCTTAAGTCAGTATATCACGCATCATTATATAACACCTGAATATTTTACAAATATTATTTCCTATTCAGTTGACAATGGAAAGATGAGTATGGAGGCTGCAAAGAATTATTTTAACCTGGGTAGTTATATCATACAGGGGGTTACCGGGGCGGTGGTTATGGGCATTGTCACGTCCGCCATTGTTGCCTTTTTTGTGAAGAAAAAGAAAAAACCGGAACAGCCTGTTGAGAAAACATGATAACCTGATGCCCAGGCTTAATTTCCCTTTTTCTTTAATATGAGGATAGAATACCGGAAGTATGAACTCAGAGAGGATATCCATGTACAAAAAGACCTCTTCGCCGATAATCCGGGCCAAGAAGATCTCATCATCCGGCCGGTTTCGAAAGAAGTTTTTTGGCAACTGCCGGCCGGTTAACCCCGATTATTCATAAACTATTCTCAAAATAAACCGTCTTTACCATTTAAAATATTTATTATCAGGTGGTTACGCAATGGGGTTAACCCCTGATAAGCACCCCGATTTTACTGGGACGCTTAATCGGTCTTTCAGGGCGCCTGCCTGCCGCCCTTTAGGCAGGAAAAATTTATGAATTTTTCGGGTTAAAAAATAACGGCATTAATGCCGGCATTAATGCCGTTATTTTTGCAATTGATACAGCGTGTTTTACCTGACTGGAAAACCGGTTTACTGCTACATTCCTGACTGTTTTTCTTTTCCGGAATAATCCTTCCGAATGGCTTTCTCAAACACCTTCCAATGCTCTTCGGTCATCCTTCCGGGAGTAAAAAGGCATATACCGGATGCACCGTTGATCATAGACTGCCTAACGGCATTTTCTATTTCACCCGGTAGGAGCCCATGGTTTTCAGGGTCCGGTTCACTGGTCTTGCTGGCAGGATCCGGGCAGATGAATAATCCACTGTAAAGCGGTACCCTGCCGTTGATGGCTTCAACACCTTCTTTGCATACATCGCCGATCCATTCAGTATCTTCCAGATAAAAATCATTGTAATTCATCGGATAAAAAGCATCCAGGTTCCATTGGTCCCATTCCTGCCGGACGATCTTCTTTGCAATGGAATTCGGTCCGGGAAAAACAGCGGCATTGATCTCTTTACCTTTGGAATGGACCATGTCGGACAGGCGGTTAACGATGCTGGTGATCAGGTCATACCGGAACTGTTTCCATTCCTCTATTTGGGAAGGATCTTCCACTTCCCTGATGTCGATACCCGTCTTCTCCTTAAAATCATTGACACAGACATCACAATAACAATAATCGAATTGCGGATATTCTTTATCCATCACCAATCCATATTTATCCCATAAGCCTCTCGCCAGGATCACATCGGGAAAGCGTATATAATCCAGATGAATGCCGTCTACTTCCACAACATCAGCGACCTGTCCGTACAATTCCTCCAGGAAAAGATAAACCTCCTCCCGGCTCGGGCATAAAAACTTATAATAATCAACATAAGCTGGTTTCTCATAGGCCGATTCACCTAATCCATTGACCGCATACCACTCAGGATCCAGTTTTGGGTTTTCCCGTTGTACCATGGTAGGGATCCAGGTATGAAATTCAAGGCCGGCAGTTTTGGCGATCCTGCCGACTCTTCTATACGTTTCCGGATCGTGTCCTCCATTATACATGAGCCCGTCTATACCTTTACTTTTAAGGTCATTGAATTCTACCGCGATCTCGGCATCGGTAGCATCTCCGGGACCCCCCATCCATGCATAGACCGGGATCTTTTCAGTAATTTCTGATTGACAGGAAATAGCCAGGAGGGCGATGAAGAAAAAAATTAATTTGTTCATAAAAGTATAATTTATTATAGATTAAAAATTTTTAACCTGAAAAATTCAC
>CAZYDB010000434.1:0-2983 GCA_964645995.1 uncultured Roseivirgaceae bacterium
TGATAATAAATATTTTAAATGGTAAAGACGGTTTATTTTGAGGATAGTTCATGAAAAATCGGGGTTAAAAGCTCAAGGCGCCATAATCGTCTTCTCTGAGGAAATCATTTACCTCTTCTTTAACAAATAAACCGGGATCAAATTCACTGCCAAGCCATTCCTTGTAGTGTTTATAGTCTTTATGTTTAGGGTTAGCAATTACCTGAAGGAGGTATTGATACCCAGGAGGGCCTCCGATATCTTCAGGCGGGCAAGCTCTTTCTCCTGCCAGGCATACAGGTTCTTTAAATCCAATATCGATATTTTTTATTTTTTCAAGAAGGATCTGGTGTTCCCACCCATCACCGAAATCGTATTCATATGTCAATTTGTCCTTCATCTTTTTCAGAAGATCATTTAATTTGATATCATGGTAATCAACATCCTCTTCATTAGAGAATTCACTTGATTCTCCATAATAGATGCCGTTATATACAAATTGATGAAGGTGAGAATTGAACCAGCCCATGGTCGTTTGGATGATCTTATGCAGGTCCGGGAGCGGGGTATCAGCCGCCACCAGGATCCGGCGCCAGATGAGCGGTTCAATATGCTTCAGGGAAATGTGTAATTGATAGACTTTCATGATTATATGTTTTTAAGAATGATCACCTGCTTTTATCAAGGGCCTGTTTAATATCCATTATGATGTCCTCTATATGTTCAAGTCCTACCGAAACACGGATAAGCCCCTCTGATATACCCACCTCCCGTTTTTCTTTCGCAGATAGTTTGGAATGGGTAGTGGAAGCAGGGTGTGTGATGATCGTACGTGTATCTCCCAGGTTTGCCGTCAGGGAAAGCATTTCCACTGCATTGAGAAAGTTCTTACCTCTTTCGAGCCCTCCTTTTATTTCAAAAGTTACCAGTCCGCCACCCATTTTCATCTGTTTTCTGGCTACTTCATATTTTGGATGGGAGGACAGGAAAGGGTATTTGACCTTTTCCACTTCATCGTGTTTTTCAAGGTATTCGGCCAGTTTCAGCGTATTATCACAATGTCTGTCCATCCTGACTGCCAGTGTTTCCAGGCTTTTGGTCAGGATCCAGGCATTGAAAGGGGACATGGCCGGCCCGGTATGCCGGGCCATAAACCGTACTTTCTCAATGAGTTCTTTTCTGCCCAGCACGGCTCCTCCCAGGACCCTTCCCTGCCCATCGATGAACTTTGTCGCGGAATGGGTCACAATATCAGCGCCGTAGTCACCGGGGTTCTGCAGGTAAGGCGTAGCAAAACAATTATCCACATTTAGTATCAGCGTATGTTTGCGGGCCAGCTGACCCGCAAATTCGAGGTCTACGATGTCGAGTCCCGGGTTCGATGGTGTTTCAAGGAAGAACATCTTCGTGTTTTCCCGGATCGCACCCTCCCATGTGGAGATATCATTGGGGTTGACATAGGAATAAGTAATTCCCCACCTGGGTAATACCTGGGTGATAATTTGATGCGTGGATCCGAAGACGGCGCGGGATGCAAGGATATGATCCCCCTGATTCAGAAAGGCGGCCATGCTTGTGAACATAGCCGACATCCCGGATGCTGTGGCTATGCCATCTTCCAAGCCCTCGAGAACACATAGTTTTTTGATGAATTCATCGTTGTTAGGATTCGAAAAACGGCTGTAAATATTGCCTTCCACCTCGTTGGCAAAGAGGGCTCTTGCCTGTTCCGCATCTTCAAAGGTAAAACTTGAGGTGGCGAAGATAGGTGCGGTGTGCTCGCGGTGTTGACTGCGATCTGCATGGCTTCGAATAGCATTTGTCTCAAAATGAGGATTTGACTTCATTGCATTTTAGTTTTCGGTTGAAATAATCTCAAAAGAATAGGAGACCCTTGCCGTTTTTTCGAGGATCTTAATGACCGAGCAATAGGTACCCATGGACAGGTCAACAGCACGTTTTACTTTATTTTGATCCATTTTGCCGGTCAGGATAATATGCACATGGATATCAGTATATAATGCAGGCGTCTTGTTTTTTTCTCTTTCGCCGTCGACGACGATCCTGATATCCTCAAGCGATTGTCTTTGTTTTTTAAGAATGTCTACGATATCCATAGCCCCGCAACTGCCAATACCAGCCAGCAGAAGCTGCATCGGCCTTAGCCCCCTGCTCTCACCACCGATATCCGGAGAGCCATCGATGTGAATCTCGGCTCCGTCTTCATTGACGGCCTTGAAGTGAACGGCCTGGTTTATTCTTTCCAGTGTTACGCGCATAATTAAAATTTTATTGGAAAAATATTAAGTTTGCGAATTAAAATTCTGTAAATGTATAAAGCATAACCACTAAACTAAATAATATGAAAGAAGTAAATGTGCAAGAGCTGAAAAAAATGATGGATGACGGAGATGATTTTCAGCTAATTGATGTTCGTGAGCCTGGTGAGCATGATTTCTGTAATATCGGAGGGGAACTGATTCCTATGGGAGCCATTCTGAATCATGTGGAATCAGTAGATAAAGAAAAGAAAGTGATTGTTTATTGCCGCAGCGGCAATCGCAGTGCTAATGTGGTGAGAGCGCTGGAGCAGGGATTTGGGTTTAATAATTTATATAATCTCAAAGGCGGAATATTGGACTGGTCCGATGAGATCGACCCGGATATACCTAAATATTAGGAAAGCGGGAATGGAGGAAGAATCTCTCCAAAAGTTTACGCGGGCTTGTGTGCTTGATCACTTTTGGAGAGATAGTAGCTGAATCCGGGAAGATCCCGGAATTGCATCCGGGATGAGGCCGGAGGCAGGAAGGTGGCAGGAATTAGCTGTCAGGGCGAGGAGCTAATTGTTACGGGCTAAAATCACCCTGTATGCTCACATGCGCACTGTCAGAGCCCGCAGGGCGGAGAATATGCAGGAGGCTTGGCCCGAAGCCGTGTCCGTCATAAACCTTTCTTTGGCGGGCATGGTAAATTTTTTACGGGCTTAAAGTTCGGGATTCAT
>CAZYDB010000435.1:0-1157 GCA_964645995.1 uncultured Roseivirgaceae bacterium
ATGGTTGCGGTCATAGACAAAAAGGGAAAGGCCCCGGGCATCGGTTGTATCCTCCTCCGACCTGGCCAGCACCAGGGATAAATCGGCATCTCCGTTGGTGATAAACCTTTTGACGCCATTTAACAGCCATACCTCCCTGTCCTTGTCGTAGGTAGCCCTGAACTGGACGGACTGAAGGTCGGAGCCGGCATCCGGTTCTGTCAGGTCCATGGCTCCCGTAGCGCCCTCATGAGTGAATTTTTTCAGATATTCTTCTTTCAATTCTTCAGAACCGAATTCATGGATCGTCTCAGCACAATCCTGTAAACCCCAGATGTTGGCAAATCCGGCATCCGCCCGGGAGACTATCTCGGCAGCCATCACATAGGGTATCATCGAAAAATTAAGTCCTCCGTATTTTCTTGGCAGTGACATGCCGATCAGGCCGGCCTGTTTAAGGGCTTCATAGTTTTCCTGTGTACCACGGGCATATCTTACCTCATTATTAACAATCTGCGGCCCTTCCTTATCCACCTCCTCAGCATTAGGTGCGATAACATTGGCGCATATGTCGCCAACGATTTCCAAAACCTTTTCGTAACTGTCTATCGTATCTTCAAAATCTATCGGAGCATGTTCAAATTCATCCTTTTCCCTGAAGTCCTGTTCACGGATCCTGATGATCTTCTGCATATCAGGGTGGGTGAGGTAAAATTTTAAATGTTTATTATCCGTAAAAAAATTGCCCATGATAATAGGTTTATATATATGATTACTTGGTATTTTTTTTATAATATTTGATCATTTTGGGAAGCACATCAGCTACATCGCCCATGATAGCATAGTCCGCGATCTGGTTGATTGGGGCATGTGGGTCTTTATTGATTGAAATGATCATGGCTGACTGGTCCATGCCGGCCCTGTGTTGAACTGCACCGGATATCCCGCAGGCGATATAAAGTTTCGGCCTGACGGTAACACCGGTCTGTCCGATCTGGCGTTCATGGGTTATATACCCTGCATCTACCGCGGCCCTTGAGCCGCCGACATCCCCTCCCAGCACTTCGGCCAGGTCGAATAAAAGTTGAAAATTCTTTCGCGACCCGACACCATAGCCGCCTGATATTATGATCTGGGAATTTTTGATGTCAATTTTTCTTTTTTCGATATGTCTATCG
>CAZYDB010000435.1:1167-2983 GCA_964645995.1 uncultured Roseivirgaceae bacterium
GCCCGGGCAGCGTGCCGGGGATGTTGGCCTGCACACTCATCAGCGCGATGCCCCACACGCGGTTTTCTACGTCAAGCGGTGTGATTTTACCTTTATGGGAGGTTGAAAATATCTCCTTTTTCATTACACCTTCGCGAACGGTGGCCATCTGTGGCCGGGTTTCAGGATTGATGATCGTAGCAATAATATTACCACCAAAGGCGGGTCTTATCTGGTAAAGGAGATCTTTATATGTTTTATTTGCCTTTTTATCTTCGTGTTCACCGATTTCAAGACTTGTGCAATCTGCTGTGAGTCCGCATTTCAGGGCTGAGGCTACACGGGGAGCAAGGTCGCGGCCGATAGAAGTAGCACCGAAGAGTGCTATTTCAGGCTTCTTCTCCATGAATAATCTTGATACGATCGCTGCATGAGGCATGGTTGTATAAGGGTACAGCCGCGGGTCGTCCGCTCTATAGACATGATCCACGCCGTAGGGAATGATCTGCTTTTCAATTCCATTCAGCTCGCTGCCGATGATCACAGCCTCCAGGTCCACCTTCAACTTTTTGGCGAGCGATCTGCCTTTGGTGAGAAGTTCCAGGCTTACATCAACCACCTGCCCTTCTTCAATTTCACAGTATACAATGATATTATTCACTATCGCTTGATTTAAATACGAAAAAATAATTAACCAATGGTGTGGTTATCGATCAGTTCCTTCATCAGGCCATCGATGTCAGGGTCTGAGTCGCTCAAAACTTTGGCTTCTTTTGCTGTAAACACCACATTAAAAACTTTCTTCACTTTGGTTGGTGAGCCTGCCAAGCCCAGCATCTCAACATCAGCCTCGAGGTCGTTGACCGTCCATTCAGGGATGTCCAGATAGGGGCGGTCCTGGTGCAGTTTGATGTAGTCTTCAGTATCCTGCTGCATCTCTGTCCATGTTTCGGCATGTTTATACTTTAAAAGACATCTCGCATTTCTGGCCCTGCAATTGGGAGCGGATCCATGTACGGTGATCAGCACCGGCAGGGGGGAAGCAACGGTTTCCACCCCTCTTTCAAGTCTTCTTTTTATTACAATATTGTTTTTCTCAGCTTTCTCTATCGATTCGGCGTAGGTCACCTGCGGGATATGCAGTTTCTCCGCAACCTGGGGGCCTACCTGTGCCGTGTCCCCATCGATAGCCTGCCGGCCGCAGATGATCATGTCATAGGGCGCCATTTTTTTAACCGCAAGGGAGATGGCATAAGAAGTGGCGAGTGTGTCGGAACCGGCAAATTTCCGATCGGTGATCAGGTAGCCATTGTCGGCACCCCGGAATAATCCTTCCCTGATGATGTCGGCTGCCCGGCCTGGTCCCATGGTAAGCAGGCTGACGGTAGTTCCCGGGTACCTGTCCTTGAGGCGTAATGCCTGTTCCAGTGCTTTCAGGTCTTCAGGGTTGAAGATGGCCGGCAAGGCAGCACGGTTTACCGTTCCATTGGCTTTCATCGCATCCTTGCCTACATTCCGCGTATCAGGGACCTGCTTGGCAAGTATGATGATCTTGAAACCTTTCATAGAAGTTGGGTTAAAATATAAAAAAATGAAAGTAAGTTCAGCACAAAGAAAATTTTATTAATATTCTAAAAAAATGACATTGATCAGGTTAAGTCTTTGATTTTGAAATATATTTCTGTCAATATGGTATTTATTTCACTGCGGTTTTAAGTAAAAAGGGGGGCAGTGGTTAGTTGTTAGTGGTCAGTTACCAGTGGTTAGTTGTTAGTGGTCAGTTACCAGTGGTCAGTTGTCAGTTGTCAGTTGTCAGTTACCAGTGGTCAGTTGTCAG
>CAZYDB010000436.1:0-2979 GCA_964645995.1 uncultured Roseivirgaceae bacterium
GCCGAAGAAGTATGCCGGCTACTCGATGTGCTTCCGCCAGGATGTGGCAGATACACCGGTGACCAGGCAGGAGCGTGCAGGGGCACAGACCGGAGCGGTGGAGAAAGCGTTGTTGAATTGTATTCCTTTTTCAGCCAGCTTATCCAGGTTGGGTGTACTTGCGACCGGGTCACCATAACATCCCAGCATAGGAGTGATATCCTCCGTGGTGATCCACAGGATGTTCGGAAGTTGATCGTTCGTGGTTTCTTTGGAAGTATTACATCCAAATATGATTACCAGAATACTCAAAAGTGATAATGCTAAATATGTAGTTCTCATAATTGAAATTTTTATTTATCATTTTATAATTCTCTTGCCAGGATCAGGCTGTCCCAGGGTACAACCCCGGCCCTTGATGCCCATTTTTCATAAAGTTCCTTTAATTCGCGGACTATTTCCGGATATTCGGAAGATAGATCATGGCATTCGGCCCGGTCTTCCTCCAGGTCGAAAAGTTCCAGCAGGGATACTTCCCGACCCATTATTTTTTTTGTGTGGACAAGTTTCCATTTACCCTTTCTCACTGCCCAGCTTCCCTGGTGCTCCCAAAAAAGAATCCGTTCCGGGTTTTGCCCATTGGTTAAAAATACCGGTAAAAGACTGATGCCCTCTGCTTCAGGGAGATTCTGACCATCGGACAGTCCTGCAGCATCCAGGCAAGTAGGCAGGAGGTCGATCACATGAGCATAATGGCGGTTTTCAAGACGCGGGCTAATTTTCTGCGGCCAGAAAGCGATAAAAGGAGTGGCGATCCCACCTTCGGTGGTCCAGTGCTTGAATAGTTTAAAGGGCGTATTGCTGGCATTGGCCCACCGGGCGCCATAGGCATCAAAGGAGTTAGCCGAACCAATTGGGCCGGAACGATCAGCAGCCCAGCTTGCGGCGAGATAGATGGCGGCATTGGTGGCGCCGTTGTCAGAAAGAAACATGATCAGGCTGTTCTCCAGTTCTTTTTCTTTCCTGAGCATCCGGATGATCTCTCCAATACCCAGGTCCATCCGGTAGATCTGGGCCGCATAGACAGCCATTCTCCGGCCCCAGGTCTCCTGGTCTTCCCCGGAAAGGATATCCCATGCAGGGGTGATCAGAGGATTGGCATAAAAAGGATCCGTCAGGCAGGTGGTGCTGTCAAGGATACCCAGGTCGATCAATCGCCGGAACCTGTTGTTCCTGAGCCGATCCCAGCCTTTTAAGTATTGGCCCTCGAATTTGGTAATATCTTCCGGGAGTGCGTGCAGGGGCCAATGAGGGGCTGTATAGGATAAATAAAGGAAGAAGGGTTTTTTATGATCACGCTGTCGGATGAAATCCAATCCGTGTTCGGTTATGGCGGTTGTCATATAGAGATCCGGGCTGGTTGTTATCTTTTTACCGTCTTTTATCAGGATGATCTCCTGGTCTTCCCGGATCCAGGGCTCAAGATTGAAATAATTGCTAGCCCCATTGATAAGGCTAAAACTTCTGTCAAAGCCTCTTTTGTCGGGCCAGTATTCCGGTGCATCCCCTACGTGCCATTTGCCGGAGATGAAAGTCTGGTATCCAGCCTCTTTCAGCAACTCGGCGATAGTAGGTGTTTTTTCGTTCAACCAACCCTGGTAAGCAGACAGGAAGGTGGAGTCTTTCAGAAGTCTCCCTTCAACCATGTCGCCCATACCTGCCTGATGCGGATACATACCGGTAAGCAGACTGGCCCGGGTTGGACAACAGCGCGATGCATTGTAAAAGTGGGTCATGGTTAATCCCTGGTCTGACAGATAATCAATATTCGGCGTGGGTATCTCACTGCCAAAACAACTAATATCGGAATATCCCATGTCATCCGCCAGGATGATGATGATGTTGGGTGATCCTGTCCTTTCAGTGGCTTGGCAGGACCCCAGGATGATCCACATCAGTAAAAAAAGAATGATATGATCATGAATAAAAAATCTCCAGAACATAGTGTGCCAATTTACAGAATACCTGATATAAAGAATTCATAAAAACCAAAAAAAATAACGTTAATGAGTTTAACCATTAACCTGCCTTTGTCCACCGGCAGGTACTTAAAAATCATATATTAATGAATATATTCGTGGCTTTTATTTACAATCCAATACCAATAATATCATTTCAGGGTTGAATTTCTTAATAAACCATAGAGGTTACAAAGAGGTTAATCACAGAGTCTCACAGCGGAAATCATGGATTTTCCGGAAATAAGTTCTCCGCAACCTCTTTTACGTATTCCGCAACCTCTGTGGTCAAATAATTACCAATACCTCTATTTCTTCCATGAAGTATAACATATCACTATGGGACTCTATCCCGCAGCCCTGTATTTCCAAAAATTTTCCATTTCTGCCTCAGGCATCCACACTCCCTCAATTTTTAATTTTTAATTTCTAAACCTGGGTATCTTACGACTTATTTATAAAAAGAATCTCCTTTGTTTCAGGAAATCCTTTCCGCCCTTATTGGAAAAGGAATGCATTTATTAATAATATCCTTCTTCCATCAGGGCAATAAATCCAAGGAGTCCGCCCCAGGCATAAAAATCGTTTGCGTTCCCAACATCCGATCCTTCCCCGGTTTCCGCATTATAGTTCTCATATACCCGGCGATTTTCCCGCCATTCTTTCATTAAAAGTGCGAGTGATTTATCCACCAATATCATCCTGGCATCAGGCAGGTTATAATTCCGGAGTCCCATATACACCAGGAAGTTCATAGGCGCCCAGATACGGCCCCTCCAGTAACTGTTATCCGGATAGGCGGAGTCATTACGGGCGATCGATGGGATCATCCACTCACCATAGAACTCGTACGGGTTCATAAAATGTTCATTGATCATCCTTTCTGCCTGTTCCTGTGTAGGCACCCCGGAGATCAGAGGATAGAAATTGGTGGGAGCCAGATGCTTACTGAACTGGCCTGTATTGGTGTACTTATCCCGGT
>CAZYDB010000437.1:0-2971 GCA_964645995.1 uncultured Roseivirgaceae bacterium
AAAAGAAAAACAGAGCGTTTATATTCCACAACGCTATATCCCCCCCTCAAGAGACTGGTTTGGTAATGAAAGGCCCGGCCGCTGGGAATATCCGGTCAGTCTTGAGATCGCAGAAAAGTATTTTGAAGTATCGGAAGATCCGTCAAAAGCAGACTTTGCTTTGGTGATTATCTCAACGCCGACACAGGGAAGGGGAGCGGGATACAGCCGCGAGGATGTCGCAAATGGGGGTAATGGGTTTATGCCAATCAGCCTGCAATACGGTGAGTATACCGCCACTTTTGCCAGGGATCCCAGCATTGCGGGCGATCCGAGGGAAAACGATGTGCGCAACAGGACCTACAAAGGCAAAACAGTAAATACCCATAATGCCGCAGACTTGAAAATGGTGCTGGAAACCCGGGATAAAATGAAAGGCAAGCCTTTGGTGACCATTCTCCGGTTGAGTAACCCGACTGTGGTTGCTGAATTTGAAAAGGCGACCGACGCCCTGCTGATAAGTTTTGGCGTTCAGGATCAGGTGATCATGGAGATCATTTCAGGGGAAGCTGAGCCTTCTGCACTGCTGCCCCTCCAGATCCCGGCAGATATGAAAACCGTTGAGTTGCAGTTCGAGGATGCGCCGCTGGATATGGCATGCCATGTCGACGCCGATGGCAATACCTATGATTTTGGTTTTGGCCTGAACTGGGCCGGTATTATTAATGATGAAAGGATAACAAAATATACAAAGTAGCTTTTGTTGCCCTTTCATTGAATTAATGCTCCATCGGACGGAGTGGAATTATCCCTGTTGCAGGAAAACAGGTTTAGCGAAATAAACCGCATGGCATCTTTTAAAGCCAGGTATTGATGATTGGGGAAAGGGATAATTGACAGGAGGTATAATTACCGTCAAGTCCCCTGTTTTTTTTCTGGTTTTGAATTTTTTTAGTCCGATCGATGTTGTATAAAGCAAATACATTTTAATTTCTGACCATGAAAAACGATAAAAACATTACTGGAAAAGCAAGGCGTAATTTTCTGAAACAATCGGTAACGACTGCTGCAGGAATCACTTTTTTCCCTTACCTTAATTTTGGAAAAGTTGATGCGGGTGCCCTGATGACCCGTGATTTCGGAAGATGTGATTTCGATGTTACCAGCTTCGGCCTTGGAGGACAGGCTTCCCTGCAATGGACCCCGGAGGATGTCGATCCTGTCAGGATTATCCTGAAGGCTTTTGACAGAAAGGTTAATTATTATGACACCTCCAATCTCTACGGACCGAGCCAGGTGAATTTCGCTAAGGCTTTTAAAACACTTAACCTGGTGCCGGGTGTCTCTGGATATAATGAAAAATTGCGTAAGTCAATTTTTCTGACGAGTAAGACCCATTTACGCTGGGCCAGGGGTAACCCTTCAAGGGAAGGTGTTACCAACCGGAGCAACGGGGACGTTGGTGGGGGCACGGTTTCCGACCTGAAGCGGTCTTTATCGCAAATTTTCGGGGATGGTAAAGGAAGATATCCGAAAGGGGCCTATCTGGATATGATGCTTATTCATAATCTTAATACCATGGAAGAGGTCGATGCATTGTATACCGGTTTGGATAATACGGATCCCGGGGATGAATACATTGGTGCGCTGGCAGCCTTAAGGGATTACCGGGATGGCACCAACCTGACCGGCCTTAACCCGGGACAGGAAAAGCTGATCCGTCATATTGGTTTTAGTGGTCATTATTCTGCACCGGTCATGATGGAGATGATTCAGCGTGACGATGGTGATATCCTGGATGCGATGCTGGTAGCTATCAATGCCAACGACCTGTTGAATTTTAATATGCAATATAATGTGATCCCTGTTGCCAGGGCCAAAAATATGGGGATTATAGCCATGAAGGTTTTTGCTGATGGGGCGATGTACACTAAGGAGGCTACCTGGTCCAATGTGCCGGAGCATGTGGTTCGTACGGTTGGCAGCAGGGAATTGCCCAGCAGACCGCTTGTTGAATACGCACTCACCACCCCAGGTGTTTCAACTGCTATTATCGGGATTGGTGAGATCAGTGCGAACTCATCGGATTGCCAGTTAACCCAGAACCTGTCATCCGCACAGATCAGGGAAGCCGGATTAAGTGGGCAGGAAAGAAAGGAAATTGAAGGACTTGCCCGTCATATAAAGAACGGAAATACCAACTATTTTCAGGTTACCGACGGGGGTATGACGGCTGCCAGGAATATAAGGATGGATCAAACGGTTACAAACGGGAAAAGAGTTGTAAGGATACAATGGGATACAGCCTATGCGGGTGATGAACCTATAAATAACTATATGATCTACCGGGATAATCAACGTATTGCAAAGGTAGCCCACCGCCCTCAGACCGGACAAAGATCGTTTTTATATGAGGATATGGTCAAGGATACGGCTTCTCATGATTACCGGATAGAGACAGTTGATGCATCTGACAGAAAGGCGTCGGGAGAAAAAATGAAGCTGGAAAGTACCGGTTAATCCCGGATTATTCAGTAACACCTAAGCCGCTGATAATCAACCCCCTTCCCGGGAAGGTTATTTGAGGGATTTATAGGTGACATTCAGATTTTTAAAAAGTTATACCGGCATTCTATACTCAAATGACGGGTTTGTATTAATAAAAAATGCATTGAAGGCATGTTGCATCATACCTTCAATGCATTAGCGGCTACCATCATTCGTGATAATTTCATTTACAAATCATTCATTAGTGGCTTTCTTTCTATTTATGATGATTTTATTTGCAAATTATTCACAAATCAATGAATCTTACTGATTGAAGAAATACCTTATACCGATACCGCCGGCCAGGTCAAATTCAGTTTCAGGAACAAGGTCCAGGCCGGGAACGACTTCAGCAAAGATATCCAGGGGTGCGTCATCGAAGATATAATTCAAGCCCAGGGGGATCCGGGCGCCTATTCTTGGATCGTCAGCGAATACAATTTTT
>CAZYDB010000438.1:0-2936 GCA_964645995.1 uncultured Roseivirgaceae bacterium
TCGGGGTGCTCCATCAGCCTGATAGGGTGAAAAATTCGTGAATTTTTCAGGTTAGGAATAAAAGCATTCTTACGTTAGAAAAAGCCTGTGATCGGAAGGGTATTATAGCCACTTTCCCTTTTTGAATCGCCTAAGCCTGTAGGCATTGATAGCATTCTCTCCAAGTTTTTTTGTTAACCTCCGGTTGATATAAAATCCGGCGATGGCTCCAAAACCGGGGATAAGCTGAAGAATTTTAGCCAGATCGAGATAATCCCGGTAGTTTAATTGAAAAGTTCTCCAATCAAATTGGTGGATAGTATCAGGCAATTGTTTCTTTTCTTTTTCCCATTGATCAATAATTTTTATTATCTCATTCCTTTTCCTTTGCCTGGAAAAAGTCAATTGAAAAACATGCAGGATAAAAAGTCTTTCTTTATAGTCGTTAATATCATGACCGTAAAGACCGGCAATGTCAAACATCATTTTTATTTTCACCGACATCCACAAAGGGAGATCTGTTAAAGCCATTAGAAAACCGCCGTAACCGGTGATGGCACCTTCGGCAGCGGCAGTTGAGCTGTAAAAATTGATCCTGTTACGGACAATAGCTTCTGTTTTTTCGAGCGACCGGACTTCATGTTTTTCAGTTGAGGTTAGCTCTGCACCGAAAATGACAGCTCTTGTCATCTGTTTTACGGCAGTAGTCACTACCTGATGAATCCTCTCAGGTATGGCCCTGTTGATCCTTTCCTGTGTAGTTTTGGCGGCAGTATCAAAGAAAGTGGGGGGTGAATGCATTACCTGCCTCCATTCTTCCACATTATCCAATGCGATACTGTCATATTCTTCCATCAAAGACATAAGAAAACTTTTATATTTTATACGATCCTGATGAGTTTATACGATCAAAAAAAATGGAAGAACCTCACACCGGGAAATGACTATAACCTTATGATCAATTTTAAATATAGACGATTGGTAAGTTTAATTTGGTTGGTCTTTATTTGGCAGTGCTTACTACTTTTCCGTTTTCAATCTTGCCTATATAATGAACATCGTACGCTTTTTCATATTTCTGAATGGCTTTAAGAATGCCCTCCTTGGTATCTCGGCGAATCTTGATCCCGGATGTTGCTCCCTGCTTGCGAACTTCAATATAATATCCCTTTTTTAAATTAACTTTCGATGTTGCGGGTCTTGCCATATTCTACGTATTTACAATTGTTTAATAATCAAATAATTACCAAAATAAAATTCTTTAAGAAACTTCACTGTATCAAAAAAAAGATACGCCAACAACAAATATACATAATATATTCAAAATGAGCACATTAAGTCCGCAACTAAATTCATCAATTTTGACCAAAAAAGCTTTGACTTCTATAAAGTTTCCTATATTTGAAGATTAGCATAAAATCAATAGCCGAAAAAATGCAATAATTGAAGATAGTGCAGGAAAGATATGAAAAGGATCAGGTTTTAAGACAATCTTACCATTAAAGAATTTAAATCAAATAAATCACAAATATGAAATTTCTAGTTGTTGATGATGAAAAAGACGTTGAAATATTGTTTCGGCAAAAGTTCAGAAAAGAGATACGGAGCGGACTTATAGAACTGGTATTTGCTCTCTCCGGACAGGATGCACTTGATATCCTGCGAAGCCGCAGGCCACCCGATGTAATGTATATTTTTTCGGATATCAATATGCCCGGCATGACAGGGATCGAACTGCTTGAACAAGTGAGGAAAGAATTTCCCGGGATCAAAGTAAGTGTGATTTCCGCCTATGGGGATAGTGAAAATTATGACCGGGCGATTAAATCGGGGGCAAAGGAGTTTTTTACTAAACCGATTGATTTTGATTCCCTTAAAACGGAAATCCGGGAAATATTAAAGGCATAACCATCAATTGCCATAAAAAACCGAAATGTCAAGTAAAGTAAACAATATAGATGCCGCCAGGAAAGTTTATGAATCCTATTGGGACAGCTACCTAAAAGGCGATCCGGAAACCTTCGCCGCTACCCTTGATGAGGACTTTGAAATGATCGGCACTTCGGAAAGTGAAATAGCACACAATAAAGCAGAGGGCATAGCCTTTTTCAAAGGCCAAATGGAAGAAGTTGTCGGAAAAGCGGACATGCGAAACCGCCAAATCATTGCTAAACCTGTGAAGGATATGGTTTTGATCAATGAGAACTGCGATATATATGTTTGGGGCGAACCGGAATGGACTTTTTATTCCAAAATACGAATATCGACACTCCTTCATGAAACCATATCTGGTTGGAAAGTCTTCCAACAGCACGGATCACTACCCGATATGCGGGTGCAGGAAGGTGAAACCATGGCGATCGAAAAAATCAACCGGGATAATCTGGAGCTTCGGGATGCCATTAAGCGTCGCACTATGGAGCTGGAAAATAAAAGCAAGGAACTGGAGATTGAAGCCTCCATCGAGCGGGTGCGGGCGGTAGCCATGGGCATGAACAAACCGGAAGATATGCTGAAGGTGTGCAGCGTTATTTCAGACCAGCTTCAGCAGTTCGGGGTCGAGCACATCCGTAATGTACAGACGGTGATCATCAACGAGGATAAAGGTACATACCACAACTATCAGTACTTCACGCCTTACGATAAGGAGTCCGTTGAAATTTTGATGTGCGATGAAACTCCGGTGGTTCGCAAGATGATAACCAAGATGTTGGAATCACCGGAGGCATTTTTCACCACAAGTTTAACCGGAGAGGATCTGGCAACCTTTCGTGAATACCGCAAGCAGAAGAATCAATTCCCAGACCCGCTGTTGGATGATATCGAATCCGCAAATGGGCATTTTTTCTCCATCGGTCCCGGTGGATTAGGCATTACCCTTTATCGTCCCCTGAATGAGGAAGGGCTGCAGATCTTCAAACGGTTTCACAACGTCTTTTCACTGGCCTACCGCAGAT
>CAZYDB010000439.1:0-2906 GCA_964645995.1 uncultured Roseivirgaceae bacterium
CGGCGCTGGCTGGAACCTGGAGGAACTCCCGCTCCACTCTGCGCACCATCTCGAGGCCCCCACCCAGCCGAGCAGCTTGTTAACCAGGGTGAAGACCGGCGGAAAGAAGATGCCCAGGATGATCACACCGAGGGCCAGCCAACCGCCACCGCTGAGAAGCCTGCCAAACCAGCCCAGACCGAAATCGGGCAACAAGAAATCGGTCAAGCCGACCTTTTTCATCTCGAAAGGTGGCCGGGCTTCAGGCTGGGCGATCTTCAGTGGCTTCACGGTCCACTCACCCATCACATAGGTGTGGATCACAAACCGGGCATGGTAGAGGTCCGCGAAATGCTCAATGCCAGAGATGAAGTTACCCTCTTTCCAGGAGCCCAGGTTGCTCAGGTGAAGTATGGCGTATTTTTCCTTGTCGAAGAGATCGGGATTGTAGATGGCACCTTCCCCACTTACCACTGGTTCCACGGGCATTAGCGCATCCTCCACAGGGATACCCTGCGGGGTGAATTTGCTGTCAATATCCTCCGGGGTATTATAAAGCGCCAGGCTGCTGCCCCGCCGCAGGTGAACGCCGATATTATTCAGGTTCTCGTTCTCGCTCAATGGCTTGATGCCGATGCACTCCACGGCTGCGATACCGATGTGGGGATCGCCGTCACGGACCAGCATCCCACTCTCGTCACGATCCGCCACATACCAGGTGCCTGCCTTGGGTTTGAACTTGAGCATCAACGATACGTTACCATAACGCTGATTTTTCGCCTCCCGGTCACGGCGCAATTCGCTAGTACGCTTGCCGGAGACGGGATGTGCTTCCAGTCCGCCTACGTTTTCGTTATCATGATCCACCGAAGGTTCGATGCGCAGGAAGGCGTCGAACTCCATCAGCCAGAGGTTCATACTGCGTTTCCTGCCCTCAACAGTCTTCAGTGTATAGTTCTCGATTGGCTTGTTCTCCCCAAAAGCCTTGCCCAGGAAGCCGGTGAGTTGGAAGCCACCCAGCCACTCAGATAAGAAGCTGCGCATCCGGAAGAACTGTGGAGCGGAAACTTCCACATTGATATCTGGCATTCCGGCCTTCTCGAAATCAGGATCGAAGATAATCTGGTTGATCTGGATTTCGGCCCTGCCGCCCAGACGCTCGATGCCATAGAGTTGTCCCGGCCTGAACCACTTGCCCATCCAACGGATGCCTTCCAGGTGCACCTCCACTCCCTGGGAGGCGCTGAGGTAGGGTTCGCCGAGCGTCGTTGGAAGATGGTTGTCGGTGGGGCGGATGAGATCGCCGCCAGGTTTAAGGTTGCGTAACATGGCGGCCTGCCCCGTTGAATCCCTACGGTATCTTGCGGTATCCTGCTGCCAGATCCGGAAAGCTTCGTTTCTCTTTTCAAGGGAATTCAGGTTTTTTATTCCCAGCCAGGTCAGCGACACGGCCAGGATCACCAGAATGATGAGTAGTAGACGGTTCATAATTTGACGTAGTTTTTTTTGTCATCAGTAAATTGATCATCGGCCCAACGACGGCGCAATTCGGCTGTCGATAACCCGAAGGTTTTCTGGAAATGTGGATAGTCTTTGAAGCGAGTCCAGTCACCACCCCATTCCCATCCGTAGTGCTTAAAGACACCCACTACCTCATCCCAGTCGCGGAGTTGGTCGCCGTCGAGATCGAGCGTGCGGTCCCAGGAAACCTGTCTGCCGCCGTCCATCATCAGGCAGAAATCCAGGGCCAGCCCGTAGTTGTGGTAGGATTGCCCTGACTTTGCATGGGTAACAATGCGGCCGGGGGCCGTACGCCCTTTCGCATAGAGAGCGTTCTGTTCTTCCATCGTCCGCAGGGTGTCGGTCACACGGATGCTGACACCCCGTTCGCGGATCTCCCGATAGATATCCATCACTTCTAGTCTCAGGTCGGGATGAAGGAGGCTAAGCCTCTGCATTGTAAGCCCGTCCTCCGGAATATCATGTTTGGGAGTCAGCGAAGGCCGGGGTGGCTCGATGAGGCCTTCCTCGATGGCCAGATTTTCCGGAGCACCAGCGCCCATCATACCGGCCAGTTCGATCCTTTTCATCCTGGCTTCGGTATTCTTGGTCTCGGAGAGGGCCTTACGGGCATTCTTGATCTCAAGGAGCATGTCGAGCAGGTCGTGCCAGAACTTGCTTCCCCAGCTCAGGAAGATGCCAGTTGCAAAACAACCGAGGATCCATAGCAAACCCTTTGTGCCATGTCCCCAACCGATTGTGCCCTGATTAAGGATGGCAAAAAGGTCGGCCTTCACGGCATAGGCAACGATCATGCCAGAAAGGAGGCTGATGGAAAGTATCTTTAGCTCCCGCTTCTTTTCCAGGCCGAGGTTGTTCTCCCGGTCTTTAAGGTTGCCAAACCAGTCGGACGGAATGATGAGCTTCAGGAAGTTGGTAAGCCGCTCGGAGATGAAACTCAGCGGCAACAGTATCACGACAAGGGAAATGAGTCCTTCATTCATAGTGGTATATGTTTACATGGTGAGAAAAAAAGGTTGACTATTTTTTAAAATACGGTTCATCATACAGTCTTTTGCCTGTAAGGAATTCAACCTTTGGGTGTAGTGCCGGATAAAAGGGCTTCCAGGATGAGCGCCGGTTCACATAGCTTTTCCGCTTTTTCTCAAAGCTGGAAATGAATCTGGATGGAAGATAGGGATACCAGGAATAAAATGCAACCCGGCGAGGAAATGTATTGATGAAGCCACGAATATATTACGAATATAATTAACAAGAATATAGAGGGCCATGGACCTGCTGTTGACAGGCAGGTGTACTAATTTTAACCAATCAATGAACGAATGCTTATCTGCTAGCAAATCGTGCTTTATTAATCACTCATCAAAACTACTTTTTCCTTGAATCGGGTCCTGAGCATCTTATTT
>CAZYDB010000440.1:0-2891 GCA_964645995.1 uncultured Roseivirgaceae bacterium
CCCAGGGAAGTATTACGGTCAATGGAACCGCTGTTTCCTATAACCCGTTTACCGGATCACACTATGGATTTACGGCAGATGAATTGATATCCGGACACCTTGTATGCATGACCGGAGTTTACAAATTCAGATATGACCGTCAGGAAGGAGAACCGGTCTATGAAACCAAAATCAGTACAACCCCGAACGACCCGAAAGTGATGGGCACTTACTTTTCGGATTATCCGGAAGACAAACATCTCAAACTCATTTCTGCAGTAGGGAATGGGGAAGTCTGGATCATTGATACCGGAAAGGACCTTGAAGCCGGCGATCATCTAATCTCCTCTCAGGTACCTGGTCATGCTATGCTCGATCAGGGTCAATATGAACTGGCCTATGTTTTTGCCAGGATTGCTGAAAATGTCAATTGGGACGAAGTGTCTGAAACGATTGATGGGGTCAGGCATAAAAAAGTATCCGTTTTTTATGAAAGCATGGTAATCAATCATAAGGCAGATAAACTTGAAAATGAGATAAGCCATTTGAGAGGTGAGCTTGGAGAACTCAGCAGAAAGATCGAACGATTGGAAGATCTGTTGATCTATTCCGTGGAATCAAAATAAAATACTATGAAACGTTCCATCACCACCATATTAATCCTGGTTATCCTTTTCCTCATCTGGTGGTTTTTCCTGCGTTCTCCGGAACCCGGAGAGGAACCCAGCGGCCCTGTCTTTTCAGGAGTAGTGCTGGACTATTATGATAAACCTATAGAGGAAGCCTCCATATTTATTAATGGTGCGGGCTTTACTACCGATGAAAACGGGGGATTTTCAGCAGAAATGGACTCTGCGCAGAGATATGTATTAAATATTTCTAAGGAGGGGTATGGTTTGATCTCCGAAATTTATTATTCAGGAGCGCCTGATCAGACGTATCGGTTGAAAAGAGCCACTGTGGTAACTGCCGATCCGGGGGCAGCTATTACGGTAACCGATACCCTGAAGGAATGTGAACAAAGAAACCTGCTGGAGGAAGAAGCGCTGGAGTCCATGAAAAAGACAGCTCCGGTTCTTGATCATAGGGGAAGAGTCATCGACATTGGTATCCCGGATGAATTATTTGAATCATTTAAAAAGTATGAATTAAGGGATAATTGTAATACCGGTGCCTCCGTAAGTATTCCCGCCAATGCGCTTTCCATTCCTTCAGGAACTTCAGGCAACGTATCCGTTTCGGTTTCAACCATTGATGTGTTTTCGAGGAATGGGATGCCAGGGGATTGGACCGTTAACCGGGATAGAAACACCTATATGATCAGTTTCGGCGCTGCAACGGTGGATGTTTTTTATGATGGGAAACCGGTTGAATTAAAAAAAGGCATGAAAGCCACGGTCAGCATTCCAGTTGACCCACTGGTAGTTGAAACGAGCAAGTACATCCCCGATACGATTCCCTTTCTTTTCTATAATCGAAAATCCGGGTTATGGGAGGAAGAAGGTTATGCCCTTCTTGATAGGGAAAGCTTGGTTTACAGGGCAGAAACCAGCCATTTTTCGGAATTCAATATGGATATTTACAAAGTGGACCCTGCCTGCATCAGGTTCTGCCCCAGTCCAACGCTGGAATCAAATATTGTGGATAACAGTGATCGGGTGGAGGTAATCATGAATGATCTCGATGTAAACACACTGGTAACGCGGTCACAAACTTACCTGCCAGGATCCTGTACAACTACTGAATCCGGGTGTGGCAATCAAATGCATATGATCTATAATTTATCCCCCAACACACCCATGGTGTTAAAGATCGTTTCCAGTGCCAGTGTCGTGAAGTCCTTAGCCGTGCTGGTAACCGGTGATGGTTACGGAGCTGCTGATCCCTTCTCCTGCCCATATGATGCATGCTGTGGGGGGGGGAATGCGTGTGAGGATCCCTGTACAGGGTCATCACTGCCGATACTGGATGCCTGGCCATCCAATTCAGCCGTATTAACGGCTGTTAAGGATGATGTTAATTGCAGGGTGACCTTTTACTGGTATGATCCGACGGCAGCTGATATTCCAGGAGACCAAAGTGGCGGATTCAGCTACAATCGTCAGAAAAACAGCGAAGCCTGGGAAACGGACTGGTCCGGACCATCGAACGTAACTCAGCTGGAGCCCGGCTTTTTCAGTGGGGAAATATCAATTTGCGACGGGGCCAGTGATATCGAATGTTTTGCCAACTGGAAATTCAAGGTAAAGTTTAACCTGGGTGGCGTTGAAAGTAATGTGACCTGTGTTAATCTTTTAGCGGGTTGTCCGACATGTAATCCATGTCCGTGAATGGAAGATAACGGAATTCGGCTTATGGTAAACAAAATATGATATTAATTTTAAAACAGTCAATGACTGAAACATTAAAATGAAATATTTTCAGATTTTTTTCTTTTTCTCTGCCCTGATAATCATATCCGAAGGTGCATTCGGCCAGTCCTATTCCCAGAAAAGATCTTCCCAGGATAATGGGGGCGGTACGCTGGAAAACGCCTCCTACCGGAACCGGAGTGCTGCCGGCCAGGGCGCCCAGGGCGTGATCAGCTCGGGGAGCTACCGGCTCTCGGCAGGGTTCATCACACCGTCCCGAATAAGTGCCGTTCTTCCCGATAATACCGACATCCTTTCCTTCAGCTTCGCCGAACAGACCGGCGCAGCCGTGATCAACACCACCGATCATACGATCAATGTTGAAGTGGCTTATGAAACGGATGTGACCAGCCTCGTGGCGACCTTCACCCTGCCAACAGGCGCCACAGCCACCGTGGGCGACTCCGTCCAGCAGAGCGGGGTCAGCGGCAATGATTTCACCAACCCGGTCACCTATACCGTCACGGCAGCGGATCAGGCCACCACACAGGACTGGGTGGT
>CAZYDB010000441.1:0-2888 GCA_964645995.1 uncultured Roseivirgaceae bacterium
GGATCTGTTGAGTAGGCGGTGTTTATATACGATAAATAAACAATTACAAAAAAAAATACTGTATGAGTAACTATTGACCGCATACTATTTCATTGAATGGTTAATAAGCCTTTCGTGGAATATTATTTAAAATACAATAAAACATCCATTTTACACTTATGACGAATTCAAAATACCGTAATATGGGGGATATGAAAATCCGTAAAGCAGTAATTTGGTTTCCACTACTTATTAGTAGGACTGTCTGCAATACGAAATAGTTGCAGCTATTGGCGAATTTTTTTAATATTAGGCTGTTTCGATATGAACAGTTGGTTCAAAAGCAGTTAAAAAAGATCTGTAAAGGGTAAATTATTTAAACTGATCCACTTTTTTATAAGCTTCAATCAGTGCGATTTCTCCCTCTTTCCCGGTTCCATTAACCCCGTGCTCCATACCCATAACTCCCTTAAACCCTTTTTCATCGATATACTTAAAAATATTCATATAATTAATCTCACCGGTGGTGGGCTCTTTTCTTCCGGGATTGTCACCAATCTGGAAATAAGCAATTTCATCCCAGGAGGATTCAATATTTTTAATCAGATCACCCTCGTTTCTCTGCATATGATAAATATCATAAAGGATTTTACATGCAGGGCTTGCGACAGCCTGGCAGATCAGATAACTCTGAGCGGATGTTCTCAGGAAAAGATCAGGATTATCACTTAATGGTTCGAGTACCATTACAAGGTTATGTGGCTCAAAAATTTCAGTTCCCTTTCTAAGCGCATTGATTACATTGGCAGTCTGGTACCCCATGTTCTTGGTCCTGTCAAAATAACCCGGTACCACAGTCATCCATGTTGCATTCACCCTTTTAGCTAATTCAACCGACTGGTGACATGTTTTAATGAAATTGTCTAAAAATTCAGGTTTCCCGGTGGTTAAGGATACTTTCCAGTTATCGCCACCGTCAACGACAAATACACCCATTTTCATTCCCAGTTTTTCCATTTCACCGGCGATCTTTTCCTGTATTTCCCGTGGTCTTCGCAACATACCATTATCTTCCATGGCAGTAAAACCTACATCAGCCATAAAATGGATCTGGTCAATCAAGTCCTCCCCGGCCAGGCTTTTGAACATTCCAAAATGAGGGGCATAATTCAGGTTAAAGTTATATTTTTCAAAATCCCTGAATTTTTTATCCGGCATTTTTGATATAATGGCAGGTGCTGCCAGGGAGGAGGTTGCCAGAGCAGTACCACCGGCCACTAAAGTTTTCTTAATAAAATTTCTTCTTTTCATAAGGCATTGATAATTAAGCGCTTAAAAAATGTTGACAATGTAAAGCTAATTATAATGGATAAAAAAATCATCTTAAATAAAAATGGTATAAATATTGTCCATTGATTGTGTTGTACGGGTGTAAATATGAGAAATTATGTTTAATTTTCGAACCTTGAACCGGGTTTTTATTATATCGTTAATATTACTTTTTTCTTTTATGAACCTAAGGGGGTGGCAGCCGGATACGGAAACAAGATTTGAGTTCCATCATCCCGGTATGGGTTCTGTCTTTCGGATTATTTGCTATGGGAATGACCAGCATCATGCAGAAAAAATAGCCCAAAGTGCATTTGCAAAACTTGATAGCCTTAATTTGATCATGAGTGATTACCTCCCACATAGTGAGTTAATGCAATTATGTAAAGAATCAGGTTGTGGTCGATATAGGAAGGTCAGTGATGAACTTTTCAATGTTCTTGGGATCAGCCAGGAATGGTCTAAGAAATCGAATGGAGATTTCGACATAACGATAGGTGCTTTGACAAAATTATGGCGCAGGGCGGGCAGGAAGGAAAGGGTGCCGGAGGCTGATCAACTGAAAAGATCCAGAGAACTTGTTGATTACCAGTTTGTAAAGCTGGATAGTGCTGAGCAAAAGGTTTTATTGGAGAAGGAGGGTATGTTGCTTGATCTTGGGGGCATTGCCAAGGGATATGCCGTGGATCAATTGTTTATGATAATGAGCCAGAGTGGCTATGATCGTTGCCTGGTGGATGGTGGAGGTGACATCAGAGTGGGGGATGCGCCTCGATTTAAAAAAGGTTGGGAAATAAAGTTGCCGGGAGAGGTCGAAGATTCCATCATATTGATGGTCAACCAATCGGTAGCTACTTCCGGGGATCTTTATCGTTTTGTAGAATTGAACGGTATTCGTTATTCTCATATCATTGATCCCTCAACTGGTTATGGTGTCACAATTCCGCGTACGGTAACCGTATTTGCTGAAGACTGTACCACAGCCGACGTGACCGCTTCCATACTTAGTGTTAAAGGATTCTCTTCAGGTTTTGAATTTCTTGAAAAAGCGCCTGTCGAGGCAGCAATAATCAGAGAAAATGTCAATGGGAAGATTAGAAAATACAGCTATAAAAGACTAGCTGAAGAATTTGAAGAGAAGTAAAAGAGCCCTGTTGCCAGGGCTCTTCCTATGTATTAAAGAACTTTTGTTATTCCAGGCATGGGTATAGGATAGAAACCGTTTTCATCCGGCAGGACCGGTGGAAGCACATCCCATCCAAACTCGTCAGGCACCAGTTTAATATCTGAATTGATGGCTTCATCCCAGGTAATCATCTGTCCTGAGTAGGTTGCCATGCGGCCAAGTATAGCAGTCATGGTACTCTTGGCACCATTCTCAAGGTCATTGATCACTCCACCATTAACAATGGAGGCAAAAAGTTCATCATGTTCAACCTGGTAAGGATTGGGATCATCTCTGTCCCTGTGTTTCCACACGATGTTTCCATTCAGATCATAGATTGTTCCTGAGCTATCCGCACGCCCTTCGGTACCGGTAACCGCTTCAAACACCTTGTTCCAGGTATTTTTGATATGAC
>CAZYDB010000442.1:0-2879 GCA_964645995.1 uncultured Roseivirgaceae bacterium
AAACATTCTCTGTTCGGTGCATCCAAGGTGGCAGCAGATATCATGGTGCAGGAATATGGACGTTACTTCAATATGCCGACGGTATGCCTCCGGGGAGGTTGCCTGACCGGTCCCAATCACAGCGGGGTTGAATTGCACGGATTTCTGAGTTACCTGGTCAAATGTAATCTGGAAAGGAAGAAGTATACGGTATTCGGATATAAAGGCAAACAGGTGAGGGATAATATACACGCCTACGATGTGGTCCGGTTTATTGAGGAATATTTAAAAGCGCCCAGATCGGGTGAAGTATATAACCTGGGGGGGGGAAAGGGCAACTCCTGTTCCATCCTGGAATCGTTTCACTTAGTTGAAGAAATATCAGGAACACCGATGGTTTACGAGGTTTCGGACAGGAACAGGATTGGCGACCATATCTGCTACTACAGTGATCTCAGTAAAATGAAAAGGGATTATCCGGTCTGGGATATTACCATTGATCTTCATCAGATATTCCGGGAACTCGTGGCATCCTGGGAAAAAAGAAGCGGGTGATGCATATCTGGTTGATCTCTGCATTTGAACCATTGCCCATAGACCAGACGAGGCCCATGCGATTTATGGGAATTGCCGGGGTTTTACATCAAAGGGGACATAAGGTCACCTTCTGGTCTTCCACCTACAATCATTTTACCAAATCCCAGCGATACCCTGCCGATCAGGAAATTGAGGTAAAGCCTGATTATGAATTACGATTGGTTTATGCTAAACCATATAGAAGGAATATCTCGCTGGGAAGGTTGTTGTCCCATGGTGATTATGCAAAGAACATGATCAAAAATCTGAGATCTGAAACCAAACCGGATCTGATATACCTGGCTTTTCCCCCGATCAGGTTGTTTGAAGTGGTTGCCGATTATTCAAGCTCCCATCAGGTTCCCCTGGTCGTGGATATCATCGATCCCTGGCCCGATGTTTTTCTGAATGTATTGCCGGATTATTTAAAAAGACCCTCCAGGATTTTCCTGGCTGGTTTTTATCATTCGCTTAAAAATTCGTTTGCCTCATGCCGGGCTGTTTTTTCCATATCGGAGACATACCTGCAATGGGCCCAAAAGCTGATCGATCAACCGGATATGATATATAAGGTGTTTTATCCTGCTGTGGATACTTCAGCCTATCCTTTTTTGGATAGTAAAAAGATCAAGAGGCCAATCAGGTTCATTTATGCGGGTACACTGGGTGCTTCCTATGATGTGGGGTCAATACTCAAGGTAGCACGGAATATTTCATCCGGGGACGCTGAATTCGTCATTGCCGGGGATGGTCCGGAAAGGAAAAAACTTGAGTGGAAAGCAAAAAGTATTCCACATGTACATTTTAAAGGATGGCTGAATGGCGTTCGCCTGAGAAAAGAACTTTCAGCAGCAGATATTGGAATTGCCGCATACCGAAAGAGGGGCACGCAGACGGTAACCTATAAATTATTTGACTATCTCTCGGCTGGCTTGCCGATCATTTTCTCCCTGGATGGTGAGATGCGATCCATTATTGAAAAAAATGACCTGGGATGTTATTACGTATCTGAAAATCCTAAAAACCTGAGGTTAGCCATAGAAAAATATATAAATATGGATCCTGAAAAATTGTTACAGCAAAAACGACATGCCCGGGATTATGCTGAAAAGGAAGGGGATATTGATGTAGTATATGAAAAACTTGTAAAAACGCTGGAAGAAATATTAGAAGATTCAAATTGAATCAGCATCTGTCTTTTTATGACTTACTAAAAAACGCGCCAACCCTTGGCGCCCTTCTTCATTCAACCTTTGCTGGCGTGCGTCTCCCAACGCGTGCCTGTAAGTATATTTTCATCAACAGTTTTTTACTATCAACTATTTTTATTAATTAATTTCTCTTAGTTACCAGAATACTAATAAAAGGAAATGCCGGAAATCATCACCGATATAAATCAACTCGATCTGTCTAAAAAATACACTTTTGACGATTATCTGACCTGGCGGTTTAAGGAAAGGGTTGAACTGATCATGGGAAGGATATTTCGAATGACTCCGGCTTCTTCAGCAAGTCATCAGGGTATTTCCGTTATTCTGTCCAGCGAACTATATGGATATCTAAAAGGGACGCCATACAGGGTTTATCATGCTCCATTTGATGTCCGTCTTCCCGCTTCGGGAAAGTCATCCGATGAGGAAGCTGAAACCGTGGTCCAGCCGGATATCTGCGTGATCTGTGATCTTTCGAAAATTGATGAAAAAGGCTGCAATGGCGCTCCGGACCTGATCATCGAAATTGTATCCAAAAGTTCGATCCGGAAAGACCTTCATGAAAAATATGCCATTTACGAACAAGCCGGGGTGAAAGAATACTGGATCGTCTACCCCATGGAAAAATCCCTGACGGTCTTTTATCTTGATGACACCGGGAAATATCTACCTTCAAAACCCCAGACCATGGGTGATTTTCCCGAAAGCCGGGTATTCACGGATCTTCATGTCGACCTGACCGAAGTATTCCAGGATATCGTGCAGGAACCGCAGGAAGATTATTCCAAACAGATCCGCCTCGATCCCTAAAATTATTCCTGATCTACTTTGTTGGCACGTGTTTCCTGAGGCGTGCCTGTTCTGACGCGTGCGCTTGCAACCATCTTTAATTGATCTCCATGTACCGCAATTACCTTAAACCCCTTCTTGATTTTATAATTGCTTTAGTACTGCTTATCATCCTCTCTCCACTGGTTCTTATAACAGCAATCCTGCTGGCTGTTGCCAATAAAGGCAAAATCTTTTTTACCCAGCCCCGGCCCGGGAAGGACGAAAAGATCTTCCGGGTGATCAAATTCAGGACGATGCATGATGCCCGGGATGAGGAGGGGA
>CAZYDB010000443.1:0-2850 GCA_964645995.1 uncultured Roseivirgaceae bacterium
TAAAGTCCTGCCAATTGCCCCAATACCACCAGCAACACGGCCACTTAGAGGGATGGACAGCGAATTGCCGGAAATGAAGTCTATCTGGAGATTCCGAAATTTGAAATCGCTCCCGGTTTTTATCAGTTATTGGTTGGTGATGAACCGCAGGGCTCTATCGCATTCAACCAGGAAGAATCAGAATCGAAGCTGGAACAAATCGATATTGAAGAATTAGAAGCCCTTGCCGGTCAAAATTCTTCGCTTACGCTTTTTAATACCAGAGGAATTGATAATTTTGATAATGAAATCAAGACAAGATATCTGGGTATCCCCTTATGGCGTTATGCCCTGTTATTGACATTACTTTTTCTTCTTGCTGAAATATTGATTATCAGATTTTTATAATATGAAGCTACTTATAAAAAATGCCCAGGTCCTGCACCCGGGCTCACCCTTTCATAAAAAGAAAAAAGACGTTCTGGTTGATAAGGGAAAGATCATTCAAATTGGCGACAACCTGAAGGAGGAGGGTCGGCTCATACAGGGCAAACAACTGAAGGTCTCGATCGGGTGGTTTGATATGCGCGCCAACTTCAATGATCCGGGCAATGAACATAAAGAAGATTTATTCTCAGGATGCGCCGCCGCCGCCGCCGGTGGTTTTACGGGAGTGGCCCTTTTACCAAATACCAATCCTCCGGTCCGGTCCAAGAACCAAATCAGTTATATTTTGTCGAAAGCGGAAAAATGCCTGCCTGACATTCATCCCTACGGATCGATCACAATAGATAACGAAGGGGTGGAAATCACCGAAATGATCGACCAGCATACCTCGGGCGCTATTGCATTCACTGACGGTGAAAAGCCGGTATGGAATACTGACATCCTCCTTAAAGCCTTGTTATATGTCCGTAAATTTGATGGCCTGATCCTCAACAAGCCGGAAGATAAATGGCTGAATATGCTGGGTAATATGCATGAAGGCATCACCTCGACTACCCTTGGCCTGAAAGGAATGCCGTCTATTGCCGAAGAGATAATGATCGAAAGAGACCTGCGGATCCTTGACTATGCAGGCGGCAAGCTGCACTTCTCCAATATCTCCACGGCCCAAGCCATCAGGATGATAAAGAACGCTAAAAAACGACTGGATGTCAGTTGCGATATTGCCGCTCATCAGATCGCTTTTGATGATAAATACCTTGCTGATTTTGATACGAATTATAAAGTAAACCCACCCTTCCGTGATAAGAAAGACGTGAAGGCATTGATCAGGGGCCTGGAAGACAACACTATCGATGTGATCGTATCCGGCCATAGCCCACATGATGAGGAATGTAAAAAGCTGGAATTTGATATGGCTGATTTCGGGATCACTGCCCTGCAAACCGTTTATCCCGTACTTCTCAACGTCCTGGGACCGGATGGATGGGAGACCTTCCTCGACAAAGTCACTGTCAATCCCAGAAAAAGATTGAACCTGGAGACCCCCCGGTTAAAAGAAAATGAAGATGCTAATATTACAGTATTCGACCCAACAGCAGAGTGGACCCTTAATGCCAAAACAAACCTGTCAAAAGCAGTAAACACACCGTTCTGGAATAAAAAAATGAAAGGCAGAATAATAGCTACGATCAATAAAGACAAAGTGTATATTGCCGAATAAATCTTTATTGATGAAGAAAATAAAGGATATTTATATCATCCCGCTCAAATACGGAGGCTTTGCTGCCGTTCTTTCCATCATACTTTTCCTTGTTTTATACTATTTCGGGAAAAATCCATTGTTGATTCCACCGATACTTGATTTCAGGATCATCCTCTTTCCTATTATCCTTGTATTCGGTATCCGAGATTTCAAAGAGAACAGAAATAGCGGACACCTTCATTTCTGGCAAGGCATGAGCCTGGGCATCCAGATCATTTTTATCGTATCTTTTCTCATGGCTGTATTTATCCTCCTCTTCGGGTGGCTGATAGAACAGGATTTTGTAGCAGCCTATATCGGGCAGCTGACAGCCCAAATCCAGGCAGTCAGTGAAGGAGTTGCCGAATCGATAGGACAGGAAGCTTTGGATAAAACCCTCGAGCTAATACCGTCCACAACAATTCTAGACCTTTCATCTGATTATTTTATAAAAAGCTTGCCTTATGGGCTGTTTTTAACTATTATCATCTCTTTAATTTTAAGAAAAAAACCAACTTTCGAAGACAATGGAAAAAACAGGACTTTTTAACCATGCCCTTAAATGGGGGCTTATCATCGGGATAGTGAATATTATTTTAACTATTCTGGTTTACATCATAGGCGAAGGACTGATGATCAAGTGGTGGTTCGGTCTTTCTATATTGGTGATCAACATCATATTGATCGTTTACGCCGGTAAGCAATACAGGACAGCAATTGGAGGCTACATGTCCTTTAATAAAGCCTTCTCAGTAGTTTTCATGACCCTGGTCGTAGCAGGAATAATCACCACCCTGTTCAATATAATTTTGTACCAGGTTATTGACCCTGACCTCCCAAACCGTTTAACACAAGCAGCCCTTGAGCAGGCTGAACAAATGATGGCCCGGTTTAATATGCCGGCCGATCAAATGGACGAAGCACTTGCACAGGCTGAAGAAAGAACAGCAGGCCAGTTTTCAGTAACCGGCTCAATAAAAGGATTCGGGATCAGCTTGATCTTTTATCTGGTCGTATCCCTGATCATTGGCGCAATCATTAAAAGAAAAGAAAAGGAAGAGGAAGTAATGTGATCAGATACAATGCTATAAATGCCAGAAACCTTCACTTTTTCCTTTTAGCCTGGCCTAATCATAAATTTTTGTTGTTCGGCGTAATTTTAAGATATATAGGTGATATTC
>CAZYDB010000444.1:0-2833 GCA_964645995.1 uncultured Roseivirgaceae bacterium
ACGAGAAGTTTACCCCGATGAGCGCAGCGAAAGCGGGGAGTCCCTTCGGGTGTACCAAGACAGCATGAGTCTGGAGCAGGCGCGTGAGTAAGTGTGTGAAGAGGCCGCCCTTATTCCTCCATCATCATCCCGGCCATCATCCCATAAATGACCCCCTGGAATCCGTGACTTTCGTCGATCTCCGGGGTATAACCGAGGTAATCATCCACCGTGCAAAGCGGGCCGGGACCCTTGCAGGAACTCAACACCTCGCCCGCGTCGGTAACATAGCTTTTGATCGCCCGGGTGGCTTTAAGAATCGCTGGTTGAAAGATCCCTTCCTCCAACCAGCCCCTCTCCACGGCGATCGACAAATAATACGCGATCATGCCGGTACCGCTGACATCGGGAGCCGATGCGTCCACAGGAAGATGAAGCAGGATATGGAACATGCCGCTTTCCGCCTGGACAGCGAGCAGGGCATGGGCAACACGCTCCAGAACAGGCAATAAGGTCATCCTGCGCTCCCGGGGAAGATGCAGCATCGTGGTGACGAGGCCGCGCAACAGCCAGCCATGTCCACGCGACCAGGCTCCCCCGGCAAACCGGGTGGTATCCGGACAGAAACCCCGCCCCTGGGACCATAAGCCGTTTGACGTATCCCTCAGCAGGTCTTCATAGATCAAATACTGGCTGACGCTTTCCGAAAATAAAAGGGTGTCCTCTGTTAAATAACCGGTTTTGGCCAGCCGGCTGGTATATTCCTGCATATAATCGATCAATACCCGGTGCCGGCCCTGGTGATTGAGCATGATCGCGCCTTCGGGTGATTTAAAGGCTTCCCGGTACATCCGGTAGCTTTCAGCCATGAATCCCCCGAACCATTCCGGATCGCCGGTCAGGCTGCCGAGCGTGAAATTAATGCTGCAGAAAGGCTGGGTACGGAAGTTGATGGTGTCAACCGGCCCGACCTTCCTTTGGTTAAATACTTCCGCGACGATCTTTGCATAGCGATCCTGTCCGGTATAATGATCATAGAACAGCAGGGCCTCGAGTGTCAGGTCAAGGGTATATTTACCCCAGACGTCTGCGGTATCCCTGAATTGGTTATGCAAGGCAAGCCAGTGCCGGGCCGCCCGTTCAGCGATCCGGTCGGGGGGCTGTGCCTGCAGGGAAGCTTGAAAAAGGAAAACAACCCAGAGAAAAATCCACCCTGATCTCATATAAGTTTATGTTTTGATATCAAGCGGCCTCCTTTTACCGACAGGTCCTACTGCCGGGACTATGGAACAGGAGAAAACCGGAATACTTCTTCCAGATGATCAGCCGAATTAACCGTTATGTCCAGGTTTTGTAACAACCCGTTATCAATATTAAAAACCCATCCGTGGATATAGGGGAACTCACCCTTCTTCCATTCTTCCTGGATAAAAGCCAGTTTAGCCACATTGTTAACCTGCTCCTGCACGTTTAATTCCACAAACCGGCGCTCACGTGCTGCCTGATCATCAATTGAACTCAATTCGTTCCGGTGTAGCTTATACACCTCTTTGATATTGCCGATCCAACTGTCAAGCAATCCAAAAGTATCCTGGCTCATAGCCGCTTTAATGCCCCCGCATCCATAATGACCACAGACAATAATATGTTTTACACTCAGATATTTTATGGCATAGTAAACGACACTCAGCATATTGTTGTCGGTATGAACTACCATGTTGGCAATATTACGCTGTACAAAAATCGTCCCGGGAAGGGATTTGGTTACTTCCTCAGCATGCACCCGGCTGTCCGCACATCCGATCCACAGAAAGTTCGGTTGCTGTCCCTGAGACATCTGAGTGAAAATTTCAGGGGAGCTTTTTTTCATCTCCGCTACCCAACTCTGGTTTCCTTTTAATAACTCTTTAAACTTATCAGGCATAATTTTATTTGTTAAATGAAGTGATGATTATGTTTACAATTATATCGTTCCAAAATGGTGATCCGGCAGTAAAAATAAATTATAATACACTTTCTTCCAATACCACACCCTTAGAGGATACATTTAGCTTATGATATCGGACCCGGTTAAACAGTAAAACACAGCGTGACCCTAAATGTCTGATCTATAACACTTCTATCCAAAAAGTTTTTAATTTAATTTTATAGCATGAACGAATCGGCCTTAACCCTTACAGGCTATGCACCCCACCCTGCCGGAACCTGTCTGTAGTGATACACCGGTATCCACCAAACTCCATGGCCGCATGCATTCTCCAAATGAAACGGTCATACAGTATTTTTCATGCTAAATTTTTTTGGATAAACCGCCCTGATAAATACTAACGGAACCTGCAAGGATCATATTTCATAAATTAGCTGATTTTTTACTTTTATCAACAACTTATTTATAAAAATAATACAACTCATAACCCGATTGAGTGCTTTTTTGATATTTTTTTGTTCAATAATATTATGTATAAATAATTAAAATAAGGTTCATTTTTATATATGCTGAATTTTCCTTAATTTGATTTGTTGATATGTTTTTTTATTAAAGTGTCATCTATACATTTGTAAATCAAGCGAATTGGAACCTAATCGATAATTCTGTTAAACTTCACTGATAACATGAAAGAAGAAAAACAACAAGCGCATGCTGCTAAAAACACCGGGGAACAGCAAAAAGGCAAAAAAGGGATCAGCCGCAGGGGATTCCTGAAGGGTGCCGGGCTGACCACTGCAGGAACCGTCATGCTTCAAACCGGCTTATTAGGCAAGGAAAGCAGCCAACTGCAACCAGTGGAAGGTCCGCTTGGGCCTGATGCCGTACTGATCAAGCTGAAAGTAAACGGGCATCTTCAAACGGTAC
>CAZYDB010000445.1:0-2810 GCA_964645995.1 uncultured Roseivirgaceae bacterium
AGGGAATTTGATCGTATCCCTGTTTAGCGGATAATAGGCGGCCTGGTAAATTTTGTACTGGCTGTATTGCTTACCATTGACCGTTACCGGTTCTGGGTTAAGGTTATCAATATTAAAATTCTCTTCCCAGCAATTTTCCGGTTTCAGCTCCTTCAATACCTCTGCCAGTTGCCGGGCAGGTTCATAAAACTGCAGTGGAGCGCGGTTGTTCTCAGCCACATAAAAAGCGAGGGTCATGGTAAAACCCTCACCCGGATAAACCGATTCTTTGCTCGTCGACAAAGCCAAAAAAGCATCCTCCGGGATATCAACGAATTCTTGTGGCTCGGCACGTCTGTTAAAGAAATTATCAAAAGGATCGGTTGAAAAAGGATCATGCCGGTTACGTTGCTCCGTAGGCGGGCCCACCGTGATGGTTTGCCCGGGAGATTGTACTTCCTCTCCGTTGATCTCCATGATAAAGGGCTCTAACACATACTTGCCTTCCTGCCGGGGTATATAATTCTGAATAATACTCTGCCTGGACGAAACACGGCCATTTACAATATTGGTCGAACTGGAGGAAGAAGTACCCCGCTTATTAAATCCCGGAATATCAGGGAATTGACTATAACTTGATAACTGGCCGTTTTCAACCGTGATCGTGATTGTAAACGGTTGATTCAGGCTGATCTGGTCGGAACCCAGTTGTATAGATACCTGCTGGCCGTTTACGTAAAACCCTGAGAACATTAATATCGTAAATAATATCGAAATGATGTTAAGTTTATTGAATTTTTGCATAAACCTCTTCATCATAGTGTTTGGTCTTTTTTTGAACTAACAAATGTAATTTATTCTTTTTATTTGAACGTGTTTTTTATTATATTCCATAGTGTATTTAACATTCTTTTAAGTATAAAAATTATTGATTGTTACACTGTTTTAAACTTAAATTTTGAGGACTATGTTAGAGTATACAAAAACAATTCTTAAGAAAGTAAGCTTTGACAGCCGGCTTTTTGAAAAAGAACTGGTTAAAGCTGTTAACATGTTGGTGCCACAAGAATTGGTTGAGTTTAAGATTTGGTGTTATGATCAGTTTGGTCATATTTATTATGCTATTCTAAATAAGCATCTTGCTAAAATATCAGTATGAATCGCCAAAGCCTGCTGATTTTTCCGCAGGCTTTTTTTAACCTATTCATAAATTTTTGTTGTTCGGCGTAATTTTAAGATATATAGGTGATATTCAATAAGATACTTCGCCAGGTTAACCCTGATAGGGTGAAAAATTTGTGATTTTTTCAGGTTAATTACCAAAAACCTCCTTTAATACTTTATACGATTTTATTTCTGAAAGATGATCAAAATGCGCCTGATAATACATAATGATCAGCCGCAGTATAGTTTCCCTGCTTCTATTGTTGATCCGAACCGGCTCCTCATACCTCTTTTTCAGAAGGTCATTCAATAAATGACGATCCTGTTCCCCGATTGAATATTCTTTAGCAATAGATGCTGTTTCACGGATCATGTCAGAGGCGCTCTCCGGAAAAATACCAAAATATCGGGTCAATTTCAGCAGAAACTGAAGATGAAAATTCATGTAATAACTGTCCGATCGGTCATAAAAATTCAGAGACCCTTCAATAAAGGCATAAAGATCAGGATTGATTTCCTCATCCTTCATGATCTTGAAAAATATTTCCGTTATAAACAGGGCAACTGAGGATTTAACAATTTCATAGGGAATGGAATGGTAGGGGTGGTAACATTTAATCTCAGCAACCCGGTTGAGGGATGCATGCATCTTGTTGTATACGATCATGTCCACTTGCGTAAGTGGCTGAAATAAAGATATGGGTATGCGTGGTTTACTTGAGCGTATGCCATTAAGGATATAACTTTTAAGGCCAAATTCATCAGTATAAATCCGGGAGATGATTGATGTTTCCCTGAATTTGATGTAATTAATAACAATGCCTCTTGTTTTATGCTTCATCTAATTAATGATCGATAACTTACCCACGAAGGTATCCTCCCCTTGATCTGTGGCACTAAAAACAAGATATATCCCGGTCTGGGGCCTTCTTCCCCGGTAATCCATCACATTCCAGGTAGCCGTACCACCGGCCGACCTGGTCTGGTAGATCAGCTTTCCTGAAATATCGGTGATCTTGACAATGGAGGCATCCGGAAGCCCCTGTATCGCTACATATCCATTAAAACCGGGTGCCACAGGATTAGGAAAGATCTTCACCTGTAAAGGTGATTCTGATGGTAGTGTAGCCATCCCCCGGTAGGAATTTATCCCTTTTTCGTTAACAAAGAACACCTCCCCCGTTTGATCATTTATGGCAATATCCAATACAGCACCGGTGAGCAGGGGACTGTTCTCCGAAGAAAAGTTCTCAATCAGGAATATACCGTCTTCATTAAATAACCAGGCGCCTTTAGAGGTGCCCATCCACTTACGGTTGCCGCCATCTACGGCTATTGTAAAAACCGACTCGTTCCTGAATAAGAAACGCTGGTTAAAAATAGGCCGTATCGCATCAACAAGGTCATCATTCAGAATACTTCGCGGGAAGGGATAATAAGCAACTCCATCCGTAGTTCCAACCCATACCCGGCCCTCTCTGTCAATCGCCATATCAAGAACCTCATTGGAGGGCAGACCTCCTTCGCCTGCGATGGATGTAAGCCTCCGGTATCCATTCATCGCTTCATTATACACCAGGATACCGCCACCAAAAGATTGGTTGATGATCATCCATTTGTCCCCATTATCTGTTATCATCAGATCGGTGGTAAAACGGCTTTCACTG
>CAZYDB010000446.1:0-2807 GCA_964645995.1 uncultured Roseivirgaceae bacterium
GAAAAGCCGAAAGAAAAGAAAAAAGAAGAGGGGGAAGTAAATCTTGATGATATCCCCGATACGGATACGCCTAAGTATCAGTTTGAGGAATCATCATTACTGATAAGACAGAATGCCTATGGCTATACTTATGAAGACCTGAAAATGATCCTTGGTCCCATGATAGAAAGTGGGAAGGAACCCATAGGATCCATGGGTGCCGATACCCCGCTGGCCATTTTATCACATCAGAGCCAGCATTTGTCAAGTTATTTCAAACAATTATTTGCACAGGTCAGCAACCCGGCAATAGATCCTATCCGAGAACGGATCGTAATGTCGCTTTTCACTAGTCTTGGCCGTACCTGGAATATTTTTTCCGAAACGCCTTTGCACGTTAAGCAGATCGCAATATCTCAACCGGTGCTGACCAACAGGGAACTGGAAAAGGTACGTAATATAAAACATACCAATTTCAGGGTAAGCAATATTGATATCACTTTTGATGTGAAAAAAGGCTCAGCGGGACTCGAAACCGCCATCGACAGGATCTGTAATGATTCTGACAGGGCCATAATCCATGACGGAGCCAATATATTATTGCTCAGTGATCGTGAGATCGATGAGGGAAGAGCTCCTATCCCCACTTTGATGGCTGTTGGTGCTATCCATCACCACCTGGTAAAGAACGGGAGAAGGGTCCGTGCTGGCCTGCTTGTAGAGGCAGGAGATGTTTGGGAAACGCATCATTTTGCTACACTCTTCGGCTATGGCGCCAATGCGATCAACCCCTATCTTGCTTTTGAAACCGTAGAAAGTATTCGGAAAAGTAAACTGGTTGAAAAGAAGCTTACAGCCAAAGAAACTGAAAAAAACTATATCAAGGCCGTCAATGCAGGTCTCTTAAAGATCTTCTCCAAAATGGGGATCTCTACCCTGCAGTCATACCATGGAGCACAGATCTTTGAAGCGATCGGTATCAGTAAAAAGGTTATTGATTATTGTTTTTCCGGTACGGTATCCCGAATTGAGGGAATCGGTTTTGAAGGTATTGCCAAAGAAGTGCTCGTCAAGCACCGGATGGCCTTCCCGGAGAAGCCTGTCCCCCAAAAACCTCTGGAGCAGGGAGGTTTTTACCAATGGAAGCGTCGCGGTGAAAAACATATGTTCAACCCGGAAACCGTATCTATTCTCCAACAATCGACCAGAAATGGAGATTACGGACTATTTAAAAAATATGCACAGCGAATCAACGAGCAGTCCGAGCAAGCCATCACCCTGAGAAGTCTTTTTCAGTATCGCAATAGGAAGTCCATCCCCATTGAAGAAGTGGAACCAAAGGAGGAGATCTTCAAACGGTTTGCCACCGGCGCCATGTCTTTCGGAGCGATCTCCCATGAGGCCCATGCGACGCTCGCCATCGCCATGAACAGGATCGGCGCCAAAAGCAATAGTGGGGAAGGCGGAGAGGATGAGATCCGATTTGAAAGAAAGCCCAACGGTGACTGGGAGCGGTCAGCCATCAAGCAGGTTGCTTCCGGCCGTTTTGGCGTTACAAGCCATTACCTCACCAACGCCAATGAGTTACAGATCAAAATAGCGCAGGGAGCCAAGCCTGGGGAAGGCGGACAGCTTCCCGGGCATAAGGTGGATGAATGGATTGGCAGGGTTCGACACTCTACCCCGGGAGTAGGCCTGATATCACCTCCCCCGCACCATGATATATATTCCATCGAAGACCTGGCCCAGCTCATCTTCGACCTGAAAAATGCCAACCGGGAGGCACGCATAAATGTCAAGCTGGTCTCAGAGATAGGTGTCGGCACCATCGCTGCCGGCGTTGCCAAAGGAAAGGCTGATGCCGTCCTGATCGCCGGATTTGACGGAGGCACCGGCGCCTCACCACTCAGCAGCATCAGACATGCAGGCCTGCCCTGGGAACTGGGCCTCTCTGAAACACATCAGACCCTGGTACTCAACGACCTCCGTTCCAGGATCACCGTCCAGGTGGATGGCCAGATCAGGACGGGCAGAGACCTTGCCATTGCTACCCTGTTGGGTGCCGAAGAATGGGGGGTATCTACCGCCGCCCTTGTTGTAGAAGGATGCATATTGATGAGGAAATGCCATATGAACACATGCCCGGTTGGTATAGCCACCCAACGGCCTGAACTGCGGAAAATGTTCACCGGTAAACCGGAATATGTGGTCAATTATTTCACCTTCCTTGCCGAAGAGCTGAGAGAAATCATGGCTGAATTGGGCTTCCGTTCGGTAAATGAAATGGTCGGACAGGCAGACATCCTCCGTGTGCGGGAGGATCTTGAATACTGGAAGTTCAAGACGCTGGACCTTACACCAGTCATAACCAAAGTGGAAAGTCCGCCGTCAGTGGGTCTTTATAAACAAATGGAACAGGACCATGAGATCCGTGATATCCTTGACCTCAAACTAATTGAAGCCGCAAAACCTGCCCTTGATAAAGTAGATCCCATTCAGGCTGAATTCAGGATTTTAAATACCGACAGGGCGGTAGGCGCCATGTTGTCTAATGAAATATCTAAAAAATTCGGGGGTGTCGGCCTGCCTGAAAATACGATCCACGTCCGGTTCAGAGGATCTGCCGGTCAGAGTTTTGGCGCCTTCAGCGCGCCAGGCATTCGTTTTGAACTGGAGGGTGAAGCTAATGACTATTTCGGCAAAGGCCTCTCCGGCGCACAATTGATTGTTTATCCCGACAGGGATGCCGGTTTCGTGCCTGCCGATAATATCGTAATTGGTAATGTGGCTTTTTATGGAGCTACCTCCGGTGAAGCCTATATCAATGG
>CAZYDB010000447.1:0-2788 GCA_964645995.1 uncultured Roseivirgaceae bacterium
ATTGTTTATCTCAAGGGTGATGGCGTTAGGGGCTGAATATATTTCGACTGATCTCAGGGGCAGATGCGTCTTATTCAAGCGGCACAATCCGGTAGTCCCTGTGCCGGGTGAGATACATGCGGATGATCCGCTGGATATCCTGGTTGTCCGGGTAGCTGGTGATAAAGTCCTTCAACTGATTATGATGCATAATTTCCTGCTGGTTGTCATAAAAACCAAAACCCAGATATTGTCCCTTTTCGACCCATACGACGGATGATTCTTCCGTATGACGGCCGTTGCCGATGATGGCTGCCGATAGGTTTTCATGGTTTAACGACAGTATCAGCTTGTTCATTCTTTTATTATACAGGGCCGGTTGTTCTTCCCCGGTGCAGGCCCCCCGGCACTGATTGATAAGGTGATCGAAACAGGCGCCTGCAGATCGCTGGATCCCTGCCATCTTCGGGCATAGTTCGTACTCGCGGACCCTGGCCCGCAAATATTCCCTTGCCTCTGCCTGGGACCTGAAAGCCATAAGCGGTGGTCCGTTTTTGACCAGTCGGCTGATGGATAGCCGCTTATACCCCTGCTGGTCTTCATACAGGAAGATCCCGTAATTCCAGGATATTCTTTTCTGCTGCCGGTTATGCAGGGGCCATAACCGTTGGATCTCATGTGTTTCAAACAAAAGGGCAACCAGTTCATTGCCGCATAGTTCATGGCTTAACCCATGGATCTCCCGGAAGAGTCTTTGTTTGCCGGAGGTTTCTGAACCGGGACTGAAATGGCTCTTGATCCTCTTTTTGATGTTTTTAGCTTTGCCTACGTAGATCACTTTTCCTTTCTGGTCATGAAAATAATAAACGCCGGTAGCTTCGGGAAGGGATTCAAACGCTCTTTTAGGCAGGTTGGGGGGGAGGGATCCATCCATGGAGCTTCGTTTAAGGGCTTGTTCAATATGGCCTCCCGTATCCTTTTCAAGCAGGGTCTCGAAAATTTTTACGGTTGCCTCGGCATCACCGGCGGCACGGTGACGCCCATTCACCGGGATTTTCAACTGTTTGGCGAGGTTGCCAAGACCGTAAGAGGGAAAGCCCGGTAATATTTTTCTCGATAACCGTACCGTACAGAGTTTTTTTGCCTTGAAATCTCCGCCAAGCGATTTAAACTCCTGGCGGATAAAATTATAATCAAAATTAACATTATGAGCAATAAAGATCCGGCCTTCCAGCATCTGATAGATATCCTTCGCTACTTCGTAAAATTTTGGAGCGTTTTCAACCATCCGGTTGGTGATGCCTGTCAACGATTCAATATAGGGTGGTATGTTCATCTCCGGATTGAGGAGGGTATGATACTGATTGACTATCTTATCCCCATCATGGATGAAGATGGCGATCTCGGTGATCTTACTTCGCCGGGTATAATTTCCGGTAGTTTCTATATCGACGATGGCATACATGGGTGATCAGCGGTAGTCAGCCTGTTAACCGGATTACCTGGCATTGCATTTTCTCTATAACAAGTCACAGGAATGAAATCAATCGACCGGTCTTTCAATATCATTATACTAAAATATTTAGTCTTGCTAAATATAAAAATAATTCACTAAAAAATTTAGATTTTTGTTTATACTTCCTGTACCAGACCATGAGGGGTGGGACGGCCGAGGTCATTCACATGAACAAAAACGATCTTTTCAATCCGGATGATCTCTTCCTGGGTGATCTTATTTCTCACCATACAGCGGACAGTGACCGATGTTTTACCTGTGCCTGTTACTTCAAGACCGATCTCAATAATATCTCCATTCCTGGCCGAGTTTACAAAATTGATCTCGGACATATATTTAGTGACTACATTTTTTTTGCCAATATAACCGATCACAAAAATAGCGGCATCCTCATCGATCCAGCTAAGCAGGGTGCCGCCAAAAAGGGTGCCCCTCGAGTTCAGGTCCTCGGGTTTAACGAGCTTCCGGCTGTAGAAATTCATGGCAATGAGTTATGTCTTATTTCTGGCTTATAAAGGTAACGCCATTACGTGAAAGCTGAACCATCGTACGCTGTTATTCTCCGTTTCCTTTATGCCTCACCCTGTGACCTCTGTAGTTATCTGGCTATCACGAATCGCAAATCCTTAATACCCCCAAGGGTTTAACCACAGAGTCGCGCAGAGGTATTCACAGAGTAACTCAGAGATCCAACTTTCATTTCCACTGTTCCCACTCTGTAAACCACTGTGCCTAACTCCGTGATCCTCTGTGGTTATTTCCTAAATCGCAAATCGCAAATCGCAAATCGCGAATCCTTACTCCAATGGCCCCTGCCAGCCCATTAGTCCGAATTTCACATTATAGAGCTTGTCGAGACCGGCATCTCCCATTACCCGGCAGGCGGTCATGCTGCGGCTTCCGCTGCGGCAATAGACATAATAGGTCTTCGCCGGATCCAGTGCGCTCACCTTATCCCGGAAAGCAGGGTCCATCAGGTTGATAAGCCTGGATCCCGGGATATGTCCCGCATGAAATTCTTCAGGCGTGCGGACATCGATCAGTTCATAATTATCCTGTCCGTTGCCGTTTTCAACAATGGACTGCAGTTCCTCACAGAATATATGTTCAAATTTTTCAGTTGTCGTATTTCCAAACAGATTAAACATAGTATTTTTTATTTTTAAATTGGTTTTATTAACAGTTTTACAAGGTTACTTTCTCAGATTTAAATTCATGAATCGCTTCACTGAGGTCATAAGCGGTATTCCCCGGAAATGCTTTTTCGAGGATACTGGATCCGGTAGCTGACCG
>CAZYDB010000448.1:0-2778 GCA_964645995.1 uncultured Roseivirgaceae bacterium
TGATAGGTGTGGCGAGTGGAACGCCTTTCACCGCACAAGCTCTAACAGCCCCATCTCCCACTGCCCGGTATGGCTCCAGGAAGACCTGCTATCGTTTTTATCCCAGATCTTCACTTTCCAGTAGCAGGTCTTGCCTGACTCCAAAGGTTTGCCCTGATAAGGAATATTGACAGACCGTGATGATGTTACCTTCCCGGTATCCCAGAGGTTGCCCTGATCCCTGTCCAGGTTTCCGGGATCATCGGAAACAAGGATCTGATAAGCAGATTGTGAGGCGTTCAGCTCTTTAGTGGATACTTTCCAGGTGAGCCTGGGAGAAGGATTATCAATACCCAGCGGTTTCTCTTCGTATTCACATAATAGTTCCTCAAAATAAAGATTATCGTTGAGCGGTTCACTATCCGGGGAGCAGGATAGTTGAAGGATCAGAAAGAATATAAACAACAAGACCCCGTTAAAAAAGTATTTGTGCTTCATCTTGTTAACCATCATGAAAAAATTATAGTCAGAAAGAAATTGTAGAAGTATTTTATATCAGGAATTTGGATCAAAAGGTGTCACTGCATAGTTATAACTTTTCTTTTCGCCATTGACCAGCACATCCCTGATGGTCACGCTGATCTGCTGATCCAGGTAACCCTGGGCTGCCAGGCTGTTCCTCAAATATTTTATTTCTTCTTCTGTAAATAAAGATTCGGCTTTCCACACAAGGGTCGGATCATAATACCATGGGTCCTGTTTTATAAGTATCTTCACCGATAATTTCTCACCCCTGCCATTCTGCATCTCTACTTTAGCTTTACTAAAATCCACTTCCGGACCATAAGGGATGGCAAAACTCCATTTCTCATAGATCAATTCATGAGGAAAATAACCGGCGGGAGGATAGGCAATAAAACCAGGAACCTCCTCCCTGGCTTCCTGCTGGATACCGATCACATAGATCGCCTCAAATTTACCGGTGTTGCCATACCCCATTTCAAGGCTTCTCGAATTTAACAACCATTTCCTGTGTCCAAGTGCATTATTGGCTGCTCCGTAATCAAGGATAAAACCGGTTACAAAAGATGTTTCACTGAAGTTATCAAAATCAGAATACCCCAGGTTGGAATTTTGTGCCCCATTAAACCCCTTTTCGGAATAGCATTTCCAATTGCTGGGTGGTGTATGGCTCAGTTTTCCATTGGCTGTCATGATCAAGGCTGCCTCCTGGGCCAATTCATTATATTCATGATTTAAACTGATCGGTTCCAACCCGCAGGCCAGACGGAAATAATTGATGCGTTTTTCAGCTTTATCCAGGATATCCATCTCCAACTCACCGGCATCACAGTTATCAATACTCCCATTCCAGTCGATACCGGATATTTTTCCTGGAAGATAGTATTCGCGGTAAAGTTGCAGCGCCTCCTCTCTTCCGGTAATCGACCCGGGCGACAGGGTGAACATTGAAAATAATCCCGTTAAAACGGTTAAAATCATAAGCTGAATGACTCTTTGAAATTTTTTATTCATCGCCCCAGGTTTTTTTGATAAAACGAATAAAATTTTTAAACATTATATTATCAACATCTTCTTCATCATATCCTCTGCTTTTCAAAAGAGCCGGCAATCCTTTAAGATCGGCAATGGTATTCAGGTCTGCCGGACATTGCTCCTTTCCGAAAGCGCCATCCAGATCAGAACCTATGCCCACGTGTAATGAGTTGCCTGCTATCTGGCAGATATGATCCATATGATCGATAAGTGTTTCCCGGGTCACGCCCATTTTTCCGGGCTTTGATTTTCCCCGTATCCATCCCGGTACCATCATCCAGGCATCAAGGGCTCCTCCGATAACGCTTCCCCTGTCAATCAACTCGCCTATCTGGTCATCAGAAAGTTGCCGGTTATGATCTACCAGTTTACGGACATTACAATGGCTCGCCCATACGGAACCGTGAAAATTTTCGAGAACTTCCCTGAAGCTTTCATCGCTCAGGTGTGTCACATCCAGAATGATATTAAGCACTTCCATCTCTTTTAACAACTCCCTGCCCTTTTTCCCAAGGCCACCCGTTGCATCCGTTCCCTGGGCATAAGTGCCGGGGCCATAATGCGCCGGGCCCAGCGCCCGTAAACCCTGGGCATAACTTTTCTCAAGGTAAGTGATGTCGACGATTGAATCAGCACCTTCAAGGCTTAAGATATATCCAATTGGAATTTGGTTCTCCCCATCCGCTTCTTCCCACATCCGGATATGATCATATAAACTGTTGAGGTCATGTATCAAGGTAAGCTCATTGGCTTCTTCCATGGACTGATACCAGGCTCGCTGGGCCTGTGTCTGGGCCCATGCCTGCTCGGGGGAGTTCCATCCGGGCAATGGATTATCATGATGCACAAAGCGGGCAATCTCTGTAGCCACCACCAGACCGACACCCCCTGCTCTCATCTCCGGGAAAGCAACCGTAGCATTCCCGCGGTCAGGCTTATCGTGCAGGCCCTTTTCAAGATTTCGCAGCCTATGGACCGGCAGGCGAAGATCACGGTTCCATTCCATGGCGTTCATGCTGAGATCAAGATGGGCATCAAAAATAAGTTTCATTAGCTATATACTGATTTTCTTTCCACGGGCAATAACCTTCCACTGATCGACAACCTTATGCTCTATTACCACTGCCACTTCATCATACAGGGCAATGGTCGGACATATATGATACGGGATGCCATACAAAATATCTCCGGTATTAATGGCTTCCTCAGCGGTATTTTCCAGCACAAAATGCTCTTCACTAT
>CAZYDB010000449.1:0-2768 GCA_964645995.1 uncultured Roseivirgaceae bacterium
TAGGTAACTTATTTTCCTGATATTCAATTATTTATCTCTTTTTCAGGAAACCCTAAATAAATTAAATTTCAAAATAAGCACCATTGACTTTAAACAGGTATGAACTAAAAATTTGATTTATCCACTTGCTTCGTTTCTTCAAAAAAGATCCCGTCTGGAGATAAACCTTCAACATTTATTGTAAATTTCAGAAAATGTTTGATATCAAAATAAAGTTTAATTTCCCCTTTATCATCTGTTCTAATTAATGGAGTCCATAATAAAGTTGTTTTCTTTATAGAAGGTATGTTACTGTGATCTTTATAGATGTCATTTCTTAATACTACAGGATATGAGTACCCTTTAAGGTTTTGAATATTGATATTTTCTTTGTTGTAATCCTCATTTTCATCAAGATCCCTCGTATAAAAAGCTATTATGCCTCCATACCCTCGAACACCATACATGGCAGTTTTACCGGCAGATTTTATAACTTCTATTCGTTTTATATAATTCGGATTTATGGATTTTACAATTTCATTGGCCTCTCCAAAGGAATTGGATAAAGGATAACCATCAAGTAAGATCAATGGGAAACTAACCCCACTCAATGTAGATACCCCTCTTATTTTAATATCATATTTGATAATCCCGGTTTCAGGATCTATAACAGGACGAACCCAGACACCAGGAACACGTCCTTGTAAATATTGTAGCATATTAGGTACCATCGGCATTTTTTCATCTATTTCTATGACAAAATCCGGTTCGCTGTATAATTTGATAATTCCAACTTCATTCCTCTTCTCAATTTTTTCAACGATCCTGCTTCCTTCTATATTGATCTCATCCAAAAGGATAGCGTCTTTACGTATTTTTTTAATATCTTCGCTGTCTAGAAGGGCATGGTAGGCATTTATTTTAGTCATGGGAGGTCGCCTGCAATCAAAATTTCTCTTTTTTACCGGTATATGTTCTGCGGAATCGATCGTTATAACCGGATCGATTTTTCGTCCCTTATGATCATTTACCTGAAAAATAATGAATGATTGATCGTAAAAATCCATATCCCTAATAACAAAGCTGCCTTCTTCATCTGAAGTGGAGCTATATATTCCATCTACCTGGTCGAGTGACAGAGCAGATATTGTACAGTTTTTACAGGGTTTATTATTATGTAAAATATTCCCTGTAACAGTTAATCCTTTTTCGAATGGATCCGGATGCTTTGGTTTTTGTCCTGTATATTCCAATCCGTTGTATCGGTAATCCGATAAACAGATCATTAACCGGTCGAGAGCCTCTTCCCGTTCAATAGAAGTATCGCTGAAATAATAGTCAGGTGATTCAATATATTCCGCAAACTGTGATGTTAAGTAAATCTCTGAATTATTATTTGCAGAATATGGATCATAAAAAATATTATTTGCAGTAACAGAAACAGAAACTATTGATTTCACCGGTTGCCCGAATTGATCTTCTATCCTTATTTTTATCAGTTGTTTTTTATTTGATTCCTCAACTGTATCTATTAAATCGACAGTAACATTGGGCAGCGGTACTTGTTGGTCATTAAAGAAATACCGGTTCGAATAGAAAGCACCTTCTGTATCCAGTATAATAAGTTGATTCACCCCATAAGGCAATTTAGCTCTTAAAATGTTCAATTCGGTTAAATCTTTTTTAAGGTAATAAAATCCCTTATGATAAATTTTTCCGCCTGATTGAACAATTACAATCAGATTGTTTTTGGCAGACCTGTTTGAAGATCTTACCTTGAGAAAGATATTTTCCGGATGATTATTGTTCAATGAAAAAGCAATTCCCTTATGCTTAATTTCTGGAAATGGATACCTAATTAGGTTGTTCTGACCTGATAAATGAGCATAATAAGAGTTTTTTGCATTAGGTATGAAATCAAATTCAGCAAATCCAAGGCGATCGGTCATCAATTCAATAATTTCCCTGTTTTTAAGATCTTTTATTATTACCGGGACGGATATCCCTCTCCCCTCATAATCACTGGATTTGATCACAACATGATTTACCACTCCATCGATTAATTTTCCTCCTTCAGGGAGAATATTCAACAGAATCGAATCTTCAACACCAGTTTCCTGTTTAGAAACAGGAGCTTCATAATCCGAATAGATAAATACTTGTTTATAACTGACAAGTTCCTCTTCGAAATTTTTCATCCATGAGGTATATCCCCGTATGGCATAACAACCTTCAACGATTTCTTCTGGCAATGAAAACATGCCGGCGACAGATCCATCCTTAGCCTTCAATACCTGATGCTCCACAATTTGGTTATCCGGGCCAATTAAATCCACATATATGACCTGGTCGGTATTTATTAAAGAATATGTATGAGGATCGGTAATCTGAACACTGTACCAGATATTATCACCGGCAATATAAAAAGGTTTGTCCAGAGAGAATATACATTGTTGTTGTTGTTTCCAGAAGTGATCATTCGAAAAATATCGTTCAATGGAATCCAACAAGTTATTTCCGGCTATCTTTAGTCCGGTGTCATTGGTGTCTTTTATTACTGTGTATTCAAGTGGCAACATATCTGCAACCCGGTCATGGGCTCCGTATCCCGAAACCTCAAATGCGACAGGATTATAGGCATATCCATTCAGATTGACTTTAATGGATGGCTCCTTAAGGAATATTCTGGATACCGGGAAGGCCGCGCGTCCTTCATTCCCCAGTATCCCGCGAAGTAGCCGCCCTGGGAGAAGCCGAGCAGGACCACCCGGGAGGGATCGACCGGGTAC
>CAZYDB010000450.1:0-2759 GCA_964645995.1 uncultured Roseivirgaceae bacterium
GGGGATAGAAAATCTCCATCCCATAATTCTTGAGGTAACCGATGAAAAATCAATTAGCGAAGCCTGTAAAATGATCCATAGTGAAACCGGAGGAATGCTTTCCGGATTGATCAACAATGCCGGTGTTGGAACGGTTGGCCTTATTGAAACATCGCCTGCGGATGAAGTGAGAAAAATATTTGATGTAAATGTGATCGGTTTGCTCGCGGTCACCAGAAAATTTATGCCCCTGATCAGGAAAGGGGCGGGTAGAATTATCAATATCGGTTCCAGCTCAAGCTATTTTGCCGGCCCCGGAACAGGTATATACGCCGGAAGCAAATTTGCCGTTCGAGCCATTTCCGATGCCTTGCGAGTAGAAATGAATCTTTTAAATGTAAAGGTTATTCTTGTGGCACCGGGACCGGTTGAAAGTGATATCTGGGAAAAATCAAGAATAATAAAGGAAAAACTTAAAGAAAGTGCAAGCCGTGAGATCAAGGAAGTCTACCGGCCGTTTATCAGATTTGCCGATGCGGTAGAGTCAGAAATCAATACCTTGCCCGCCATTGAAGTGGCAAAAGTATTGGAAAAAGCGTTAACCGACAGAAATCCAAAATTTGCCTATACAGTTGGGAAAAATGCCTTCAGGGCCCGCTGGTTATCATTCCTTGCGCCCGGATTGATGAATAAAATGATAACCAGGCGACTGAAGGAATACAAATAAACAAGAATATGAAAAGAATTGATCCCAGTCTTTCGGGACCTGGTCAAATAACTTTAAATTTATCATATGTTTACATTTCATACCAATTAACAATTAACTCATGAAATACCTGTATTATTTTTTTGTATTAGCCCTGATCCCCGTAATCACTTCATGCAACAGGCCTGATGACAACCAGGATACATTGATGGCGGTCCAAAAGAAAAAAGAGCAGCTATCCTCTCTTCCATTTACCAAAATGTCGAGGGAGATCCTTTACGATAAAATACTTGGCTCCCTGGTCGGCTCAGCCATAGGAGATGCCATGGGTGCCCCCACAGAAATGTGGGCACGGTCCAATATCAGGTTGGAATACGGGTTTGTCGACAGCCTGGATAACATGGTTCGCGAACCCTCTCCTGAAGGTATATGGGATTACAACCTCCCGGCCGGCGGCACCACCGATGATACACGCTGGAAGGTATTTACGGGCGTGTATATGGAGAAGAATATGGCGGACCTGTATGCAGACGATGGCCCGGACCCTTTTGAATTCGCGGGTTTTGTAGTGGATCAGTACAATAAGGAAACCAAAACTCTACAGAACATTGATAGTTTTGATCCGGCTCCTTATGAAGAACAGATCTGGAGGATTGCCTGGTTACAGGAATTTGCCATGGTAGCTAAACCATATGCAGAAAATGATCTGGAAGGTTATCATGATGCAGTAAACAAATTTTACGGAGGGGACATGGCCTGTCCGGGGTTATTATATTCCCCGGTTCTGGGAGTAGCTTTCCCTGGAGCCCCTGAAAACGCCTACCGGGCTGCCTACGAGTTATCAATATTTGATATAGGCTATGCCCGGGATATTATGGCATTATCCACAGCTATGGTGGCGGCTGCCATGGTACATGACGCCACTCCTGAAAAAGTGTTGAATGTGCTGAAGGAGGTGGATCCGGAAAAGTTTTTCAGGAGCCGGTTGCTGGGCAGGATCACCTACAGGATCTACAGGGATGCTCTTTCTATTGTCGAAGAAGCACGCAGGATTCAATCGGCTGATGCAGTAAAGATGGAGCTGGATACCCGGGGGAAAGATGCCTTGTATATGGCCCACATGCAGAAAGCTTTTTCTATGCTGGATGAACGCAACCAGGATGTGCCTTTTCATTCCGGCGAGATTCATTTGATCAACCTGACAGCATTGCTATTTTCGGATTTCGATTTCCGGAAAGCTATGGAATTCGTTATCAATTACGGCAGGGATAATGATACGGTAGCTGCAGTAACCGGGGCTGTCCTGGGCGCTTTTTATGGGTTTGATAAGTTGCCGGCGGATATGAAAACACCCATACTCAATACCAACAAGGAGCGTTTGGGTATCGATCTGGAAGCTCTTGCCGTGAGACTGACGGATGAAATTATCAGCAGTGGCGGAGTGGAGGAATGATAGCAACAGTTAGATTTATGTGACAGGGCTCTATGGGCTAGTTTAGCAGAATTTCAGAATGGGATAAAATTGTTGGGCGGATGGCCAGAACCCGTTATACTTCGCTGCCCTCACGGTTACGGTCCCGGTACGCACAGTGGTCCTCATCGATATGACCGATGTATTTCCCCCGCAATGATTTACAAATTCCCGGGCGGGAAAGCCATTCCTTATTTTCTGTAATGCATAATTCGGTCTTCATCTTATTGTCTCCTTCCTGGTATACTTCAAAGATCTCAACTTCCTCCGGATCAATATCTGCGCTATCCAGGTAGTCAATCAGTCCGCATACAGTGTCGGCATAATAATAATTATAAACAGGTTCATCTCCCGTACCCTGCAATACATCGACTCTGGCTTCATAAGTGTATGGAATTTCTTTGATGTATTTTGAGCGTGGTCCAAATATTTTCTTCAACATGTTCATAACAGACCTCCTTGTATTTGATCGTTTGCCTTACTAAAGATACATATTTCATCCGGCAGGTAAAACGAATAAATGAATTATTGCACCAATATTACCTGTCTTAGCCTACCTATTCATAAATTTTTGTTGTTCGGCGTAATTTTAAGATATATAGG
>CAZYDB010000451.1:0-2747 GCA_964645995.1 uncultured Roseivirgaceae bacterium
CCAAAGGTCTGGCGCTTTTTCCTTCCCTGCTGATCATTTTTACCATTATGGCCGGATTCCGGCTGATTACCATCCAGGATATCCGTCGTGAAGTTGATTTTAACCTGATCGCCCTACTTGTTTTATCGCTGGCTATTGGCCAGGCAATGATCAATTCCGGAGCTGGTGAACTGGTTGCCGGTTGGTTCATCGATTTAATGGCAGGACATGGTGAAATTGCATTATTGCTTGGTATTATTATCATTACCAACGTTTTAACCTCCCTTGTAGTAAATGTAGGAGCAGTTTCCATCATGTTCCCGATAGCACTGGGATTGAGCCAGAAACTGGGTGTCGACGGTATGCCGTTTTATCTGGGTATTGCCTATGCGGCCACGGGGGCTTTCATTACACCTATCGGGTATCAGACCAATCTGATCGTATACGGACCCGGCGGTTATCGCTTCCGGGATTTTTTCAGGATCGGATTGCCAGTGTCAATTATCTACCTTACCGTTACCTTTTTGGGTATTTTAGTGCTTTACCGGTCAGAGTTTATGAACTGATAATGAAATCAGCAGTTTTAGTATTGGATTACTTTCTCCAGATCCCTTCCATTTCCTCCAGTGTCTTTCCCTTGGTCTCCGGTACCAGCTTCCAGACAAATATCGCTGCCAGAATACTCATCATTCCATAGATCCAGTATGAAAAGCCATGATTGAACTGTTCGGTAAGCCAGGTATTGTCGTTCATCATCGGGAATGTCCAGCTAATGATCAGGTTTGCGATCCATTGTGCGGCAACGGCAACGGACATGGCTCCGCGGATCCTGTTTGGAAAGATTTCGGAGAGCAGCACCCAGGTGACCGGCCCCCACGACATGGCGAAAGAGGCCGTATAGGTGAGCATGAAAATAAGGGATCCCATGCCAACGCTTTTAAAATAGAAAGAAAGTCCCAGGGCAAACATGGAAACAGCCATTCCCAGGGCCCCGATGATCTGCAGGGGTTTGCGGCCAAAACGGTCGACTGAGAAAATAGCCACCACTGTAAAGGAGAGATTGACGACACCTACGATGATCGTCTGTAAAAGGGAAATATTGGTCTGGCTTCCCATATTCCTGAAAATTTCGGGTGCATAATATAATACTACATTGATCCCTACAAATTGCTGGAAGACCGATAGAAGAATACCGACGATGATAAGCATGCCGCCATAGGATAACCAGGGGGCATCCTTGACCTTTAGTGTCTCTTTGATCTCTTCAAGAACCTTACCGGCTTTTTCCGGTTGACCAAGCTTTTTTAAAAGTGATAAGGCTTCGTCGTTCCTGTTTTGCATGACCAGATACCGGGGTGTTTCCGGCACAAAAAGAAGGAGGAAAAAGAACAGCATCGCCGGAATTGTTTCTGAGGCAAACATCCAGCGCCAGCCGGTATTGATCAGCCAGGTATCGCTACCTTGAAGGGCAATGGTATAATTGACAAAATATACTACCAGCATGCCAAAAATAATGGCGAATTGGTTCCAGGAGACCAGTTTTCCCCGGATCTGGGGAGGAGCTATCTCTGCAATATACATAGGGGAAAGCATGGATGCCAGGCCAACACCTACGCCTCCTATTATCCTGAAAATGATAAAGGCAATGATGTTCTCAACACCGAAAATATTCATCTTTTCAGGCATGGAAGACCCGATGGCTGACAAAGTGAATAAAAGCGCTGCCGTGATCAGGCCGTTTTTCCTGCCCAATACCCGGCTAATAAAACCACCCAGGGTACCCCCGAGAATACAGCCAACCAGGGCGCTGGAAATTGTAAACCCCTTCAGGGAATTGGCTGTTTCTTCGTTAAGGATGCCTTCTCCACGGAAATTGAGGAAAAGTACGAAAACAGCAAGAATGATAATGAAGGTTGAAAAAACAATGCCTTTGGTTTTTCCGAAAAGTTTTATAAAAACGCCGCCTATAGCCAGGCCGATGATCAGGATGACGGCAATTACGGTAATGCGGTATTCCCATAATACCCTGATCGCTTTCTGGGGATCTTCCTGCAGGGAATCAATAAAAAATGACTGTAATGAACCTACTGCACCGGAAATAACAGCCGTGTCGTACCCGAAAAGCAAGCCGCCAAGGGTAGCTACCAGGGTGAGCGCTACTGCAAAACCCGGATTGGATGAGGATTTGTTCATGGAGTTAGATTAAAAAAGTTTTTACCGGCAGTGAAATTAAAAGAAAAAAATCAATGATCGAAATTTATTGCTTATATCGTTCGACGGTCAATCGAATATTCGGGGTATTTAATAAATATTATGCTATGATTGGTAACCTCATGATTCAAAAGGTGTAAAAAATTATGGATTTTTCAGGCAAGAGGCCTTATAGTAACAAACCCCTGAAGAGAATGAATATGATCAGGTTATACCAGTAATATAACCGATCGACCTTTTATATTAAAGATATTCCTGTGCTCATATTATAGTGGGCATATTAATATTATTTATAATAAATTGGCATATTTACTTACAAAAAATCAATTATACTATGCTAAAACGATACTTTTTAATCACTTCCTTTATTTTCTGGCTTGGCCTGATAGAGGTTTCAGCCCAGATTGATGCCCGGCTTTTTCAATATCCGGATGTTTCGGCAACCCATATTACCTTTACCTATGCCGGCGACATCTGGGTCGTTCCCAAAGCGGGTGGAACCGCTCTCAAACTCAGCTTACCGGAGGGGGAGGAGTCTTTCCCCAAATTTTCGAAGG
>CAZYDB010000452.1:0-2745 GCA_964645995.1 uncultured Roseivirgaceae bacterium
CCTTTCACCTTTCACCTTTCACCTTCCACCTTTCACCTTCCACCTTTCACCTTCCCCCCTTCCACCTTTCACCTTCCACCTTCAGCTATTAATACCTTAAGGTAGACATAAAAGGGTAGTTGCGTAAATGGGTGCGCCGGCGAACTGGTCAAGTTTTTTGGGCTGTATCGGCGCAGGTCAATCTACGATTTTCCAAGGAAAGCTGCGTATAAATCACTTAATCCTATACTTTATCATTAATACTCCATTCAATCTGGTAACATTCCGGTAACAATTAATTTATGAATATTTAACCACCGTACTACGCCTGTCTCTCAAAAAACTCCGTATGATTGTAACATGAAGTTATTAAGTTTAGTGCTCCTGCTCTTATTCACCAATCCTGGGAAAGAAAATGTTTCATCAGAGTCCCTGACCGTTGATTTCTATGGAACCGTGATCGAGGAAATTTCCGGAGAGCCCTTACCCGGGGCGATGGTTTCCATTAAGGAGGTCAATAAAGAGGTATATACTGATTTTAACGGGAATTTTTCGGTGGAAGACATCAGGCCTGGTGAGTACAGCATAGAAGTTACCTATACCTCTTTTGAAACAAAAGAGGTAAAAGACCTCAGGGTTGCTCCTGATAGCAATTCTGTTGTGATCACTCTATATTAGCTAACTTCCCGAAGATTTTTAATTCAACCCGCATCACTTCCTGATAATATTTCAATTCATCCCTTTTCTTTGGTAAATAACAATTAATTTTAAGGGTTATTTATTGAATATATTATTTTATTATGACCCAGACAGTATGTATTACCGGTGGTTCCGGTATGATCGGGTCTGCTGTTGGCAGGCTACTTAACAGGGAGGGACACAGGGTTTATATCTTATCCCGGTCAGACAGGAAGTCTGATTTTGCGGAAACCTTTACCTGGGATCTTAGCAAAGGAACGATTGATCAGAGAACCCTGGAGTCGTCAGATACAATCATTCATTTAGCGGGCACCAGTATTGCCGATAAACGCTGGTCCAAAAAACAGAAGGAGAAAATCCGGAAAAGCAGGACCGGGCCCACCAGATTCCTGTATGAAAAACTTGCGGCTATGGATAAGAAACCATCCACTTTTATTACTGCTTCGGCCACGGGCGTTTATGGGCATGATACAGGTGGTCTTTTGGTGGATGAAAACCGGGTTAAGCCGGGGGATGATTTTCTGGCCACTGTTACCCGGGAGTGGGAGGCGGAAGCTGGAAAGATCAGCACCCTGGGTATTCGCCTGATAATTTTCAGGATAGGCATTGTATTAAGTGATACTGGTGGGGCATTAACCCGCATGAAGACGCCTGTGAAACTGGGCTTGGGTGCCCCCCTTGGCAGTGGTAACCAGTATTTAAGCTGGATCCATATCAATGATCTCTGCAGGGCTTTTCAATTTGCTATTGAGAACCGGGAAATCAACGGAATTTACAATGTGGTGGCGCCTCAGCCGGTTACTAACCGGGAGTTTAATCAGATCATGGCCAAAACACTGAACAAACCTTTTATCCTTCCTGCCGTACCCGGATACATGCTTCGCCTGGCATTGGGAGAGATGGCTTCGATATTGACAGGAGGAAACAGGGTCTCCAGTGGGAAATTACAGGAAGCCGGTTTCAGATTTGATTTTCCGGTATTAGAGGAAGCATTTCAGGATCTTTTAAAATAATACTAATGAACAGACCCAGAAAAATAGATAAAAAGGCGAACATCCGTTATCCGATTATTGAAAAGCGAAAGAAGAAACACCTGAAGGTTTTCCAGGAAGAGGATAAGATCATCAAGGAAGCTTTTGACGATAAAGACTGGCATCAAATAAAAAGCTCGGATTCATGGGCCATTTTCAAGATTATGTCTGAGTTTGTGGATGGTTTTGAAAAACTGGCTAAAATCGGGCCCTGTATTTCAATTTTCGGTTCTGCCAGAACAAAGGAGAACAATAAATATTATAAAATGACGGAAAAAATCTCTTCTCTGCTTGTTGAAAGCGGCTATGGAGTGATTACCGGCGGCGGTCCGGGCATCATGGAAGCGGGAAACCGCGGTGCCCAGAATGCTGGCGGGAAATCTGTCGGTCTTAACATTCATCTGCCCTTTGAGCAGGAAAGTAATATTTATATTGATCCTGATAAATTGATCTCTTTTGATTATTTCTTTGTAAGAAAAGTGATGTTCGTCCGTTATTCACAGGGATTCATAGGCATGCCCGGAGGTTTTGGCACATTGGATGAACTTTTTGAAGCTTTAACTTTAATTCAGACAAAGAAAATTGGCCGGTTCCCGATTATCCTTGTCGGAGTGGATTACTGGAGCGGACTAAAAACATGGTTGTATGATATGGTCTTTAAATTGGAAGCCAATGTCAGTGAAGGAGATTTCGATATTTTCCATATAGTCGATTCACCTGAAGAGACCGTTCAGATCATTAATGATTTTTATGCAAAATATATGCTGGCGCCCAATTTTTAAAGATTATGATGAAGAAAGATTACCTTTTAATAATAATTATCATTGTCATGACCGCCGGGTATATCGGCTCCTCAGGATTACGAAAGGATATGCCTGAGCCTGAAATGACAGAACAAGCCGGGTCATTTGACGAAAAAAGGACCCATGTGACGCTTTTGCCTCTCCCGGAAGCCATCTCCTTTGCCGGCGAGTTGGTTTCACTGGATGAGCAGGACCTTATTGAACGGTATGATAAGGAGATCATAGTAAATACA
>CAZYDB010000453.1:0-2736 GCA_964645995.1 uncultured Roseivirgaceae bacterium
ATCCGGGCAGGGCTGACTTTTCAACCCCGGGTATTTGAACAATATAATTGAGCGTACGGAAATAATACGATGTGCCAGAAACGTACCGGGGATCCAGGACACCAGGTAAACGGGTTTTCGCGTGGACAGGTGCGTATAGACAGACGGGTGAACTTAACTATTGGCCACCCTACCGGCCTGCCACGGAAGCCAGCCTGTCGCCGGCAATGCGGCTTGAGGGGATATAACCCAGCCTGGCATAGATATCCACCTCGTTGATCTTATTGGTCGTAACCTGGGTATTAAAGGTATTGCCGTTAAGGCTGATGAACCAGTTGCTGTAAAAATAATAATATCCCTCTTCTTCATACTCCTCGCGAAAAACGCTGATATAGATCTTTCCGCCGGGAACATCTTCAAAGATGACCTGGCCGGATAAGCCGGTTGTAGCCTCGGCAAGGGGATTACTCTGTTCGAAAAAATCATTCTCCGAATCAAAAATGCTTACCAGGGCATCATCCAGTGCCTCTTCATAATCGTAATCATATACATTGACAATCAGGATCGTAGGTTGAATAACGGTAATGTTGGTCGATGCGATATCTGCCTTCATATCATTTTTCGAAAATACGCGTAACACCACTTCATAAGTACCAGGGTCGGTATAAGTATGGGAAGGACTGGCCTGGGTACTTTGCGCCCCATCACCAAATAACCATTCGCACCGGTCCATCTCAACCGAGGTGTTTTCAAAAGATACCGGCTCGTCAACTTCAACGGAGCTGGCTGACATGGTAAAGGAGGCCATCGGCTCTTTATAACATCCTGAGAGGATCACCAATAGTAATAGGATTGAAGTATATACAGCAAGGTTTTTCATTTTTGAAAGGATTTTAATTGAAAATGGCAAAGGAGTATTCACTTTATTATTTAAAATGGTCCCCGCTTTGAAACCAGGGATTGCATTTCCAGGATCGATTCAATCTGAGCAACTTTCTCTTTCAGAGATTTTAATTCCGTCTCTTTTGCATCATTCGATGCCTTTAGTGTTTCAATGGTCTCCTGTTGCTCTTTGATTCCCTCCAGAAGGAGAGCGGTGATATTGCCATATTGAACGGCGAGATAGTCTCCGTGCTGCTGTACAACTTCAGGAAGTATTTTTTCCAGGTCCTGAGCGATAAAACCGATCTGGCCGCCTTTCCTGTCCGGCAGCTTTTCATTAAACTCAAATTTCACACCTTCCAGTTTTTTGATCATAGAAAGGGCATCATGAATAGGGTTGATATTATTCTTCAGCCTTGCATCCGACCAATCCAGATAAGTATAATTAGAATAATAAACCGTATTATAATAGTTGTAATAGCCGGTATTATAATAGTTATAATAGCCACCGGAATAGCTGGAGTAACTCGAGTAACTCGAATAACTGGAGTAACTCGAATAGCTTGTATAATCATAATAACTGGAATAGACGTCATTATAATTGGTATAGGTTCCACCGTAGCTGTCATACGTGAAGGGTTCTATTTCTTCCTTTTCACAGGATGTAAATACGGTGAGAAATGCCGGGACGCCGGTAAGCGTAGTAACAGAATAGGCCATTCTTTTAAGGGCTTCCCTCCTTTTCAGGAGATTTTTTTTCTCATCTCTCATTTGTCTAAGGTTTGAATTTGCAAAAAACCGCCCCTCAAAATCAAAAAATCAATCACTTTGGCTAAGCATTCAATGTAATAAAATTATATTTCAACTCAAAATATTTATAGCTTTTTTATAGATCTCTTTCGGAGATACTCTATGCATGCAATGATCTTTACCCAGGGGGCAGGGCACATGATAGTGTTGCGGATAATCCGGTCCGAGACATTCATTAATCAGATGACAATGGTCAACCGGAGCTTCAACAGGGATATGCCCGGGATAGCCATAGACTTTTTTTTCTGTTGGCCCCCATATCACCAGGGCAGGTGTTCCCACCATATGGGCGATATGCATGATAAAATTATCGACTGTGATCACCAGGTCGAGTTTACTGATCAGTCGAATCAACTGACGGGGTGTAGTAAGGCCTATCAAAGAATAGGTATTCCTGATATGCAGTTCATCACGTTTACCGACCTGGATCACAAGACAGTCATGTTCGGTCAGTTGCCGGACGACTTCATGCCATAGTGCCGGGGGCATCTCCTTCCTCGGTGACTCTGATGAAGGAGAGATGAGTATATTTTTCTCCTTCCAGGGTATGATATCATTGATCAATGAATCATTATCGGCAGAATCCGGGAAATACAGTTCTTCTTTTACCGGTGGCTCCAGTCCGAAAGACCGGGCAAGTACCTGGTAGGCCCTCTGTTTACCTTCGCCCAATTTTTCCATCGTCCAGTAATCGGTCTTTATGATCTCAGCCTCTTCGGGAGGATGGCCAATTCCTGCAATGGCAGGGTGACCGTTCAATATGGCGGTATATTTCTTTCTTCTGACCAGATTAAACCTGGTCTGCGAATTACGGTCATGCACCTGTTTTAATACCCCGGAAAGCATCAGGGTATCTCCCAGGCCGCCAATCGGATTGATCCATGGATAGTTGTTCCTGGTCATGAAATTAACAGTATCATTCTACTTCTGAAACCGGTTCCGGGGGCATGGCAAAATCAGCCCTTTTACCCGTAACCGGTTCAATATATTTTTCAAACAGCATTTTCCTGGCGCTGCAATTCGGGTATTTCCTGTGAAAATTATTATATTTCATATAGGCATCCA
>CAZYDB010000454.1:0-2734 GCA_964645995.1 uncultured Roseivirgaceae bacterium
GGAGAGGAGATCTACAGGGGTGCCAGGGTGATTCCTAACCTGATCCCTAAGATCAGGCTTGAAATAGCTGTTAATGAAGATTTTGTTGATATTACCGTTGATGCAATTATCAAGGCCGCCCGGAGCGGTGAAAAGGGCGAGGTTGGCGATGGTAAGATCTTCATAACACCACTGGAGGAATGTATCAGGATCAGAACCCGTGAAAAAGGCAATCAGGCGATATAGTCCCGGGTAGAGCAATATCAAGTAAAATATTTATTCGGCGGCACAATGGTTTTACCATTCATCCGTCCATACGAATAATCCTTCAACAGTTTACGTTGGATCGTGTGGTGTGAAGGATTAAGTGCTACAAAAGAAAAAGGGGTTAACCGATTTTAACCCCTTTTTCTTTATCCAATGAGACTGCATCAAGGAATTCCCTGATTCTCCCTTCTTCCCGTTGATTAAATGTCAGCACAAATAACCATATTTCCCGGTCAGTCATGATCAACTTATTGATGTAAGTATAGGTATCCATCTCATCATAGACCACTCCATTCTCCTCTATTGAAATAAGAGAACCATTTTTTCCTTCAATTATTGTTCCTCTCCTGATCCGCTTGTAATTATCAGAAAGGACATCGATCATCTCCCTGAGTAGTTTATCACTGTCTATCCCTTTTCTGGATTTTAAGTGATAGACATGACCTTCGTCAACTGACCGGTTTTTTATGGTATAACTTTTATCAATTTCAAAGGCAAAAGACGTTCGATCCTTGTTCAGATCCACTGCAATGAGGGAATTTTCAAAATTTATATTGAGTGTGTGCTCCACCATTTCTTCAAATCCAGCCGGCATACTTTTTTTCCAGTAGCCATCCTCTTTATTGGGGCTGTTTATCAGTGCGACACCAGCCACCGATATTACGGCAATAATTAAAATAATTAAAGGCCGGTCATATCTTCTAAATATTTTCATTAAACAGGTAGTTTTTTGGTTATTCCTAACTCTAACGGCATAATTTTAAAAAGGTTTAAAAAAAATTTTTCTCTTATGAGGTTTTTCTGGTTTGGGTGGTTGTAAATATTGCAAAAATCAGATTGTCAAGCAGTTAAATATTGGCAGATAGCATTATCTTTTTTATAGAAATTCATATTAAACTAAAAAATATTGATTGATATTTTAAAAAAAGCAATATTTGCGAGAAGGTGTTGGCTTTGATTATTACTTGATTCATTATTTTTTAATTTGTATCCGAATAGAAATATCCATAATCCCGGTTTTTACTGATTTTTTATGATGATCATCCGATGAAGGGCTGTTAATATCACACCTTGCAAAACAGATATGATAATTAATAAAGATTATTATGAGACTTACACTGATCGATATTCTGATAATTTTTGGCTATCTGGCTGCCATTGTGATCATTGGATTTGTACTCAGGAATTTCGCTCGTAAAAGCAAGCAGAATTATTTACTTGGGGGCAACCGTTTACCCTGGTACCTGCTTGGCCTTTCCAATGCTTCCGGTATGTTTGATATATCAGGTACTATGTGGCTGGTAACTATACTGTTTGTATATGGTTTGAAAAGTGTTTGGTTACCGTGGTTATGGCCTGTATTTAACCAGATCTTCCTGATGGTTTTCCTTTCTATCTGGTTAAGGCGGTCGAATGTTACGACAGGTGCAGAATGGATAGGAACTCGTTTTGGGTTTGGTATTGGCGCTAAATTAAGTCATACCGTTGTGGTGGTATTTGCCTTGATCATGGGGTTGGGATACCTTGCCTATGGTTTTATCGGTCTTGGTAAATTTGTTGAGATCTTCATTCCATGGGAAATCGTATCAGCCTATGTCCCATTTGATGTGTCACCGGAATTCGTACCCCATGTTTATGGAATTACGTTTACCATATTTGCCGTGATCTATGCCCTCCTCGGTGGAATGATGAGTATTGTCTGGGCCGATCTTCTTCAGTATATTATCATGACCCTCTCAAGTGTTGTGATAGGTATCATTGCCATGCAGGCAGTGGCCGCTCATGAAGTGATCGTGCCTGAAGGATGGATGAACCCTTTTTTCGGATGGAAGCTTGATCTTGACTGGTCAGGTATTGTCGCCGGAGTTAACCAGAAAATACAGGAAGACGGGTTTTCTCTTTTTACGATTTTTTTTATGATGATGATCTTTAAGGGAGTACTGGTAAGCCTGGCCGGTCCGGCACCTACTTATGATATGCAGAAGATCCTGTCTTCTAAATCACCCAGGGAAGCGGCCCTGATGAGCGGATCCGTATCAGTGATCCTGATGCCTATACGGTATTTCATGATTGCCGGTTTCGCGGTACTGGGCCTGGTTTTTTATGATAAACTTGATCTTATTATTGCCGGAAGGATTGATTTTGAACAGATCCTGCCATCAGCAATCAATCAATTTGTTCCGGTAGGATTCCTGGGGCTCCTGCTGGCCGGTCTCCTTGCTGCTTTCATGTCCACTTTTGCCGGCACCCTAAATGCAGCCCAGGCCTATATCGTGAATGATATATACCTGAAATATATCAATAAAAATGCTTCGAGTGTCCGGGTAAATGTTATTGCTTATGTTGCCGGTCTTTCAATGGTAGTGGTCAGTATCATTCTGGGGTTCTTTGCCAAGGATGTTAATGATGTGCTGCAGTGGATCGTTTCAGGGCTATATGGGAGTTATGTTGCCGCCAACGTACTGAAATGGTATTGGTGGCGGTTTAA
>CAZYDB010000455.1:0-2722 GCA_964645995.1 uncultured Roseivirgaceae bacterium
ATTTATGCAGGCGTATAATAACCATGGCTATCTCTATGGCGGACGATCCGACTATTATAATAATTTTCTTTATGCCCATATCTATAACAACAGGATCATTGGGACGCCTCTGTTTCAGACAAAACCGGAGCTGGAAAAGATGACCGGAGTTGTCGATGATGGAGATTACGTAGTAAATAACAGGGTTTTTGCTCATCATTTCGGTTTTGCCGGTTATATCACGGATAACCTCAATTACAGATTGTTGGTTACGTATACAGAAAATAAAGGAGCCTGGCAGGAATATGGGGGACGTTTCAGATGGGAAGGTATCGCTGTTGATCCTGACTACGAGTGGTTCTGGAAAGGGGATAAAACGCAGTGGTATACAATGATAGAAGCTGATTATCAATTAAAAAGGATACCGGCACTGAGTTTTTCATTGGGAATTGGTTATGACTTCGGAGAACTGGATGACAATTTCGGTATGATTACGGGGGTTTCCTACAGTTCGTTTTTTGATTTCAAAAAAGCAAAATGATCTCAGCCGGTCTTTTTAAAAATAGCGATAATGGAATGACCTTTTATCATAGCTGCTTTTTCTTCAATCTTTTTCAGATAATAGTTTTTCAATCCAAGTTTGAAAAATAACTTTTTGACCTTATAACCCAGGTAACTCTTCTCAGCTTTATTGGAAGTTCTGAAATAGTATTCATAATGGCAAGGCTGTAATGGTTCGCTGATTAGTTTACTCAATTTTAAAGGAAAGATGCTTTCAAGAAACCTGAGGGATTCTTCATTCCAGAGCCCCATATGGTGAGGAGGCATATTGAGATAAGCCTCTTTATCGTATCGGATAAAAGAATCATTATTGGGGACACTTATTATCAATTTTCCTCCAATTTTCAGACATTTGATCTGGGCAGCCAGAAATTTTCTTACGTTAGCAATATGTTCAAGTACCTGAAAGGAACAGACAACATCAAAGGATTGCTCATTGAATTTACTGAATTCCTGAATATCCATGTTTATGATTTTCAATCTTTCAGCGGTCAGGGCTGAATCTTCATTTAGTTCGAGTCCCGTGCAGACCGCTTCAGATGATTCTGTCAGATATTGAAGAAAATATCCCCTTCCACATCCGATTTCCAACACTGTAGACTGATCCCCGATCCATTCAGTTACTGCTTCATATTCAAATTTCCAGGGCATATAATACCAGTCGAAATTCTGCAAATGTTTATAAAGGCGGTGTTTGCCTTCTATATGAAAGGGGTAGTAGAACCGGTATCCTGATTGTATACATCTAAAAACCTTAACAGAATCAAGCCTCTTAAAATAGGATGTGATATCTGTCTGCAGACTATCCCGGTAACTGCGAATCAGGAAATCAACAGGTATGTCATATTCGAATTTCGCTGTACTATTATCTGCCAAAGGACTGGGAATTGTTTTCTCAGACGGATCCATTAAATTTTAATGTAAATGTTTCTGTGAATATATTTTTTAAGCAATCAATTATAGATTTTATTAAAATCAACCAACAACAGTGCTTGCCTGATTATCCGGGTTTTTTGAAACATTTCGAAGGCTTTGTTCAAATTCAGGCCCCCTTAAAATAAAAAGAGCCAGGGCAACATAACCTTTATGGATATAAAATTTTCTGAACGACCGGAAGAACTGGGTTATTCTCCAGATTATGGCCGCCGTTCTTCCATAATGTTTCAGATAAAGATAGTGCTGAGAGATATAAAACTCCCTGATCATATTGAAGTTTATGCCTTTGACCCGGATACTGCTTTTACCTTCATAATGCACATATTTTGCCTCAGGAACGAGATAGCAGTATTGTTTTAACTCTTTCATCCGTAGTGCAAGGTCCTCCTCCTCACAATAAAGGAAAAAATTTGTATCAAACCCGCCTGCCTTATGAAAGGGCCGGCTTCTTACAAACAATGAACTTCCGTTAAGCAGGGGGACTTTTATCGGGTGGTTGTAAAGAACTTTCTTTGACGGATATGAATCGGGATTAAAAATCCTTAATAAGCCGGAACCTAACATTTTGAGCTTTAGATCAGGGAAATAGTTAAAATTGATCCCCGGAATACCACTCCGGAGGTACATTTGTCCGGAACAGATTCCCGCCCTTTGATTATCCTCCATAAAACCATGCAGGATAGTGAGAACATCATTTACCAGGATTGTATCATTGTTTAGAAAATAATAATATCTGGCGGCTACCTTTCCAACACCTGTCATATTAGCCACGGCATAACCTGCATTTTCTCCCATTTGAACGAGATGGACCTGTTTGATTGCTTCCAGGGGCTTTAATTTCCGGAACTCTGATTCAATGGAATGATTATCTACGACAACAATGCTGTAATCAACATCACCCTTCGTTTGTTCAATAACCGACTGAACACATTGAAGCGTATAACTACTGGAATTATAATTAATAGTTATGACAGCAATATCCTTCACCTGACCCGAAATTTTTTTCTTGATCAATTATAATTGAATTATGGAGTTTAACCTGAAAAATCCATAAATATTTTATCCTTTGAGCCGATGAATCATACCGGAGAGATCATTAGCAAGATGGCCGGACATATAATCGCCCGTTATTCGATGATAAAACGGGAGACGTTTTCCTTTCAACGCCTTTAACCTATTCATAAATTTTTGTTGTTCGGCGTAATTTTAAGATATATTGGTGATATTCAATAAGATACTTCGCCAG
>CAZYDB010000456.1:0-2688 GCA_964645995.1 uncultured Roseivirgaceae bacterium
ATTTCAAAGAGACATCCTTAATGCCTTGTGCGACAGACTGACAAATAAATTCGAAATGCCGGGTTTCACCCTGGATCACACAACCCAGGCAAATGACGGCGTCAATATCTTCCTGTTGCGCCATTAATTGTGCACCTAGACTTAATTCGAAAGTGCCTGGTACATTTTTTCTTAACAGGAGTTCCCTGGCGGCGCCATGTTCAATAAGTGTGGACAGGGCTCCTTCATACAGCGCTTCAGTAATTTCTTCATTATACTCCGAAACGACAATTCCTATTTTCTTCCCGCTGATGTCGGTTCTGTTTGTAAAGGACTGAGCGCTGAGATTTCTTTCGGATGTTGCCATTATTGTTGGTTTTCTCTATAAAAAAAGGGATAAAACACCGAAGTTTTATCCCTTTTATTTTATTTTAAGGTATTTACTTCGATGCTAATATTTCAAGCCTGGCTTTATGTTTTCGTGCATTGTTCACTTCGCTGGATTCCGGGTATTTATCAAGGATAATGCTATAACACCTGGCTGCAGCAGAATAATCAGTCAGCCGTTCATAGGCAATGGCTGCTTTGATCAGATATATTGGACTTAAAAATTGATTCGGTTTATAATTGGCGGCTTTTTCATAAAAAACAGCTGCTTCACTATAATTATTCAATTCCATATAGGCATCGCCAATAAGCGCATAAGCTCTTGACTGCACTGCAATGTCATTAGCTGAAAAGGAACGCAGATGTTCTATGGCATTATCATATTCTCCCAATTTCAGATAGGAAGCCCCGGCATAATAGTGAGCCAGATTGGCGGTTTCGGTCATGCCGTAATTTTCAATAATATCAATGAACCCATAATTATTTCCGTCACCCATCAAAGCCCTCTGTAAACTATCTGCCTCAAAATAATATACTGCCTGGTAAATATCTTCCTGAGCCTGTTGATTCTGGTTGGAGATATAATATCGGTATAAAAAAATAGCTGAAGCGGCTACTGCCAGTGTTCCTATCACTGCGATCACAATTTTCCGGTTCTGCTCAAGAAATTCTTCGGTTTTAGAAAGCTTCTCAGCCAGCATTTCAGGACTTTCGAGCAATTCATTCCCCTTATCCGCCTTCTTTTTCTTGTTCTTTACTCTTGCCATTAGTTAAAATTTAGTCTGCAAAAATAATACTTTTGTTCAACTTATCTTGATTCAACCTTATTATTCATCAATGAATGGATAGTCTTTCTGTACATATACATTTTTGAAGGCCTCTTCCGGTGATGGATAGGCTGATTCTTCGGCGAACTTTACTGACTCATTCACTATTTCCTTTACCTTCTGATTGATCTTATCCAGATCTTCGTCAGTTGCGTATTTGTTTTTCAACAGTGACAGTTTTACCTGTTCGATAGGATCTCTTTTTTTATAGGCTTCCAATTCTTCTTTGGTTCTGTATTTCGCCGGGTCTGACATGGAATGTCCCTTGTATCGATAAGTCCTTAATTCCAGCAGAGTAGGACCTTCGCCCTTGCGGGCTCTTTCTCGGGCTTCTGCCATGGCTTCATGTACATCTTCCACATTCATGGCATCAACTGAACTGGCCGGCATATCATAAGCATCGGCCAGGGTATGCAGTTCGGTAACGTTGGAGGTACGCTGTACTGATGTACCCATGGCATAACCATTGTTTTCAATAGCGAAAATTACCGGCAGTTTATAGAACATAGCCAGGTTTAGTGATTCATGAAAGGCCCCCTGCCGGACAGCACCGTCACCCATGTAGGTAATGCATACTTTTCCTGATTTATTGAATTTTTCTGCGAAGGCAATACCAACTCCCAGGGGTATCTGGCCACCTACAATACCATGTCCGCCAAAGAAATTGTTTTCCTTATCAAACATATGCATTGATCCCCCCTTTCCTTTGGAAATACCTGTTTCCTTTCCAAAAAGTTCGGCCATGATATATTTGGGTTCCGTGCCCAGTGCAATAGGATGTGCATGGTCCCTGTAAGCCGTGATATATTTATCGCCTTTTTCCATGGCGGTAATGGTACCCGAAACGCATGCCTCCTGTCCAATGTATAGATGACAAAATCCCCTGATCTTTTGTTGTCCGTATAACTGACCCGCCTTTTCTTCAAATTTCCTCATCAGATACATGGATTCATACCAGAACAGATAGGTTTCTTTTGAAAAGCTGGCCTTTGACTTTACCTTTGTTTTTCCTTTAGTAGGTGTTTTGGTCTTTGTTGCCATAAAATATTTATTTCAAAGGTGTTATGAACTTAATTACTGCTTAACGGATAAAAGATATATTTGACTGCGAAAGTAATTAAAAAACTGCCAACAAAGAAATTTTAATGCATCTTGAGCATATCAGATTGATAAATTTCAAAAATTATCAGGACGAAACTTTTCAATTGTCTAATGAGGTCAACTGTTTTGTTGGAGATAATGGTGCCGGTAAGACCAATTTACTGGATGCGGTTTATTATTTATCATTAACTAAAGGTTTCCTTAATACTACCGATCAGCAGAATATCAGACATGGTCAGTCCTTCTTTTCCATTATTGGGACGTTCATAAAGAACAGCAATCATTTCTCGCTCAAATGCCAGCTAAAAAAAGGAGAAAAAAAGAACTTCACTATTAACAATAATCCTTATGAAAAGCTGAGTGAGCATATTGGATTATTCCCTTCAGTATTGAT
>CAZYDB010000457.1:0-2681 GCA_964645995.1 uncultured Roseivirgaceae bacterium
GATACCGGTTGATCTCCTCCCTTAACCCTTCCATCTCACTCTGCCTATACGCCTCCGTGCTGCTGATATACCGGTGGCCTACCATATACTGTACCTGCCTCAGGTTATACTGTTTCAGCCATTTTACGATCACGCCGGCCTGGATCTGACGGGCATTCTTCAGTTTCGGGTATTTCCTTCGTACTGCCTCCATAAGTCCGTTGATCTGATTGTTCAGGTTCCCGCTTTGTCCCGGATGGATAAATAAAAGATCCGTTTGTTTCCCGTATTCCCTTACCATCTGTGGCCGTATCTTTTCCATGTATTCATACAGATCCATCATCTGGCAGGGTTCCAATTTTAACCTTCTGCCGCTCCGGTTTCGTGCTCCGGGAACCTCGATCTCACCTTCCCTTAACTGCACATTGCCTGTTTCCAGTGTGGCCAGCTCTCCTGTCCTTAGACCCTGGTAGACCAGCATGCCCAGCATCACTTTGTTTCTTTTCCCAGCCAGACTTTCTACCCGGTAGCTGTTATAGATCCCGTGCAGTTCATGGGATGGAAAGCTGTAATATAACGGCCTTCCCTTTATTCCATGTACCTTCAGGTTCCCGGCAGGATTTTCGGTAATACCCCCGATTTCTTTCAGGTGTTCATAGTAGTGGCGAACTGTATTGATATAATGGCCTACGGTCGACTGGCTGACTGTTCTTTTTTTTACCTGTTGCATGTAGGCCAGTACATCGCTGTATCCCACATTCTCCGGCTCGATGTTTTCTTTTTCAAGCCAATTAAAATACAGTTTTATCTCCTTCAGGTAGGTATCGATCGTTCTTTTGCCATAAGAGTTTGATTTCAGATAAGATGTAAATCCGGCGATGTGTTTACTGAAGTTCATCCTCATGTAACTTGGTTGTATCAATCAACGGGATATCTTTAAACGGTTGTTTTTGCTTAATCCCTGCCAGGTGAGTGTGGATCTGCGTTGAGTCCAGGCTCCGGTGGCCAAGGAACCGGCAGATACTTTCCAGCGGCATGCCGGCAGCCAACAGATGGGTGGCAATGCTGTGACGAAGGGTATGCAGGCCGATCTCTATTTCCTGCAATTTATCATCACCTGTTAACTGCTGCAGGTATTTTAGTCTTAGGATCATGCCCTGGCCTTTCAACCTCGTTCCCCGGTAGGTGATAAAAAGCGCAAGGGTATTTGAAGTATCCATTACCGAGTTCTTTCGCTCTGATGATATCGATGAGCAGATCAACCTTCCCCTGCTTGAAAAAATAAAACTGATCGATTCACTGGGAGACGAAGAAAAACAGGCTCTTTTTAAGATGATCGATCTGGCTATTACGAATAAGAAAATGAAAGATAATTTACAGTCGATGTTGGCTTCTTAGTTAAATAATCGCAATCTTTCAGAAATTAAATTAGAATCAATTACTACAATAATCTTCGTAAAAATCTATTAAATATTCTTTACTTTTATTTTTTAATTCCGGATACAATTTGCAAAAAGTTAACTTGTTATGTTCAATTATAAAATCCGCATCATAATAAAAATCTTGGAAATATTGATCATCCACAGTTTCATAAGTAATAAATTTTGCCATATCTAAATATGCTTTTAAAAATGAATCAACATTATTAAAAGCTAATTTTCCAATAATAGAATCCAATTTATAAAATTCTTCATTTGTGGAATTGGATTTCTTCTTTTCTATGAAAAATTTAAATTCATAATCGTTTTTTGGTATTACATTGTAGATATCCTCATTTTCTATCAAGCTAGATTGATTAATTGAATTATAAACTTTATCTAATTTTTCCGAATACTCTAATTCATCAATATCAGTTTTGTTTTGAGAACATCCACAAGTAAATAAAACACCACATAGAAATATAGTTATTAATAATATTCTAATCATTACTTTCGGTTTAAATTAAAATATACAGCAGCTGGTATGACTACTCTCGTATTATCCTGTTTAATCTCTTTTGAAGTCACTGGCAATCTATTTGATGGTTGATAATTTCTTGCATTTTGACTATTATTTGATTGTCTGTTATTTCTAATAACGATTGTGTGTAAAGCACCATTTTTATCGATAGATGCTTGCATGGCCTCCATACCTGCCTCTGTTGTTCGTACACATCCCATCGTTCTTCTTTTTTCAAATTCTTTATCTTGGCGGCCAGCATGTATGCCCATTCCGGATCTTTCATTAGTTGATGTAGTTTCAGTAAAAGTTTCAGCCCGATAAATCCCAGCTTCACCATATCTTCCATTATCAGAATCTTGTGGGGTCGTCCCATCCGCCTCATATTTCCCTTCATGTTTATTCGGTTCTTCATTATCAATAACAGAAAAAACCCCATCTTCCCATTTTCCCTTTGAATTTGATGCTACATTATTATGTGCATCGAAGACACCTTCTAATAAATCATCATCAAAATCATCCAAAGTATTATTGTCATTGTAGATATATAATTTCCCCTTTTCTCCATCAAAAACAACGTATGTCGAATCACCATTAATATCGATTGCATTAATTGGCATATTCTGAGCATATTGGTAAGGTGAAAAATCATAATACTTCTCACTAAACCTGTCGGTCACCATAAATCGACCAATGGCAGCATCATACATCCTTGCACCGTAGTCATACCAGTTAAGATCCAGGTCATTTTGAAATTCTTTTCC
>CAZYDB010000458.1:0-2274 GCA_964645995.1 uncultured Roseivirgaceae bacterium
AAGATCGTTGCGGGACCCGTTTCATTTGACACTTACGCCGATTCCACGGCTGCTAACGCCATGGCTGATTATATATTTGAGCAACCGGAAAATTCACTGATTTTGATTGGCATAAAAGACGAAGGCTCTTTTGCAGTGACTGAAAAAGCCTATTCTGCCCTGGAATCCATTGGCAGCCAATATTGCAGACAAGTTGAATTTCGTGATTCCTGGGCTATGATTGGCAGAAAGAACGCGACAATTGGCTCCGTCCCGGAAGTGTGGCTTCCAAAAGGGAACGGTACCGCGGTGGTTCGGGATACATTGAATATCTTTTATTACAAAAGTGGAACCATTTCTTCCGGTGAAATCGGCTCCGCCTTAAATTGGAATCACTTAAGCTGGGAAATAACACTACCAAATTCAAATACTAATTTTTTGTTGAAAATTCTTGGATTAAATCAGCAGTATAAAAATTGGGAAATATTACATGAAATAAATCAGGGTGAAAATTATAATTTAAATTCGATACCTGCCCGTAAGTATCCCAAAATCAAACTAGAGATGAATTTGCTTTCGGATGATGGATTATCGACACCTGAATTCTTAGGTTGGCAAGTTGATTATGATTTTCCTCCGGATTTTACCACTCATCCAGACCTTTTTTCGGTAGTTGAAGATTCCCTTTTGGAAGGAGCTCCGATGGAAGTATTGGTCCCGATCTTTAATGTTGGAATGGTAAATTCAGACTCCGTTGCGGTTCAAATCAATTTGGAAAATAGTCTAGCCGGATGGGATTCCGTGACGACAAAATCCGTATTGTTAAATGTGGATGATTCGTTACAGGCAAAATTTATTTTACCCACGGAAAATTATGCAGGAGAAATTCGATACAGGATTACAATTGATCCCAATAATCGAATCAGCGAATTGTCCGAAACCAACAATCAATATACAAGCAGAATGTTTGTGCAGAGCGATTCCGTCAGACCTGACATTAAAATTACGTTTGATGACCAGGAAATCTTACCCGGTGATCTCGTCGCTTCCGAGCCGACGATTAAAATTGAGATCAAGGATAACAGCCCTTTAGCTATTCAGGATACTTCATTGGTAAAACTATTTTTAAATAACCAGCCTCTATTCTACAACAAAATTCCGGAGAAGTTAGAGCTTTTTTCACAGTCTTCCGGTCAGCCAACCGGCTCGGAAACAGTGGTCTCTTATCGTCCTACATTAGAATCCGGATCCTATGTTTTGGAAGTTTTTGCTAAAGATGTTACTGAGAATTCAGCTTATTCCCGTGCAGATTTTGAAGTTGAGTCCGAGCTTTCCCTGCGAAAAGTCATGAATGTTCCTAATCCCTTTTCCTCGGAAACAAATTTTACTTATGTATTAACGCAACCGGCAGAACGTGTTTTTTTGTCGATTTTTACCGTAGCTGGCCGTTTAATATTTAAAATTGATGATCTTCCCAATAATGCCGGTTTTAATAGTTATCATTGGGATACACTGGATTCAGATGGGGATGGAATTGCAAATGGTGTTTATTTGTACAAAATCGAAGCCAGGTTAGAACAGAAAACGGTTTCGGAGATCAGCAAATTTATCCTTGTGAAATAGAGCGTCCCTTCGAAGCCTGCCTGTTGCAGACAAGGGGAATTTTAAAATCTCCCCTTGAGTTGGGGCAAAGAGGGTGTAAAAACCATGATCATAATTTTGATTGAGTTATTTGTCTCATGCATATTTCATATTTAATTTTTTAAACTCGCTCACAACGGTCAAGTATAAAAATGTTGCCGATTGCGGGCGGTTTCCTGTCAAGTTACACAAAAGTTGAAGCGGGCTGCAACCCTTGAAATTACTACTGAACCGGCTATTATTTTTATACATTGTTACAGGGCGTTTATTTTTTTTCTAATTTCCTTTCTATTTTTCCTTTTTACAATACCAGACAACAGATAGTCAAATATTCTGAGCTATTTCTAATAAATTAATTATTGTAAAAAAGATCAATAGAATAGAATGTATCCAATATCTCTTGCTTATTGCTAGTGTTATTGTCAACAATAAGAAAATAATATTCGCAATAACATTAGACATATTTAAGGGTGAATCCTGAATTACTGTTGTTATCACAGAAATCAATATTGAAATTAAACCAACCGCAGTCATCAATCCCCAAAAATATCTATGATTTTGGAAATAATATTCTTTTAAATTAATACTTTTTTTTTGAATTTTATCAGGCAATACTACAGATGCTAATAAATAAAGTAGAATTAGTAAATGACC
>CAZYDB010000458.1:2284-2670 GCA_964645995.1 uncultured Roseivirgaceae bacterium
ATACTACAAAATAAATGATACTGTATTCTTTTAGATTATTTTCTGGAATTGCTAAATCCCACCAATTCTTGATAATAAGTAAAAACAGATACCACGAAACAAGAAGCGGTAACCAATTCCATTTAACAATTTTCCGTGACCTTATAAGTCTATGAATACTTGCAAATAAGTCCGTCAACATAAGTCCATAAATTACTGTAAATAGCGTTACTATAATCTCATATTTCGACATAATAATCCAATTATATGTTTTATAAGTTTATCAGTCTTGTCATTTCAAAGAATTTGTATTTTCAATAGTTACTCATAATTTCCTTGTTAATAATGCCCTGTAACGGTTTGCGTGTATGGTGCTGTTTGGCATTTCGAAGCACTTGACCTGTCAA
>CAZYDB010000459.1:0-2668 GCA_964645995.1 uncultured Roseivirgaceae bacterium
TCAACTGAGAAGGCACGAGTGCATAATAAACAGGAAAGCTCCATACCACTGCATCAGCTTTGTGCATCTTCTCGATGAGTGCATCCAACAGGTCTCCCTTTTTTTCATAAGCATGTATTTTATTGCCGATTGATACAAACTCAAACTTATGCTGAGGGTGCTTGTTCTCAAGAAATAACATATGTTGAAGAGTGATGCTGCTTTTTGTTTTGGGACTACCATTAATCACTATAAAATTCATGAGAGTTAATTCCTTTTTCACTAAGTCTGGTTTCAATCAATATCCGGCCCATTTCATGCAATTTCTCCCTGATCCGGGTGCTGCTGAGTTCCGGGTTGTTCCGGGCCAGCATGGCAAGGCCGTGAGTATAAATCCACATGTGACTCAGGATATCAGCCAGCGTATCCCGGTCTAAACGTTTAAGTATTGCATCGGTCTTCATTGCATCCAACAAGCGGTCTTTATATTTCGGATACAGGTCTTCCCCAAACAGGTTTACCGTGTACCCGGACTGGTAGATCAGATCAAAAAGGTTTGGGTCTTTTCTGGCCATTTGAATATAACCAAGTCCCATGCTGAAAAAGGGAGTGTCTGCGTATCTGCTTCCGGTTAGATATGTTTCTGCAATATAATCCAGCGCCATTTTTATTACTGCAGTTTCAAGGTCTTCCATATTGGAGAAGCAGGAATATATCGGCTGGGTGGAGCATGAAAGCACCTTGGCAATATTCCGTGCTGTCAGTTTCTTTTTACCGTCTTCGCGGATCATCCTGAACGCCGCATCAATGATTATTTGCTGAGTAATACTTTGTTTCGGTGGCATTTGCTGTTTCCTGGATATCCTGATTTATCAACCAGTTCACGTTAATGCAGGTTGCACTGTTATAAAATAACACTTGTTATATTACATATGTTATTTTTTGTCAATCGTTTTTGCCAAGCGGGGTTGTCGTTAAAAAAAGGAGAGGCACTATGGCATGATTTCGGATTGAAACCTCTGCCGATATTAATTAAATATTGTGTTGGATGTACTGTCGCAAAGCCTGGATTGACAGGGATAGTCCGGGGTGATCATCCATTTAAAAAACGGGACTTGTCTTGTAATTAGTCCTCACAGCAAACACCTCAGATTGATCGCTTTGTACTCCCTTATCCCTATTCTGTTTTAATCCAATTTTCCAACCGCAAGAATTGAATTTGCTGTTTGACAAACTGTTTCTTACGGGATACATTATGTCCATGAAATATTCACTCGAAACCACGGAAGTATATGACAAATGGTTTAGAAAACTGAAAGACCGTTTGCATAAAATAAAAATTCTGGCCAGATTGAACCGGGTTGAAAACGGCAATTTCGGGGATTTTAAGCAAATCAATTCAACTCTTTATGAATTGAGACTGTTTTTCGGCCCCGGATTCAGGATTTATTACAGCATAAAAGGCGGCAGGATTGTTCTTCTCCTGGCCGGTGGTGATAAATCCAGTCAGCAAAAAGACATCAACAAGGCCTCGGAACTTTTAAACCAGATGGAGGAATAAACATGGTTTTAAAAACCAGATCATTTGATATTGCAGAATATTTAAACACGCCGGAAGATATCCGGGATTTTTTACAGGAAGTGCTGGACACCGGTGATGAATCTGATTTCATTCACGCGCTGAACACAGCGGCCAGAGCCAGGGGCATGACGGAGATTGCCAGAAAAGCCGGCGTCACCAGAGCCAGCCTGTACAAATCTTTGTCCGAAGGCGGCAACCCCGGATTTGTCACCATCAGCAAAGTAACAAAAGCGCTGGGCTGCAGGATATCAGTTTCTTAAAAACAGATTAAAAAGCAGGCAGACAGGCAGGTTCGATCTCTTTGTTTATTTCCGGCATCTGGCTCCATAGCTTGCTTTCTAAAAGCCGCCTGGTTTTCTTGTTATTGACACCACCCCCATTGTTTGAAAAAAAAGGCAGTTCCGGTTTTTTGACATTATTCCAAGCAAGATCAAAAAACAGGATTCATTTCAAAAATCATAACAGAGGCATTGTGGCGGAATCCGTTTCAATTTTCAAAATTCTTATAGATCCCCTGACATGAGGATGAACAGGGATAGTCTGTGAGTGTCGTCCGACGAAAAAGATAAGCCTATCTGAGGGGTAGTCCGCACCACATCGCCTTAATTTGATCTGCCAGGTGTTCGATCCGGCCATCTCACCAATAACAAAAGGAACCAACGCGCTTCCATAAGGGTTTAAGAGTCTCTAAATTGGATGAACATCCTCAGTGGTGCAAGTAAGAACCATTGCAACAACTTTAGTTTTGAAAGCAGCAATAAACAAAGACTGATCACCTACAGTGAAGGTATGGTCATAACCCATTGGATATCGAGGCATAGATTGTTTAGCCATTTTAACCACAGTATTAAGCTCATAACGAATGTTCATAGGACAAGTTTTATCAATTAAATAAATAGATATATCATCAATTTTTCTAATGGGAGAAATCTGATCAATTGTTGGGATTTCTGGACCTGATTGATATAGTTGATTACAATTTACATGTGCTCTATCATCATCAGGATCACCAGGTACATATAAAGTACCACATATACATTTTTTCATTTTTCTCTCCCCGATTTACCTCGGTATGGTGATAAATCCAAACTCACAGCTAGTAGACGT
>CAZYDB010000460.1:0-2662 GCA_964645995.1 uncultured Roseivirgaceae bacterium
AGCGAGAAGAATGGTAACATCAGCAATGAAAAAGAGGAAGACGATAGCGATAGCGGTCCAGGGTTACTTACAAAAGCGATATGAAGGTTATCCGGTTTCCGGGAAGGTACGTTAAAGGTACCTTGTCCACCATATAAATGAGTGATAACCGTTGGCGCCCCCTGGGGGAATGCATCAGGCGAAGCATAACCTGTTTACAGGCCGGATGATCATCTGGGTCAATGATAAATGGGAATGAAATAAAGAAGATCCATTTTCCATCCTTACCTGGCGTTCTTATGAAGGATCTTTTCTATTCTTTAATATGAAAAGGGATGTTGGCAACAGCCACGTTATTATGGTTATCCTTCGCATAAACAAACAAGCGGAAATTCGCACCGCTTTCAGAAGGACTGACGAATTGAATCATTTTACCTTCATCCAGTTTATCCAGGATGGCATTCGGAACGGGGGCGGGTTTGGTTTCACCTTGCCCCGCATATGCACCGAATTGCTTGTTTTCGGGTATTAATTCCCAGTTGACTGACAACTGATCGTCTTCCGGGTCATGAACATAAATACGCGCATAATGAACGGTTTCTGCAGTCAGGTTTATATTATCCCGGGCATTCAAACCATCAATCCGGACCGAATCGATCCTTGGCGTCCTGTTCTCAGGCCATTCCCCGGTCCATTCAAATTGCATTACTTCAACAGCCTCTTTTTCCGAACCGTCATCATGAAACATATTATACCAGGTATGGGTACGCTCCTGCCGGTTGCTGGTCCATAAAAACACATATGATCCCACACACCAGGGATCAGCCTTAATCACTTTTTCATACCGTTCCCTGTATACTTCAGCTTTTTCCGTGCTTGTTTCCTCTATCACTGCTCCCCATTTTGTCCTGGGCACCTGCCAATGGCCGCTTGGGCCCCATTCAGTCACTGCATAAGGCCTGTTCCAGTTATATTCCTTAAGCCAGCCGGGAATTTCCCAGATATCGGCATAGGCATTCACGCCCAGCATATCCAGATCAGGACAACGGTCAATCAGGTCCTGTAATTTTTTCTTCCTTCCCGTGCCAATAACAGTCATCGCCGGATGATTGGGGTCTGATTCATGGATCATTTCAGCAATAGCATTAACCGCATCCCACATGTTAAGATTATAATCCTTATCACCGGGTATATGATCCAATTCATTTCCTATTACCCATGCGAGTACGGCAGGATGATCCTTATAGGTATTAACAATATTTTTTATCTCATTAAACTGACCTTCCACTGCAGTTTCCTCATTATAATCAAATCCGCTGCGTTCTGCCTTAACGGGTAACCCGAAAAGAACAGTAAGGTTCAACCGGTGAGCCTCATCCAAAACTTCTTTTACAGTATCATTATAACCAATACGAACAGAATTACCTCCATACGCTGCTACTTTATCCATATATCGTGTACGCAGCGTCCTTGCCCCTTTAATGAAATACGGTTCGCCTTCAACCATAAGTTGATAACCCTCACCCGATGGTTGTATTTGAACCTTGTGGGGAGCCTTCCGGTTCTTTGTGTTTTTATTCTGGTCACTGCAAAAAACAAAAACGGTTGACAAAAGAATAAGAAGAAATACAGATTTTTTCATGGCGGTTCTATAAATTCTAAAAAATGTCAGAATCTTCTTAAGTTACCATTAATTCATGAATTATTTTAGCTTAAAAAACATTTCCTCAGCATGCTCACCACCCGCCCACTGATATAAACAGGTTAAAAGCAGTAATATATTTTTTCGCAGAAAAGGAAAGGCCATGTATGGCTCAAGGACAAAATAACCCCAAAAGATATATTCTTACGGCAACACCATTGATAATCACCGGAATTTTTTTTCATACGTTTGCGGTAAACAGATTTATCTTAGCAACGTTGTCAATAATAAAAAATTATAGTAATTTCTTACCATGAAACTTTTATTTAATATTATCCTGTTATTGGTTCTGTTCGTGTTTAGTCAGCCTGCTGAAGCACAGGTACTTTTCCGTAACAAAAACGTACTGGACATGATCGACATGAAGGACTTCCGGAACAGGACTGACCCCTATCCATTCAAATACGAAGGAACGCCTTATCTCAATGAAGCTTTTGTTGACGGGGATATCTTCTATAATAACAAATGGCATATCGAGGATGTACCACTGCGGTATAATATCTATGATGATAAAGTCGAATATAAGCTTCCGGAAAAGGATCTTGTATATGCCATTGACCCGCAATACAAGATCAACCAGGTGGTGATCGATGAGGATACTTTTGTCGTTAACCAATACAAGGAAAAAGGCTGGTTTGTTCTGGGTTTTTTTAAGCAACTGGCCACCGGCAAGGCTGATCTTTTTGCTAAAATGAACATCCAATACAAGCAACCGCAACCTGCCAAGCCCTTTTTTGATCCCGAGCCGGCCAGGTTTATACGCAGGGATAATGATTATTATGTTAAAGCTGAAGGAAAAGATCTTTACGAAATAAAACGCACCAAGAAACTGATCCAGTACCTTGGTGACTATAAAAAGGAACTTTCAGATTTTGTCAGGAAAGAAAATATTTCAGTCCGGAAAGAAGATGAATTAATCCGGCTTTTTGAATATTATAATTCCCTGGTTTCTGCTGAAGTCCAATAACGCATTGGACGGGT
>CAZYDB010000461.1:0-2657 GCA_964645995.1 uncultured Roseivirgaceae bacterium
CATCCAGCTCATCCTGGCGTCATGTGCATCATCGAGCGCACCGATCGCTTGATCGATCTTATGTAACAGTGCCTCTTCACGAATGTTCTCTTTTTCGGCTTGAAGTGATCGCTGCAGACTCATGATTTCACCCATTTTGGGCATGACTTCATCATGTATCTCGATGGCCCTGTTGTATAATGCCCGGGCCTCTTCATATTTGTTCTGGCTTTCTTTTCTATCCCCGGAACACCCAAGGAGCAAAAAGATTAATGCCAGATGGATTGATGCTGATTTTTTCATTATCGTTAAATTCAATTCAAACTTAAACATTATTATACGTAAAATGTACGATATGACCTGCCGTGATACCATGCTCACGGCAGAATCCTGCATTTACTTCCAAAACAAATTGTGCAGGGTATATACTCGGTATGGGATCCTTTGAGTAAGGTATCGTGTGTTCGGCAATATGAACGATCCTTCCTGAGGCATTGATGAATAAAATGTCAAGCGAGAGTATTGTGTTTTTCATCCAGAATGACCTTTCTCTTTCTCCGTCAAACAGAAAAAACATTCCATGATTCGCTTCCAACCGGGTTCTATACATCATTCCCTGTCTGATATCTTCCGGGGTATCGGCGATCTCGATTTCAATGATTGCCAGCGTATCCATCTCACTATTTTCTTCGATATAGAGAACCCCTTCTTTTTTAAACGGGGGTTCATGACGTTTTTTTTCGATTTTTTCCGGATTATTTTCCCGTTCATCTTTGTTAATGATCCATAGTGCTGTAATCAGAACGACGAGCAGAACGGCACCGGCGAGCACTGTTTTATTGCGCATGGAATATTTATTTTTTCCCTAAGATCTGTACAGTAACCTTTCTTGAGCGGCTGCGCGTATCAAAATCAATAAAGGCAATCTGTTGCCAGGTTCCAAGCAGGAGTGCACCTTTTATAAAAGGGACTACCAGGGAACTTCCGGTAAGAGTAGACCGTAAATGGGCAGCGCCATTATCATCCCCCCAGGTTTGATTATGTTCATAGGAGACGCCATAGGGCGCTATTTTATGGTACATCGCCGCCACATCACTGCCCACAAGACCCGGCTCGTATTCGATTGTGCTGAGCCCCGTGGTTGACCCAATGGCAAAAAGAGTTATCTGGCCTTCTTTAAAACCGGTATCCTTCAGTACCCCTTCTACCTTTGGCGTGATATCAATGATGTCGGTATTGCCCTTTGTGCTGAATTCAATAAAATGTGTTTCAATATCAATCATGATCCGTTGTTATTTGTTGTCAGTTTTAAAATTATAAATCCCTGCTTAAAATTTGTATTTATTCATTTTTTTTTATTTCTTCAATTTATATCAATTAAAAAACCAGCTATGAAAAAGTATTGCCTTGCCTGCGGCATTTCTATTGAGGGAAGGATCGATAAAAAATACTGTTCTGATTACTGCCGGAGCAGCTATCATAACGATCGCAATAATCCCAAAAACAAATATATGCGGAAAGTGAATTATATCCTTCGTAAAAACCGGAGGATTCTGGCCAAACTCAATCCTGAAGGAAAGAACCGGGTCCATAAAGAGAAATTAAAGAAAGCGGGGTTCGATTTCAACTATACTACCAATGTGTACCGGACAAGAAAGGGATACACCTATTTTTTTTGTTATGAGCAGGGCTACCTGCCTTTAACAAATAATTTTGTCGCCCTGGTGATCAACCAGGAATATAAAGAAATGGTTAATAACGGCTGTTGAATTATTGTTCCTGGCAGTGGATGTTTAAAAAGCGGGCTGCTGATAGATTATTAAGGCTGTAGGCCTTTTTCATATCCTCGCATGCCTTATCAACAGCATCAGAATAAAAATAGGCCAACCCCCGGTTATAATAAACACCGGCTTCCTGATCAAGCTGAAGTGATCGTGTATAATACTGAATCGCATGCGGATAGTCTTCCATCTTATAAAAGGCATTACCCATATGATACCATACCTTCGGATCAAAAGGATTTATTTCTGAAGCATGCGTATAATCATCAATAGCTTCCCTGTAACGATTCAGTTTGTTAAGTGTCATCCCGCGGTCAATATGGTATTCATGATTTCCGGGTTCGGTTTCCAGGGCCCGGTCATAATCAGCCAGGGCCTCTGTAAACATAGATCGTTGATAATAAAAATAAGCACGGTTGGTATAACCATAGGACAGGTGAGGATACCGGTCAATGAAATTATTCAATTCTTCAAGAGTGAAAAAATCGACTTTATCGTCTATGACCCGCAGGTTGATTTTGGCAAGCGTATTATCCGGATTAATGGATAACGCTTTTAAAAAATCCATTTCTGCCGAATCCCTTTTACCGGCATCCAGGTAAACAAGGCCCCGGTTTACATAATAATTTTCCTGCGCAGGTTCTGATTCAATAGCCTGGTTCAGAAAAAGGACTGCTTTTTCATAATTCTTTAATGCCTGGTAACACCTGCCAAGGTATTGATAGATGTCTGGCGCATTGGTAGCCATCGTAACCAATTCGTCAAAACCGGGCTCACGGTCAGTTTCACTGAAATTAATTCCCCGAAAGTAGACCATCTTGGTTTCACCGGGAGGAAGGGTTAACAGGAATTCAAAATCCCGGATGGCATCCTGGTATTTTTTGGTTTCGTACAACA
>CAZYDB010000462.1:0-1915 GCA_964645995.1 uncultured Roseivirgaceae bacterium
TCCTATGATTTCTCAAAAGCCGATGTGATCGTAAGCTTCGGTGCTGACTTCCTGGGCACCTGGCTTAACCCGGTAGGTTTCAGCAGGGATTATGCTGCCCGCCGTAAGCTGAACAGGGATCACCGGAGCATGTCCCGGCATTACCAGTATGAAAGCCTTCTTTCACTGACTGGCGCCAATGCAGATTACCGTATTCCTGTAAGACCTTCCCAGGAGGGGTTGGTCATTGCCAAACTATACAATATTCTTGCCTCAAGGTCTAGTAAGCATACTGTTGCTGTCACAGATCCCGGTGATATTCCTTTTCTGACGAAAGCTGCCGACCAGTTATGGCAGGCAAGGGAGAAGTCGATCGTAGTATCGGGATCTAATGACCCTGATGTGCAGATGATGATCAACGGTATCAATGACATACTCGGTAATTATGGTCAGACCATTGACGCGGGAGCACCTCTCCACATGCGCAAGGGTGAGGACAGGGAGATGGATCTGTTCATCAGCGAATTGAAAGCAGGCAAGGTAGATGCTGTTATTTTCCTGAATGCTAACCCGGTTTACAACCATCCACGGGGAGCGGAGATAGCAGAGGCCCTTAAAGAGACCGGCCTTGTGGTTTCCACCGCTGACAGGATGGATGAGACGGCTGCCCTTGCCGGCTATCTTGCCCCGGATCACCACTACCTGGAATCCTGGAATGATGCAGAACCGCAATCAGGGATCCTAAGCCTTTCACAGCCTGCCATCACTCCGTTATTCAATACCAGGCAGGCGCAGGAGAGTCTGCTGACCTGGGCTGAATCTGAGACGATCGATTATTTTAACTATCTGAAAAACAACTGGCGGGATAAATACTTCATGTTGCAGACCAGGGAAACTGATTTTCAGAGATTCTGGGATCAATGTCTTTATGATGGAGTATCCCTCTATGAAATAAGTAAGGAACCAGTAAATGCCTTTACCCTTCCTGTCGAGGAAATAGCTGCCAATATACGGCAGGGTTATCAGGCTGAATCAGAGGGCTACGAACTTGTTCTTTATCATAAGATAGCCCTGGGTGACGGCACTCAGGCGAATAACCCCTGGCTTCAGGAGATGCCTGACCCGATCACTAAAGCCACCTGGGATAATTATATTACCGTTTCTCAGAGCGATGCACGGTCGCTCGGCCTTCAGACCGAGGGCGATCAGTTCAGGATGGCCAGGCTTGCTGCCGCAGGAAAAACCTTTACCCTGCCGGTACTGGTTCAGCCGGGACAGGCAAAAGGCACGCTCGGCCTGGCATTGGGCTACGGAAGGGTCAGGGCCGGCAAAGTGGCCGAAGGAATTGGTGCTGATGCTAATCCGCTGATCAGCAGTAAAAAAGGATTTCTCTCCTTGACTATATACTCCGGTGTTACCTTAGAGCCTCTTGCCGACGCTTATAAGATTGGGCAGACGCAGACGCATCATACGTATATGAGCCGTACGAATGTTATTCAGGAGGCTTACCTTCCCGAATACCAGGCCGACCCGAAGGCAGGAAGGGTATTTCCCAAGATCCATACCTCCTCACCACTTGAAGAAAAACTGGAGGATGAAAAAAAAGATGGCGTCGTTGACCCCTATGCGATCACCCTTTGGAAGGGACATGATTACAACAACCATCACTGGGGCATGATCGTGGACCTGAATTCCTGTACAGGATGCGGCACCTGTACGATCGCCTGCCAGGCGGAGAATAATGTTCCGGTGGTAGGCAAGGAGGAGGTGTTGAACCGGAGGGATATGCACTGGATCAGGATTGACCGTTATTATAGCAGTGATGCTCCGGTAGAGGACTGGGTAGGCCTTGAGCAGGCAGCTGAAAATCCGGAGATCACCTTTCAGCCCATGATGTGCCAGCATTGTAATAATGCTCCCTGTGAGACCGTTTGCC
>CAZYDB010000462.1:1925-2641 GCA_964645995.1 uncultured Roseivirgaceae bacterium
CCGGTGTATCGGGACCCGGTATTGTGCCAATAACTGTCCTTATAAGGTGCGCCGATTTAACTGGTTCAAGTATCATGATAACAAACAGTTCAGCAAGAATACCTCCATGAGTAATGATTTGGGTAAGATGGTATTAAACCCGGATGTTACGGTACGGTCCCGGGGCGTGATGGAGAAATGTTCATTCTGTATCCAGCGGATTCAGTATGGCAAACTAGAAGCCAAGAAGGAAGGTCGACGGCCAACGGATGCTGACATAAACAGTGCCTGCGCCGAGGCCTGCCCGACCGAAGCGATTGTATTTGGCGACCTCAATGATAAGGATAGTAAGATTTCAAAGATGCTTCGGCTGACCGCGAGTAATGGTGAAAAGAAAATCAAAGAGGAACGGGCCTACCATGTATTGGAAGAGGTGGGCGTCAGACCAAATGTTTTTTATCTTACAAAGATCAGAAACAAGGATATAGAAGATAAAAATGCCTAATAATTCAATATGGAAGTAATTTCGTCCGTAAGGCCACCCCTGGTTACTGGTGGTAAAACTGCAGCTGAAGTAACCGAAGATATATGCAGTCAGGTAGAAGCAAAACCATCGAAATCCTGGATGATGGGCATGGCTGTCTCACTCACAGCCCTTGCAGTGGGCCTGTATGCTACGTTGATGCTGCTCTGGGAAGGTATTGGTGTGTGGGGCTTGAATAAAACGGTAGGCTGGG
>CAZYDB010000463.1:0-2631 GCA_964645995.1 uncultured Roseivirgaceae bacterium
CGTCGACAGGGTTGGACCTATGACGTCAGCGACCGGCTGCCGGAGCCGGGCGATATCATCGTCTGGTGGCGGGATCAGCCGAACAGCTGGAAAGGCCACATCGGCCTCGTGCATCATCACGCCGACGGCATCGTCTATACCGTTGAGGGCAACAAGGGCGGCTTTCCCGCGCCGGTCCGGCGCTTCGACTACGTGTTGTCACGGATCGATCGGCTGCTGGGCTTCGGCCGGGTCCCATGAACCGGCAGGGGGTGGCATAGCCCACGCGTGCGGCCCCTGGCTCCGGACCTGATTAAAACAATCCGGGAATCCTTTAAACTGACCAATGATTACCAGGCCTACCAGATCATCCAGCAATATAAATACAACTTCCAGTTAAGCGAAGAGGAAAAAGAATTCGTGGGAAAGGAGATCGAAAAGTCATCCCTCGATATCAAGTCACCCCAGGCAACGGAAACCGTGGAACGGTATGCTGTGATCAATGAATTGCTCAATGGCGCCATAAAGATCGACCAGGAAGGCCTTCAATATACGATTACTGATAAAATAGACAAAGCCCTTACCCATAAAGTCTGGGGATTTGTTATTTTCATCCTCCTATTGGGCACGATCTTTCAATCCATTTTTACGTGGGCTCAATACCCTATGGATATCATTGACGGATCGGTCAGTGACCTCAGTGCCTACCTGGAGTCGGTCCTGCCGGACGGCGCCCTGTTTAACCTGGTAACGGAAGGAATCATTCCCGGTATTGGAGGTATCCTGATGTTTATCCCTCAGATAGCCTTACTTTTCGGTTTTATCGCCCTCCTGGAGGAGAGCGGGTATATGGCCCGGGTGGTTTTCCTAATGGATAAGGTGATGCGGCAATTCGGGCTTAATGGCCGGAGTATCGTTCCGCTGGTATCCGGAGTAGCCTGTGCCATACCGGCCATTATGGCTACCCGCGCTATCGATAACTGGAAAGACCGGCTGATCACTATATTCGTAGTCCCCCTGGTCAGTTGCTCAGCCAGACTCCCGGTATATACCATCCTGATCGCCCTTATCATCCCGGAGAAGAGGCTGCTGGGCATCTTCAACCTGCAGGGCCTTACACTGATGGGCCTCTACCTCCTTGGCTTTGCGGCGGCAATCGTATCGGCGCTTTTCATCCGCCAGTTCATCGTACGCAAAGGACGCAGCTTCCTGATCATGGAATTGCCTTTATATAAACTGCCCAAGCTGAAGAATGTCGTCCTTACCATGTGGGAACGTTCAAAAACATTCACCCTGGAAGCCGGTAAAATAATCCTCGCCATTTCCATCATTTTATGGGTGCTGGCCAGCTACGGACCTTCTGATGAATTTAAAAATGCCAGGGATAAAGTAGCTGTAAAGGTGAACCGGAAGATGCTTACGGAAGATGAATTTGACAATAAGGTGGCGGCCTATAAGCTGGAACATTCCTATGCCGGTATTTTCGGCAAATCGATCGAGCCGGTGATCCGGCCACTAGGATTTGACTGGAAAATCGGCATTGCGCTAATCACCTCCTTTGCCGCCCGCGAGGTCTTTGTCGGGACGATGGCTACTATATACAGTATCGGCAGTGGCGACGAAGATGTAAGTACCATTAAAACCAGGATGCAGCGGGAGATCAACCCTGAAACCGGCAAACCCTTCTATACCACGGCAGTAGCTTTGTCACTCATCGTCTTCTATGCCTTCGCCATGCAGTGTATGAGTACGCTCGCCGTGGTGATGCGGGAAACCAAATCTATAAAATGGCCCCTGCTTCAGCTATTTTATATGTCAGGACTGGCCTACCTTTCTTCCCTGGTGGTATATAACCTGTTTAAGTGATCTTTGACCACATGACGGAAAAGCAACAGGAGCAAAAAAAACTTATGCCGGTTTTATAAGGATCCCCTTTCGGTCAGGCCAGCCATGACGTAAACCTTTTTTCCCGGACAATTCATCCATAAATTAAATCATACTATTTTCACAGAAATAAAACCGCCCCGATGCAAAAGGAAAAATTTACGTTTTTTAAAAAACGGGAAGATGATTATACGACGCTTGCAGAAAAATACAGGGAACGGGTACGATTGATCTCAATGCTGAGGGTCTTACTTTTTTCATTGGCTGTTATCATTGCTGTGATGGCGGCCGACCGGTCTGCCCTGACGGTATTAATTATTACGATAGTCCTGTTTTTCCTTCTGTTCGGCATACTCGTCAAGGCACATAACGGGTTTAAATACCATCTTGCACATTATCAGTTCCTGGCCGGGATCAACCGGGATGAGGGCAACAGGATGAAAGGCGTCTTTGAGGGAATGGATCAGGGCATTGAATTCATCGAAGAGGAACATCCCTATCATATTGACCTGGACATCTTCGGCAGGAATTCCCTTTTTCAATTGCTGAACAGGACGAACACTATCTGGGGGCGCAAAATACTGGCATCATGGCTATCGGTCGCTGCCGGTAAGCCTGCGGTGGAGCGGCGGCAGGAAGCTGTTCGTGAGCTGCAAAAGCAGGTCGACCGGGTGCAGGAATTCCAGGCGTCGGGCATGCATTATAAAGATCAGCCCGACATTAATCCTTTTATGGAATGGCTGGACAGCAAAAACCGTCTGACAGGGG
>CAZYDB010000464.1:0-2626 GCA_964645995.1 uncultured Roseivirgaceae bacterium
AGGTTATAAAAAGCCCTTTTCAGATCTCCCTTCATACCGGTCTCGTTCTCATAAACCCTGAATTTATCCTTGTGAAAAGTTTCGAGGGTATTAAAAAGCACCGGATCGAAAAACTCCTGTTCACTATTCAGATTCTCTTCAATGAAATAGTTTGATACAAGAGAATGGTTGAATTCATTATAGACGGACAACAGGGAATCCAGTCTGTATTGCTGGTAAAGGAAATACCGGATATTCAACTCCCGGGTCCCGGCATCCTCGAGATTAACATTTACATTTGCCTGATCAAAATACTGATCTTCCCGCGCAAACCCAGAATCATCAATACCCCCGGATTCATCTACTTCGTGATTCATCCGTGAAAAAGCACCCATAACCAGATAGGAGCTGTCTTTTGTCCAATAATACATATAGGCATTATAAGCTGTGGATTCAACTTCATTATCATCCCTGCCTACTCTGCTGATCTGCTTGGTGATGGTCAGCTTACGGAAATTGGCCCCAAAGCCCCAGTTAGGTTTAATATTCTGGCTGTGTTCAACGAGTGTATTGTTCCGGTTACCCCCACCCAATAAAGCATAGATATGAGTATAGGGCGACCGGGTGTCAAAGAATTTAATATCTTCAACCCTGATCCTGTAAGGGTTGTAAACATAATAGCCTGAAGTACGTCCGATGGATGATGGCGCCTCATAAAATACAGGCTTTACGGCAGTACCTATGTTGCCCAGATCCTGTATTTTGTGGTCATATTGTTTGAAAAAGCTGTACCGGTGGAACATCCTGATAGTTGTATCAGGATGAAAATACCGACTTCTGTTTAATTTGATATCTTCAAAACAATAATATCTTGTGGTGGCGGGGCCATAGACCGTCTGCGTGGAATCATCCAGGATCTGTGCCTTTGAAAGCGGCATGATGGCGATTACCAGCAATACGAGTACTAAGATTTTTTTTGCTGCCAACTAGTGCGGATTTTTATGTTTTTCAATGGTCTCATACATCAGCCTGTCAAATACATGGCCGTCATGGACAAAATTATAAGTTATCGGTTGAAAAAATACTGGATAGGAATTTAAAATATCCTCCAGCGGGGTCTTTATGATTCGGGCAATATCTTTTTCCGTGAATAAAAAAGTCTTTTCTGATGTTTCCAACTGGTCAAAATATGCGGTGATCAGGTCTATATCCCGTTTCGTAAAATAATGATGATCAGGAAACTTAAAATGTCTGAGGATCTCAAAATTCCCTTTCAGGTGTTTCACCAACGGCTTCGGGTTGGCTATACCGGTAACCAGGATGATCTTCTGACCTATTTTCTTTTTCTGATCCCATACAGACCTTGGTTCTTCATAGGTTATATTCGAAAAGAAAACAGGTGTTTGATCATCAATATAAACCTTCAACCGTTTGTTGATTGCAGCCTTCTCTGCCTCGGTCATAGCCGGCGGGCATTTGGTAATGATCACCATGTCGGTTCTAATAGCTGCACTTCGTGGTTCTCTGAGGTTACCGGCCGGAAAAACATGATCTTTATAAAAAGGTCTTTGATAATCGGATAATAGTATTTGCAGGTCAGCCGCCAGTTGCCGGTGCTGAAAAGCATCATCCAGAAGGATGCACTCGATATCAGGATAATGCAATAATAAATGGGGAATGGCTAACACACGGTCTTCACTGACCGATACAACTGCCGCCTCACCGAATTTCCGGACGTACTGAAAAGGTTCGTCACCAATGGTCAGCGCATTATCCCCGTCACCGGCAATCCTGAATCCCCTGGACATCCTTTTATACCCGCGACTGAGAACGGCCAGCTTATAATGGTCTTTAAGTAAGCGGACCAGGTATTCGATCATCGGTGTTTTTCCCGTTCCGCCAACCATGAGATTACCCACAGATACCGTAAAGACCTCAAAATGAAAGGACTTGAAAACCTTCCGGTCAAATAATAAATTACGTAAATGTATTATTCCGGCATATAGCCAGGAAAGCGGCAAAAGGAACAGACGCAAGTATCGCATTTGGTTGTATTATTAATAACTTTACGGTGTTACAAATTTCTTAAATTATGGTTAAAATCAAAGATATTATCGCATACCTGGAAAATATCGCCCCCCCGGCCTACCAGGAAGATTATGATAATGCCGGATTGATCACGGGCGAGGGAGAAAGGGCGGTGACTGATGTTCTGATATGCCTGGATTCAACAGAGGCGGTGATCGATGAAGCGCTTGAGAAAGGATGCCAGCTGGTCGTCGCCCATCATCCGATCCTATTCCGGGGAGTAAAGAAACTGACCGGATCGAACTATGTTGAAAGAACCCTGATCAAAGCAATTCAGCATGGCATTGCCATTTATGCCATCCATACCAACCTGGATAATATAAAAGAAGGCGTTAATGCTGCAATCGCTGAAAAACTCGGGTTGGTTAATACCAGAATATTAGTACCCAGAACCCAAAATCTGAGCAAATTAGTAACTTTTATTCCCCTCGAAAATACTGCTGAGGTACTCGATGCCATGCACCATGCAGGGGCAGGCGTGATAGGAGCCTATGATCATTGCAGCTTTCGCGTACCGGGAACCGGCCGATTCAGGCCCGGAGAGGGATCCAGGCCCCAT
>CAZYDB010000465.1:0-2589 GCA_964645995.1 uncultured Roseivirgaceae bacterium
GTCCAGGATGATCTCATAGGCGAAATTGCCATTGCGGAAGATGAAATTCTTGAAAGCATTGATGTCGATAAAGCAGGCGATCACGTCCGTAAGTGCCGTTGCCGAATAATGATTCACCCTGTCGCCTACCGTTGTAGGGATGCCCAGATAACTCGGGGCCTTGGAAATACGAAGGATACTCTCCCGGTCAGGACCCTGCATATGGACCTTGATAAACCCTTGCTGGATATAGATGATATTGGAGGACAAGGCCTGCTGCTTGAAAATGGTATCGCCGCCAGTGAATTCGACCTGGGCACAGTTTTTATTCAATATCTCAAGTTCCTCGCCCTTCAGATGACTGGCAGCCGTTGACTTGAATTCGCAGATACGGCAATCCTTCCGGTCCATAAGTAATGTTTTTCAGTATAAAACTATTCATTTCCATCAACAAAAAAGGTGACGAAGATCACGTTTTCCAATAAGGCAGGTCATCAGTGATTGTAAGGATCCATCGGTATTTGACATTACCTTCATGCCATGATAATCAAATTATATACTCGAGAATTATGGCAAACAAGAAACTGACAATGGCATTGTATTCCGGCAGCCTCGATAAGCTGACCGCCGCGGGGGTTATCCTGGGTGGAGCGGCTGCTGATGACATGGATGTAGATGTCTATGTATTGATGATGGGCGCCCGTGCTTTTAAAAAAGATATTGGCGCTGACCGTGAAAAACTGGAAATGGCGGAATATCCGCATTTGAAAAAAGAGTTCATGAAGATGACGGACCAGTTGAATGTGAAATCATGGACTGATTTTTTTAAGGAAGCTAAGGAACTGACCAATGTGAAGGTCCATATCTGCGGCCTGGCCGGGAAGATATGGGAAGGGAATACCCTCGATGATTTTATTGACCTGGCCGATGATATTGTAGGTATCAATGAATATATCACGGCTGCTCAGGAAGCAGATATGCATTTGTTAATTTAAACAATCAACGAATTATGGAAACGAAAGAATTAAAAGATGTTCAGGCGGACAAGGTAGTTGACGCAAGAGGCACAGCCTGTCCCGGTCCGCTATTAGCAGCAAAGAAAGCGATTGGGGAGATACGGGGCGGACAGATCATGGAGATCCTTTCCTCTGATGAGGGGACGAAGAAGGATATTCCCAAATGGGCAACAAAAAAAGGGCATGATTATCTCGGCACTTTAGAGGAATCCGGTTATTTCAGGATCTTCATGAAAAAAGGATAACATGAACGTCGAGGTTCAGCCTATGCCTAAGATCCTGGTGTTCTCAACGGAGAAGATCTCAGATCCTGCCATCGACCTTGCGGGTTTGCTGAAGATGCATTATTCACCGGGTGTATTTGTGGTCAATGTGCCCTGTTCAAGTGCTATTAAACCCAGGTGGATCATGCATGCCTTTGAAAAAGGTTTCGATGGCGTGTTTGTTGCCGCAGACGGAACGGACTGCCCCTATGATATTTCCTGCGTTGAGAAGACCGCTGATATCATCAGGAAGACGCATGAGATCATGAAAGGCAAGGGCCTTGAACCGGCGCGGTTAAAAATGGCTGCCATCTGTTCTGTATGTGCCGAGCCTTTTGTCAGACAGATGAATAATTTCACAAAAGAGCTTGTACCGGTGGGGTGATTGTAAATTTCCGGGAAGTATGGATCCTGATGTGTTGTGCGACATGTATGAAGAATTCATGCTTCCCTTTTTAGTGAATTGATTATGGAAAATAATACAAGTGATCATATAAAGGATGTACTGGTGATAGGCGGCGGCATAGCAGGCGAAGAGGCTGCGCTTAACCTGGGCAATATGGGTTTCAAGGTACTCCTTGTCGAAAAGGACCTTTCACTTGGCGGGAAAATGATCCATCTGAGCAAGGTGTTCCCGACGCTTGATTGTGCGGCCTGCATTACAACCCCGAAGGTTTCTGAAACCGCCAGACATCCCAATATCTCGATCCTGACCTATAGTGAGGTTGAACATATGGATAAAAAGGATGGGCTTTTTGATGTTACCATCATTAAAAAACCACGATATGTCGATGAGGAAGCCTGTACAGGATGCCAGGATTGTGAAGAGAAATGTCCGGTCGTAGTGGAAGACCAGTATCAGTGGGAACTGGTCGGGCGAAAGGCGATCTATGTGCCCTTCAGTATCGCCAATCCCAGGATAGCTGCCGTGGATATTGAGAACTGCATATTTTGCGGGCTCTGTGAAAGGGTTTGTCCGGCCGATGCGATCAATCTTTTACAGGAACCGGAAGAAGTGAAGTACAAAGTCAGATCGGTTATCATCGCCACCGGATTCAGGCTGTTCGATCCCCTGAAGATCCTGCGATATGGGTACGGCAAGTTCAGGAATGTACTTACTTCCATGCAGATGGAAAGGCAACTGGTCCCCACACGCCCCTTTAATGCCGTTCTGAGGCCGAAGGATGGTAAGATGCCGGATAATATTGCTTATGTACTCTGCACCGGATCGAGGGATGAAACGGTCGGTAATCCGGTCTGTTCGCAGATCTGCTGCATGTATTCTATTAAACAGGCACAATTACTCATGGGAGCGCTTCCCTTGGCGGATA
>CAZYDB010000466.1:0-2583 GCA_964645995.1 uncultured Roseivirgaceae bacterium
GATTGACAAACCAAATGATCGATCCTGCGGGAGAACCTTCCCGCTGATCGATGGCGCGGCAATTATCGCACTGGCAGTAGTTGCGGTTATCGTTCTGGCTGACCGACCAATAGGTCGCCTCCGGGTTTTCGGCGATCTTTTTCCTGAGGTTTTGTATCGTTATTTTCAGCACCTCCGGATTGGTAAGGCATAGCTGGGTGGGTAGCCGGCGCCCTTCCACCAGCGAATAGTATTCCGGGTGCTCAATAAAGTACACATCGGGAGGAACCAGAGCGTGAAAGGTATGCACCCACATGCCCCAGCCGGTCCGGCGACCATGCTCGTCATGGCTCATTTTATGCCAGTCGACATATTCAGCATCCCAGGTGACCCGGTAATGGGTATCCCTGAATTTGATCACCGGTATCTGCAGGTCATTGATTGGCCCGATGGTTATTTCGGGTTTCTCCGGGATGACCTTCACAGCCGGGCTGTACATCCGGCAGCCCAGGTATTCTTCCAGGAAGGCATATACTCCATAGAGAGTGCCCTTCCCGTTGCCGCCGGCAATGACCAGACGCTTTCCATGAGTTTTTATGAGGAATCCATCCTCTTCCAGGTCGTTCAGGTTGACCGGCAGGCCGATCTCAGCGAGCCGCTCATTCTGGCCCAGAACGATCTCAAAAGGGCTTTCTGCCCTATTAGCTTCGATCACAGGGAGTACGGCTCCGGAAATGCGAAGCAGGTAGTCCTGGAGTACCTCCGCAGCCTTCGCTTCACAACTTGTTGGCGAGGCGGGGATCATGATCCGGTACCGCGACGTGGAATCTGCCCGGGTCAGGGTGATCCTTTCAGTACTGACTGTTTCTGGTTTTTTATGCTTCCGCCGCTGGGCGGTTGATGGATAGGGTATGCCGGCCATCAGCCATATCAGAGAAAACAAAAAGCCTTTAACGACAAACCTTTGGGTACATGATCTGAGCGGCAATAGGGTATTCAATGGATCGAGGGTATTCATAAAAAAGATCTTATCCGGGTTCAAAAAGTCTGATGAATATAATCAATATTCCTGATACATCACATAGTTGGATGGGAATATGGGGAAGGAGTTACTTTTTATGAAATAAAATTGATGCCAGAGGTACGCTTTGGACAAAATAAAAATGAGTAAAACGCTGCACAAAAGCGCCGGTCTGATTAAAGATTTCCGACTTAGCCGGGGAAAAGAGATAGCAGGGATAGCGTGCTTTGGTACAAAAAACCGGGTTTTGGAGCATTGATGAAATCGGGGTATGAGGAAATGGCTCATTTTTGATATGAAAAAACAAAAATATTTTATACATTGGTAAACAGATCGCTATGTATAAATTTTTAACAACCAGCTATGAAAAAAGTAACACTTACCCGCATTGATCATAATGGTACAAGCCGGATCAGGATCGGTTTTGAATATGACGAAGAACTCATAAAAATCGTCAAGCGCATTCCGGACACCCATTGGAGCCAGGCAAGCCGTTGCTGGCACACGGCCGATGAGCCGGGAGTCTGTAATTCAATTTTCAGGATTCTGAAGGGGAAAGCCTGGGTTGATTACTCGGACATAAGGAACAATACTAAGCATAATAAGAAGAAAAAGCAGGAAAAATCCAGCAGGAAGTTATTGACTCATGTCCTATCGGAGGAAATCAAAACAGAAATCGATCAATTCATGCACTGGATGAGAACCAGGCGGTACAGTGACCGGACGACACAGACCTACACAGGGGGATTAAGTGCATTTTTCCGTTATTTAGGCAATAAACCATTGGAGGAGGTCGACAATGAAGATCTGGAGACATTCAACCGGGAGTACATTCTTGCCAATGGATATTCGGTTTCATTTCAAAGTCAGGTAATCAGTGCTGTCAAGTTATTTTTTTTAAACCGGCGAAAGAAGCGGTTAAATCCCGAACAATTAGAGCGTCCCAAGAGGCCCAGGAAGTTGCCCAATGTTTTAAGCAAGGCAGAGGTTAAGGGCATACTGGATGCTCACGGAAACATCAAACACCGGGCTATGCTTTCGATAGTATATGCCTGCGGGTTAAGAAGAAGTGAGGTACTCAATTTACAGATTACAGATATACAATCGAGTCGGGGGTTAGTATTCATTCGGGAGGCAAAGGGCAAAAAGGACAGGGTAGTCCCTTTACCGGACAAAATTTTAGATTTATTGAGAGAATATTATAAATATTACAAACCTACAAAGTATTTATTTGAAGGTGACAGGGGTGGCACGTCATACAGTGGCACGAGTATTCAGAACGTATTAAAAAGTGCTGTCAGGAAAGCGGGGATCAAAAAGCCTGTCACATTACACTGGTTACGGCATTCTTTTGCCACGCATTTATTAGAGAGCGGCACAGATGTGCGTTATATTCAAGAGATTTTGGGGCACAACAGCAGCAAGACCACTGAGATTTACACACATGTAAGCATCAAGAGCATACAACAAATCAAATCACCTTTTGAAGATTTATAGAAATTTCTTAATATTATCAATAAATGCGACACTATCCGGCCAAATTAGCCGGATATAAGTCACAAACCTGTAACAATAAACAAGTT
>CAZYDB010000467.1:0-2581 GCA_964645995.1 uncultured Roseivirgaceae bacterium
TTTTATAACCTCTATTTCAAGTACCGGCAGACCCATTATGTGCCCGGAAAGCTGACGGTTAATGAAGTCCGGAATGAAACCTATGCGGGTGGCAGCCTGCGTTATGATAACGACAGCACTTTTTACTTAAAAGTCTCAGGAGAACTGATGAATAACGGAAACCACAAATTATCGGCACTTTATGAGAACCGTTTTTGGATACTCACTTACGACCGGTTAATGTATGAGCCCGGTGCTATCCAGGAGAGATATTTCAGCAACCATTATGAATGGTATAATGATTTCGGGCCGGTTCAGTCAGATAATTTCAGGGGACTGTTTAAGGTCAATTTTCCTTCACTGAGGATCCGGCCAGGCCTGACCTTGTCCAATGTTTTTAATTACATTTATTTCGATCTTGATAAACGGCCTGAACAGGCAAGGGGCTCAGTTCAATTATATTCACCCACTATCAATCTGGAATGGGACATAACGGACCATATTCATTTGACCAGTCAGATGATCTATACCCTTAAAACGGGTGAGACTGAGGCGGGGAATGCCTTCCGGATACCACCTGTTTTCATTAACGGCAACCTGTATTATGCTGATTTCCTCTTCAATAATACTTTGTTTGTTTCTGCCGGTATTGACGCCCATTATAAGAGTGCCTATTTTGCAGATGGTTATGATCCTGTAACACAGCAGTTTTATATTCAGGACGGTTTTGAATTACCCTCATACCTGCTGGTTGATGCCTATATTAATATGAGGATCAAAACCGTTAAGGTATTTCTGAAAATGACCTATTTGAATCAGGGAAATAATAATGGTTATTTTACAACACCTTTTTATACGGGTCAGCCCCGTGTTTTTGATGTTGGTGTAAGCTGGATGTTTTATGACTGACTTTAATGAAAGAGAACTGGAAAAAACTGTTCTGGGCCTGAATCTTCCCACTGATCCGCGGTGGTCAGCCTTAGTCAGGATGAACCTGGAAGAAATCCTTACCGACCATGCCTGGGCGGAGCAGAAGGCGGCGTCTTCCTGCATATCCATGATCATCCAGTTTTCGGATTATGAAAAGGTGGTGGAGGTGCTTTCACCCGTTGTTGCCGAGGAATGGGGGCATTTCAGGATGGTCCTCAAAGAGATCAGAAAAAGAGGTTTTACCCTTGGCCCGCCCAGGTCTGATGAATATGTCGTCAGATTACAGAATCTTGTTAAAAAGGGAGGGAGCCGTGAGCAGCAGCTTGTAGAAAAATGCATGGTCAACGCTTTGGTGGAGGCGAGGAGCGCCGAGCGGTTTAAAATATTATCAAAGAGCATCTCAGACAAGGAATTACAGCAATTTTATTACCAGTTGATGATATCGGAAGCCGGACATTATGCCAATTTCATTGAGCTGGCAAGGACCTACTATGATGAAAAGGTTGTTATGGAACGATGGAAGGAGTACCTCGCAGGGGAGGCGGCTATCATGAAGGAACTGGAAATCAGGGGCGATCGCATGCATTAAGATTTATATTTTTCCAGGTAAGCATTGCATATCGAATGCAGCAGATTGATATCTTGGTTTTTAAGATAAGACAGGCGTTCAAATATTCTCGGTCCGATGATGTGTGGTTGCTTGATCTCGATATTCTCAAGAATATTCGACACTTTTCTCTTTAATGCCTGCAAATTTTCTTCGGGTATTATTGCTTCTTCTCTGGCAGGAGATTCCCTGATCCCGGATAAAAGATAAGCAAATATCATTACGGCATGGGAGAGGTTCAACGAGGGATATGGAGCCTGCAGCGGGATATAGGTTATCAGGTCACATCTTTTGATCAGCTCATTATCCAGGCCCGATTCTTCACTGCCGAAAACAATTCCGGTAGTTGAAACATGAAGATCCTTTTCCCGGAGAAAGGACTTCAGATTTCCAGCATGGATATAGTCTTCATTGGTTCTTCTTTTCTTAGCGGAGGTTGCAACGATAAAATCGAGATCTTTAACCGCTTCTTCGAAGGAATAAAAAACCTCAGCCTTCCTGATAATATCATTAGAGCCATGGGCGACAATATTTACTTTACTGGAATAAAGCCCGGCGGGGTTAACCAGGCGAAGCTTGCTAAAACCCATCGTTTTCAGGGCTCTTGCTGTTGCGCCGATGTTCTCGGGAACGGCCGGTTTTACAAGGATGAAAATAATTTCCAAGAATCGATCAGGTTTTTTGTTTTTTCTTTTTAGCAGCAGGAAAGAGAATATTGTTCAGGATCAGGCGATAACCGGGAGAATTAGGATGCAGATTGAGGTCGGTAGGTTCTTCGCCAACCAGGTGCTGGTAGTCCTCCGGGTCATGACCGCCAAAAAAAGTAAAAAACCCTTTTCCCATCACACCATGAATATAACGGGCTTCGTTGATCTCCCGATTCTCGCCCATAATGATCACTTCCGGCTTGATCAACTTGTTTTTATAAGCGGTAGTCTGCCCCATGAAGCCCTTAATGATCTTTTCGTGATTCTGTGTTAGCATTGTTGGTATGGGATCCCATTTGGCAGAGAACTCAAACAAAGTGAAATAGTCATTAGCCTGCGTAACACCACGTTCAGGTTG
>CAZYDB010000468.1:0-1878 GCA_964645995.1 uncultured Roseivirgaceae bacterium
GCATAATCCACATACTTGTTATAATCCCCATCGTGCCAGCCGCCGGAAACATCGATAAAGGAGGAATCGGGCAAGGCCCCATACATGGTCCTGCCGTCAAGCCGGTGGCAGGCAACATCGAGAAAAGGATTGTAACCGCATCGCTGCTGCCGCATGAAGGTGAGCAGATCTTCAGCATAACCTGCGTAGGCCTGGTCGCTGATGGGGAAGGTAGGAGAGGTGACTGCCGTCGACCCGGCACGGAGATAGTATTCGCCCACCCCGGTGAAGCCGGAAAAGTCAACGGAATAATAATATTTATAATTTCCCCATTGATGTGGATCGGCAGGAGTAACTTTTCCCCGGTAAACCGCCTTGCCGCTAGCAGCATCGATGATCTGAACCTGGCCTTTAACCGGGTTGTTTGAAAAGATAATGGCAGTTTTAGATTCTTCCGGTAAATAACCCGCCTGGTTGATCCGGATATAGGCCTCTTGCGGGGGAGTAAAGGAAAAAACGGAAAAGACCACAACCAGGAACAGAAAAATAAATGTTTTGTATATTAATTTCATGGTTTAAAAAATGGCAGATGAATGTAATCATTAAATCTTTCCATCAAAAATATAATATTAATCAATCATAAAAAAATGGTCCCCTAAACGACCGAATTTTATTTTCCGTCAAAAGTTTTTTTCTTCCTCCAATAAAATCAATACATTCAAAGTTGGCTCATATACTAACGAGATACCTGTCTGATCCTTCAACAGTCGGGGGGATATAGCGTGAGCCTCCTCTTCTTTTGGCAGGACGGTTGGCGGGAGGTCTGCCCGGGGGAGATAAAACAATAGCCGCCTATTCGGGTTTCTAAAAGAAAAAAAGCATTGAAAAATCAGCACATCATCGCATTCATTTTTTTGATTTCCTTTTCCAGGCCGGTTCAGGGGCAGTATGTAATGCTGGGCGATGCCAGGGATATGATGAACGGGTGCATCCAGCTTACGTCTGACCGGCCTTATGCCGAGGGTATCGCCTATAACAGGAATAAACTGGACCTGGATACTTATTTCCAGATCGAATTTGATATTTACCTTGGGGATAAGGATGAGGGCGCTGACGGCATCACCTTCGTGATTCATGATGATGTTCGTGGTTTTGGCGCTTTTGGTACCTGGGGCGAGTGCATGGGATATGGCCGGTTCAATCCTTTTGAAGCCGGTAATTCCATTGATCCATCCATAGCTATTGAATTCGACACCTACCAGAACCCATGGCAGAACGACCCGGTTTCCGATCATGTCGCTTATCTTCAGCATGGGGTGAGTATGCATGAGCATTACTGGAATGGTGATAATATGTCTTTTGACCTGGAGGATGACCGGCTGCACAGCTTTTATTTCCGGTGGGATCCTACGGAAAAGATGATCACGGTATTGCTGGATGGTGAAATTGTTCACAAGGCGGGGAAGGACCTGAAAAACGAGATCTTTCAAGGGGAATCGATGGTGATCTGGGGCTTTACGGCTTCTACCGGCAGGGCGCATAATCACCAGTATTTCTGTTTGCGGCGACTGGCAAGCAGCCTGGATTTAAAATGAAACGGTTAACCCGGGTCCCATCTAATAAACTCCCCATGAGCAGGGTATGGCATAATATTTCCCGGCATGCAGCTATTGGACGAATTACCGCAATAATTAAAAACATACATTCAGTTTGTTAACATGAAATTCCCTTTGACAAGGGAACGCCATGGTGAGTGATCCGGAAGGCCTGGCAGTCTGTGAAGTGATTATAAAAATATTGGGAGACGGGGCAACTATAGAATTTATCTACGGCCTGAACCTATTAATTCATTAAATGACAAGGCTTTTCTTTCCTAAATGTTATTTTTGGTACGGTCTA
>CAZYDB010000468.1:1888-2563 GCA_964645995.1 uncultured Roseivirgaceae bacterium
CATTTTTACTAAACAGGCTTATGAAACGAAGATCCTTTTTTAAAAATCTGGGCGGGGGACTTTCCTCAGCCGTTATTTTCCCCGGGCTCTTGCAGGCAGCAGATCACAGGTCGTTTGACTATACCTATCCTTATCCCGGTTCGGTGGAAGGGCTTAAAAATGATGGAGGTCATGTGACTGTCCGTATACAACTGGAAGGCAGATCGGACGATCTCACCTCTTTTGTTAACGGTGAAATACGGGTGAAAAAGGGGAAAATTGACAGAATAAGGGCTTTTTTCAACCGGGGTAACAACCCGGTCGATACAGAAAAAGGGAAGTTTAGCCTGTCGTCAGCGGTAGGCGATAATCATACGCTGGCATGCTGGATTGCCGGTGCCGGCGAAAAAACCTTTGTCAGGATAACGATCGATGCTGCCAGGTATGATGTGCCGCTGGCCGGCCTCATCAATGGAGAGGAGACTAAATTTGAGATAGATTCCTGTAATGTGTCTGTCAATGCTTTGTTTTATAATGAAATTGGAACGATCGACCTCCATGACTGGGGAATAGATACAAAAAGAGAAAATTTCAGATTTGTTATCATGGCTGATCCCCAGGGTGGTGATCCGGGAGAAAAGACTGCTGACAGCCCGACCCGGATGAAGATCCATAATGCCTTTATTGAGGAAAGTA
>CAZYDB010000469.1:0-2556 GCA_964645995.1 uncultured Roseivirgaceae bacterium
CGGATACCTGAAATACCGGGATATTGAATGGGCCCGGATGTCCAATCCCGTCCGACCGGTACTTGGCCTTGCGGTCCGAGCCGTCGGGGATAATACCGGTAACCGCCATTTCTCAAATGCTTGACCCTGAAAAACGAAGCACATCCCAGGCATACCAGGATAAATTCCGAAGAAGCAAACTGGATAAATACCAGGATGAGGTGATTTCGAGATTGAAGTAGAATTATGACATTTTATCTAACCTTAACCGCTTTCATTTTAAACCAATATCAATAATAGAGGTATTGTATTTTTAAATATATATAACTAATTTAAGTTACTATCTGATAACCTTAAAATTATGTGGCTATGAAACTTTTTTTTGCACTTCTATTTTTATTCTCCTACTTCTATACATATTCACAAGATGTTTTAGAAACTGACGTTGGAATACAACTTAAAGTATGGATAGTTTCAGAAGACGACGATTTCTTGAATTCTATGAAGCAGATGATGAAAATCAGGCCATCAAAAAAATGTAGATCTTTTATTTAAACATCGATTTTTAACTACATCCCAAACTACATATAAAGGATGGGGAATAAATAGTGGAAACAGTAATGTTGAAGAATTACTTTTCCCTTTTAACAGAATATTAACCGAATCCATTGAGAAAAATCGAGTAGATGATATCGAATTTCAGGTAATGGTTAATATTTTATATTCACTACAATCTATAAACGCAAATTCAACCACTCTAAAGACTTATTCAAGAATATTGAGTCTTTCCTTTTCTCAAAAAAATTGGTCTGAAATATTGGATCAGTTGGGTTATGGAGAATTCTGGATAATGGAGTTATCGAAAGTTGATATTATTGGAATGGATAATGTCATTAAACATTTAAACAAGGCGAAAGCTAATTTAATACATCATTCTTATGAAGATTGTATGACAAATATAAGAAGTGCCTGGAATGCTATAAATCCGATTATAAATGATAAGAAAGATGAAATAAAAGAACTTTTGGATAGAGAAAATGTTGAAGAAATCAGTTATGATCCAAAATCAAAAAGAATATTTGATTTGCTAGATCGAATAAAAACTTTTGTTCAAATTGGCGTTCATAGAGAAAATTATGAATCAAATTTCCATGATGCTCAATTATCATTATATCAATCTATCTCTATGATTTCATATCTTTCACAAATGCTTAAAAAAATTAATTAATCAGCTAGATGCCTAAGGAGTATATTATCTATTGCGACGAATCTATTGAGAAAGGGCAGTATTACTCTGATTTCTATGGAGGAGTATTGGTCTTTTCCGAACATATAAATCAAATTAATAAGTTACTTCATGATCGAAAAACAGAACTGAATTTATTCAATGAGGTCAAATGGACAAAAGTTACAGAAGGATATTTAAATAAATACATTTACCTCATGGATACGTATTTTGAATTGGTTCGAAATAATTATCTTAAGATCAGAATAATGTTCAGGCAGAATGCCATAGTACCCAGAAACCTTACTCAGGACCATATCATTAATAAATACTTTCTGCTTTATTATCAGTTTATTAAGCATTCTTTTGGATTACGGTATTCAAATTCTGGTATGGAGGATATTAATTTGAGATTTTATTTTGATGATCTTCCAAAAAGCAGGACAAAATCGGAAGCTTTTAAAAATCATATATTTGGATTGCAATCACTTCTAGCTTTTCAGGAAGCTAAGTTAAAAATCAAAAGGAGGGATATTATTGACATTAATTCTAAGGATCATGTGATATTACAATGTATGGACATTGTTCTGGGAGCAATTGCTTTCAGACTAAATGATGGGCATAAAATTTTCCCACCAGGGAAAAAACGTCGCGGAAAAAGAACAATTGCAAAGGAAAAATTATACAAACATATTCATAGCTTGATCCGGGGAATATATCCAAATTTTAATATTGGCCAATCAACAGGTAAAAAGGGAGATTACAAAAATATCTGGAACCATCCTTATCGACATTGGTCATTCAGACCTAAAGAATTCGATATTGATGAAACCCGATATAAATGAAAATGCCCGATCTGAACTAATGATGACCCGCGTGGAACGCAGGCTTTCATTCAGATGGGGCAATTCAAAGGTAAGAATTCCTTTTATTACTTACAACGAATTTTCATAATTTATTGTTTCATAGTCATTTACAGATAAAAGTATTTCATGAACTACCTCAGTAATCAACAAAAACTAGAAATTAAGGTTATCCGAGAAAAAACGAAAGAAATTACCCGGTCAAAGGAAGCCGCCTTACAATACTTGAAAGACTCCGGGATTCTGGATTTTGTGGAGAATGCTATGAAAGATGCTAAAAATGAAAAATGAAATTAAATCCTCATTTAATTTCGCTTGAATACTTCTGATTCAATTCATTGATTTCACATTTACATTCAACAAACGGACCTCACATAATTTTTACCTTCAAATTTATCCAGCTAAAACCTCCCCTGCTCGCTTCGCTTACCGGTCCGTCGCTAAAATGATCCACCGGATCATTTCTTAACGCTCCGTCCTACTACAAAA
>CAZYDB010000470.1:0-2553 GCA_964645995.1 uncultured Roseivirgaceae bacterium
AGGGATGACCGCCACTTTCCGAAGCATGGGGTTTTTTGGACAACCTGGGCGTCGAGGACTTATGAAGTGAACAATGACAGTATCCGGTTTAACAGGCTTTTCACGGATATTTCCTTCTACCAGACTACTAATGGCTCTTTAAGTACGACATTTGCCGCCAGGGTTGGCGGAGCCATTAACGATGGAAACTATCGCTTTTACCAGTCAAATGATCTGAGTGGCAAATCCAACCTGCGGGGGCATAGGAGAATGCGCTTTGCTGGTGATCATTCAGCTTTTCTTAACTTCGAGGTCAGGATGCGTCTGTTCCGGTTTAACAATCCATTATTTCCCGGAAGCTTCGGCTGGTATGGCTTTTTTGATACGGGCAGGGTTTGGTATAAGGATGCTGCCGGCAATGACCCGACGGCTGTAGGAGGGACCTCCGATATTTGGCATGCCGGATATGGCGGCGGCTTATGGATCGCTCCCTTTCGAAAGATCGTCTTTTCCGCGGATCTGGCTACTTCAACAACCGACCGGCAGCCATTGGTTAACCTCCGCTACGGATTCTTTTTTTAATGCAATGGAGATATGAAAAAGTTGCTGATGATATTTTTTTTTCTTTCCCTGGTTACCATAGTTATCGGGCAGGTAGAGCATAATTACCTGGTTGGTCCCCGGCATACCGGTTGTGACAGCCTGAATATAGGCGGGCTTCCGGCCGGCGAAGCATTGACGGCTATTGAAAATACCATCTTCCGATTTGATCAGAAATTTAAGTTATCCAGGGCTGAGGGGCTGAGGGCAGGCCATTTTTATTCCTGCGATGGGATATCAGGATTTTTAATCGTTACCTCCGGCCAGGAGAAAGTGATCCATAAGGAGGTGCCAAAAAAAGTATGGGATGAATTTATCAGTACTAGCGGCCTTGAGGAATTTTATACCAAAAGGATACAAGGGAGTTATCCGGGAATCGTTGTAGAATTTTAAAGGCAAAAAGGTTATCTTTTTTCAAGTTCAATGATTTTATTTTTTAATTCCTTTATTCTGAATTCCCGGCCGACGAATAAATTATTAAGCCTTTCCAGTTCCTTATTTCGGTCTTCAAGTTGAAGCGTGCGCTCCTGTACCAGTTTTTCAAGATTTTCCCGGTGTGCCTGGAGTTCTTTTTCCATTTTTCTGTTTTCTGTTACGTCCTCTCCGATACTCGTAATAAATGTTTCGTTTTTTTCATTTTTCAGCAGGGTATTGTTCCATTTGATCAGGCGCCTTTTTCCTGAATGGGTCAGTATTTCATTGTCATGATTTACCGGTACCTCTTCTTTCTCAATGGAATTTCGAATGAGTTTCTTTATAGCCCTTCGCTCTTCTTCCGGAATGAAGAGGGTTACCCAGTCCTTCCCGAGAATTTCATCTCTATTCCATCCCGTTATTTTCAACAGGAAATCATTGGCAAAGATGATCCGTCCCCGGTGATCGATCATCAAGCCGACCAGATTTAGGTTTTCCATCACTTTCCTGAAGCGGCTTTCACTTTCATGGATTGCTTTTTCCGCTTTCTTTCGGTCAGTGATGTCTTCAAAAATGGTAGCAAAAGAATCTTTTCTAAATTTAAATGCGAGAACAGAATACCACCTATTTATGGATTTGAAATAGTTTTCAGTCTTTATTTCCTTCTTCCCATCAATGGCTACCTTTCTGAATTTGGTGATCAGATCATCAGGGTCATTCAGCAGGTCAGGAAAAACATCGGTTATTTTTTTACCAATGATTTCTTCTCTTTTCAGTGAAGTGAGTTTTTCAAAGGCATTATTCACTTCTACGAAAGTAAAATCTACCGGTTGGTCGTTTTCATCGGTAATCACTTGATGAAGGGCAAATCCGTTAAGCATTTTTTCAAAAAGGGACCTGTATTTTCTCTCGCTTTCCGCCAGTTCATGCTCCAACCTTACCCTTTCTGAAATATCCCGGATGAGGCCAATAAATCCGGTAATATTTTGCTCTTCATCCATTAAATAAAAAACATTGGTTTCACCGGGAAAGATTTCTCCGTTCTTTTTTTTGTAATGAATAAGATAAAGGAAATCAGCCAGGCTGCCCTTATGTTGCTGAATGGCCTTTCCCATATTTTTAAATTCTTCAGGATCATTATACAGAACAGCGGTTTTCTTTCCCTTTAATTCATCCAGGGTAAATCCAAAGAGTTCACGGAAAGCAGGGTTGCAATCAATGATTTCCCGGTTACTGTCTGTAACAAGTATGGCATCACGGATGCTGTTGAATAAGGAACGGTATTTTTTTTCATTTCTGGTAAGAATGATTTCAGCTTTCTTTTTTTCCGTGATATCTTCCATCGCGGCTATGATCCCGGCTTGAATGCCATCCTTGCGCAATGGGGTTGCTGATAACTTGGCATAGAACCTTGATCCGTCTTTTTTTTGTCTTAGCACTTCAATTCCGGACAATGTTTCGCCGCCGGTAACCTGTTTTTTTAATTCAAGATATTCTTTCCAATTTTCCTTAGGAACAACCGGCAGGGTTTTCCCCAGGACTTCCTCTTCTGTCCAGCCA
>CAZYDB010000471.1:0-2549 GCA_964645995.1 uncultured Roseivirgaceae bacterium
AGTCATCTCCTGCATAATTACGGGAGTAATCGATATGGGCCATCACCACGTCGCCCAGCGCTCCTTCGTTGATATACCGGTTAGCCGTTTCATAGGAATCGTCGGACATCCCCTGAACGCCCACCTGGAGTTTTACTTTTGCAGACCGCATCTTATGCACCACCTCCGTTGCCTGCTCAATACTATGGGTCATGGGCTTTTCGGTATAGATATGCTTGCCGGCATCGATAGCTTCCAGGATCATACGGTGATGCCAGTGCTCCGGGGTAGCGATCAGTACACTGTCAATATTTTTGTCATTCAATAGGTCCCCATAATTGATTACCGCCTTGCCTTTTGTCTTCTCTGCTGCTGCCTCCCTTCTTTTGTCGTAAATATCGCAGACAGACACTAGTTCAATATTGTCTTTCGATTTCATATTCATAAGGGCATTCAGATGGGCATTCCCCATCCCTCCACAACCGATCGCACCCATATATACCCGTTCATTGGATTTCCAGATCCTGGAATAGGATCTGGCGCTGAAAGGGATCATAGAGCCAATCCCCGCCGCTAGTCCGGCCCCGGCAGATTTTTTGATAAAATTTCGCCGTGATAATCTTTTGTCTTTCATAATCATATTATTTTGGTTGTTCTGATTCTCAATTAACCGGTATTAAAAGGCCACCTGCAATACGCCATCAGATTGCCGTGCAGCCTCAAGACCTTCCTGCAACCAGCTATCCGGTCGGTCAGGCCCTGCTTTTACGGTATAGGTGCCCTGCGCATATACGTAGGGCTTAAAGCGTCTGCCGCGTATCCTCTGAGTATAGAGTATTTCATTATTGCTTTCATTAATCACCTGGACCACCGGTTCCTCAACCCCCTGAAAGTCAAGTTCTGGGAGATAAGCTATAACTTCCCTGCCGTCATTTTCTTCCATATTGAAAATGAAGGGCCATCCTTTATACTGAGCGTTCTCCCCTTCAGAAAGATCAGCATAACGGGGCCAGCATTCAAAAGTGATATCTCGTGTAATGGTATTGAAGCGGATCAAAGCATAGCCCGCGCCAAAACTCTTCTTCTCTTCTGTTTCTATTTCAAGTTCTTCGGGCGACCGGTACGGATTGGCATAGGCAAACATAGTGATCGGGTTATACAGGCCATCCAGATACTGCCCTGTCCAGAGCAGATCATTGGAGATGACCCTCCCTTTTCCGGGCAATTCATCTTTCGGCCACCACCATCTGCGATAATAGTTATTAACAATAGCCGGACTGGTAAAGGCAAAAGGCCCGTCGTCAAATTTTTCAATTCCATGTTTTACAATAACAGCCAGGTGCTGGTCACCACAGAGATGGGTGGCCAGGGCCCGCCGGATCTCAATCAATGCTTTATTCCTGCCGGTCTGGGGCCAGCCGTTACAATCGAGGTCGGCCAGAAGACGGTTATCCATGGTACCATGCAGGTGAACGGCCCCACAAAACGCGGTTTGTGAAAGTACGGCCTTCATCACTGCACCTTCCCAGTCCTGCCCCCATTGATGGAGGAATGTGAGTTGCCTGTCTCCCAGCAATTTGAGCCCCGGCAGATCGACCTTCCCAGGATCATAGCCTTCCTCGGTGATATGGTCGGGACGGGGACCCATCTGCGGGATCTTGCCTTCCGGGCCACTTTTGAATTTCCGGTCTTCAATGATTGCAAAATCTACTCCGCCAACCCGTAAACGTGTGAAATAAACACCAATATCCTGTTTAACAGGTTCCGGGTCAACGGGGTCGGGCAAATGCCAGGTCTGGCAACGCTGGACCATATTCACATATTCAGCAGGATAAAAATAACCACCGGAACTGCCGGCAGGAGAATCGGCTACCTTGCCTTCTTCCCCCCATACATTGCCCTGGCCAATATCATGATCATCAGGAATGGTCACCACCGGCCGGTCTCTGATCACCTCCCTGAACTGGATTCCCCAGAGCAGCCAGGCAGCCGTATGTTCCAAATGATCATAACTCTGATCACCGGCAAAAAAAAGCAGGTCCGGATCCTGTCTGATAAGCTTTCCCACGATAGCATCACGGTCGCCACGGTCATGATTGGAACTACAGGATAGAGAAGCTACTACAATCTCCTTTTTATTTACCGGATCCTTGCGTATTAACCCTTCGAAGAGCGCACCATTCTCATGTGATACCCGGTAGGGAACGTCCTTTGAATTGTCCCAGTTATTCACTTCAAAATGGGCCGACCAGCCGGGATAAATAACAGGAGATTTCATAACCTCCTCCCAGCTTCCGTTGGTATTAAACAGAAGTATCACCTCCCGTATTTCATCTTCCTTGAGTGGGAATAACTGTGCCGTGATCTTTAACTTTCCTTTTTCATGGGTATAGACCGCAAAGGCCACTACCTGATCACGCGGCACTTTTACAAACTCAGCCAGAAAACCCTCGTGTGGGTTTTCCCAGATATCATCCCTTGTATAAAGGTCCAGGTTTTCCCCGCGTTCGCCGGGAAAGGGGCCGTAGTTAACCTGTTCATCCCGATCAACTTCAGGAGTACATTGAATC
>CAZYDB010000472.1:0-2543 GCA_964645995.1 uncultured Roseivirgaceae bacterium
GGATTTAACCACAGAGTCACACAGAGGATTTCACAGAGTACCCAGAGACCTGGCAAATCGCAAATCGCAAATCGCGAATCCTTCTCCCTCCATTTCAGGATTTAACCACAGAGTCACACAGAGGATTTCACAGAGTACCCAGAGACCTGGCAGTTTCGAGCTTCCAGCTTCCAGCTTCGAGCTTCGAGCTATTATAAATCGCGAATCCTTCTCCCTCCATTCCAGGGTTTAACCACAGAGTGGCCCAGAGACATTCACAGAGTACCCAGAGACCTAACAGCTTACAGCTAATACCTAAAATCACACGGAATGCTCACACCCACACTGTCCATCCCTGCCCGTTTTCCCGGTGTCTTCCATCCCTATAGGTATTTTACTGAAAAACAAATTCGGGTTTTATACTGAAAAAAAAATCAACAAAAAAGAATACTCTTGCATGAGATATTAAGTATTTAACAGAAAGAAGGCATATTAATGTCAGTTTTGAAAAGAAAATATGATGATAAAAAAACGCATCCTTCCCTGAACATTTCAAGGAAGGCAAGAGCCTTATTTATCATGATTTCCGTTTTCATGATAATAATTATCGGTTTTTTCAGCTACATACTTTACCTCCGGATCGAACAGAGTATTATCAACACAGTCAGATCCGAATTGAGTTCCATCGCGGATCTGAAGATCAACCAGTTGCATCGCTGGAGGAATGAACGCATCGCAGACATCACTACTATCAGGGAAAATCAGATTTTCACCAAAGCAATAAAGGAATACTTTGAAGAGCAGGATAACAAAGTGCTACAAGAGGATATAATGGGTTTCCTGCATGCATACCTGGAAAACTATAACTACGAAAATGTATGGATTACTGATCGGGCGGGAAATGTTATAATATCCACAATTAACAATATGGATATCCCCCGTGATCACCAGTGGGTTGTAAAAGAAGTCATCCGGGATCAGGAAATCAGGTTCATTGATTTTCATATCGATATCGACAATACCGTGCATCTGGGCCTGATCAGTCCGCTGGAGGTCATTATTAACAAACGTCCCATCCCGTTCGGAACAATATATCTGCAAATTAACCCTGATGATTTTTTGTTTCCCTACATACAGACCTGGCCGACCACCAGTGAGACGGCCGAAACACTGATCATAAAAAAAGACGGTGACAGCGTTCTTTTTCTTAACCCATTGCGCCACCTGGACAGACCCGCATTGACGAAAAGGATATTCTTATCCGGAGAAAACCTCACTGCTATTCTGGCTTTTGATAACATCACCAAAATAGCATCAGGAAGGGATTACAGAAACATACCTGTGTTGGCGGCCATGGGACGGGTGCCCGAATCTCCCTGGTTTCTTGTATCAAAGATAGATATCCGGGAGGTACGGCAACCTATTCGTATGCAGACCCTGCCGATTGCCCTAATAAGCGGCATTCTGATATTAATGAGCATTATGGGCATTATCCTGGTAAATAAATGGCAGGTAGCTCATTACTACAAAGGTCAGTATGAAGCGGAAAGCGATAAGGAGGCAATGAGCAGGCATCATGAATACCTGACCCGTTATGCCAACGATATAATTCTATTGTTCAATAGTGAAGGTTCGATCATTGAGGCCAATGAGCGTGCCCTGGAGCTTTACGGCTATGGGTATGATGAGATGAAGGGGATTAAGGCCTGCGGCCTCAGGGCAGCTTCCAATACAAGTCAGACTGCTATAATGGGCGCTGAAACCGGCAGGTTATATGAAACCGTTCATAAAAAAAAGGATGGTACATATTTCCCGGTTGAGGTCAGTACCCGGAAAATTGAGATTACGGGTAAACACTATACGCAAAGTATAATCCGGGACATTTCCGAAAGGAAAAAAATGGAGCTCCAACTGAAAGAAAGCGAAGAAAAATTCCGCTCAATCCTTGACGATGTATTTGACAGTTCCGCTGTGGGCACGTTCATCCTGGATAAAGAGTTCAAAGTGGTATGGATAAACAAAAGCATTGAAAGGTTTTTTAATATTCGCCGTGAAGAGGTAATTGGGAAAAGCAAAAGGGAATTCATCGAGCAGAAAATCCAACATGTTTTTGAGGATCCGGATTCTTTCAGGAAGCGCGTGCTGGCCACCTATGAAGATAATACTTATGTCGAGCATTTTGAATGTATTGTCGCAGAAAACGGAAACCGGAAAAGATGCTGGCTGGAACATTGGAGCCAGCCGATCCGTTCGGGATATTTCCAGCATGGAAGAATGGAATACTACACGGATATCACCGAAAGAAAAAAAGCAGAGGAACGTTTGGTCAGTGAGCGTGACCTGCTCGATAATATAATGAATACAAGTCCTGCCGGTATAGTGGTGGTGAATTCCACAGGCCAGATAACCTTTGCCAACCCCCAGGCCGAAAAAATTCTGAGATTAAGAAAGGATCTTATAACCAAGAGGGTCTATAACGATCCGGAATGGGAGATCACAGACTTCAACGGCGATCCCATCCCGGAAAATAAATTACCCTTTTCATTGTTGAAAAATACTGGTAA
>CAZYDB010000473.1:0-2535 GCA_964645995.1 uncultured Roseivirgaceae bacterium
GGGGAGAAGGGGAGAAGGGGAGAAGGGGAGAAGGGGAGAAGGGATAGTTGAATATGCGGATAAGCGAGTAAGCATTTTTTGATTATCTTTCTTTATTCGTCCTGTTTGATCGTTATTACCTGCAGCGAGTCACTGTTTTTAGCAATTACGATCTTCCTTTTTTCCGGGGATCGTAATAATTTCATGTCCTTGATATCACCATCCGCATACAGTCCGCTTCGGCTATAGGGAACCGGTGCGAAGTTCCCGGTTCCATTGCCTTTAAGCCAAATCCCGATCCCTGCATCATTCCGGATCGTCTCCTTTTCAGAGGTGTACAGGTTTCCCGCCATGATGATATCCATATGGCCGTCGAGGTCAACATCCTCAATAATAATTGCGTTCTGGTTGGTTATCTGTGCCAGGTTATCGAAAGGTTTCAACTTGAACTGGCTATTCCCTCTGTTCTCAATATAACAAGAGGCAAACGTATAAGCTTCGTAATGCAGGGCTTCTTCCAACACGGCATCCCCAAAGATATCATTGAGTGTAGCAAGTGAAAAAGGGTCATTTTTTGGGAATTTATCTGCCAGCGGCGGTATGGCCGTCACAAGATTGACCCTGTCTGCTACCGGGTATACCGCTCCCTCCTGATGATAGGCCAGGATGATCTCGCGATGCCCGTTCTGATCATAATCGGTATAATACACCTCGAAAGGCTCATCCGGGGATGCTTTATACCGGTAATTAAGCCCGAGGTTACCGGCTACCAGGTCAGGATCCCCGTCCCGGTCAAAATCATGGGCAGCCAGGCTGAACCACCAGCCGGTTGATTTTTCCAGTCCGCTATTTTCCTTTTTCATCCGGTTGAACCTGCCATCATGGTTATTCAGTACCGTTACAGGCATCCATTCACCGGCAAGGATCAGGTCCAGGTCATTGTCAAGATCATAATCGATCCAGACAGCATCAGTAACCATCCCTATATTGATCAGATCAGGAGCAATACTTTCCGTAACGTTTTCAAACCGGCCATTATGATTTTTAAGAATAGAACTGCTGGTCGGCATCGGGTATTGGGCAGGCCGCATCCGTCCACCGATGAAAAGGTCTATATCCCCATCTCCGTCAAAATCGGCAGGCTCCACTGCTGAGCCGCTGATCAGGAGTTGCGGAAGCACCTTCTCATCCCTTCGGAAATTGCCGCTGCCATCATTGAGGTAGAGGCGATCCTGCAGCCCTGAGGTCCCTTCCCTGAATTCATTGCCGCCGCTAACCACATATAGATCGGGATCACCGTCGTTATCAGCATCAAAGAAGGCAGCTCCCGTATCTTCATACAGTCTTTCTTTCTGCCAGAGCATTTCACAAACAGATATAAATTCCCCATTTTCCTGTTGCAGGAATAATCCGCCCGGGTAGCGGAAAGCTCCTCCCACATAAAAATCATCCAGTCCGTCGCCGTTCACGTCAGCCACTGCCAAAGGCGGCCCTAGCTTAGAGAGTTGATAAGGCAGCAAGGGTTCTCTCCGGAAGTCATCCATGGCATTTTCCCGGTGCTTGTATCCGGTCCCGGCCCTGGAGGTGATGTCGTAGAAATAAACGGCTGGAATATCCTTTGGCATGGAACCGGTTTTTCGGGACTCCTCATAATCCAGGTCCAATACCTGGTCCGACCTGATGTTTTCCAACTGGGTTACCTGATGGTCGGGCCAGATCACCCGTATCCGGCTGATGATACTGTCTTTTCCCAGTCCGAAATGCATGACAGGTTCCATGCTCGAACGGTATCCTCTTGTCAGATAGTGCTGCTGATACTGGTATCGGCCATTGTGAAAGATCTCCACTTTTGAACCGATGGCTTGCCGGTTCTTTTCATCGCCCCTCAGCCGTATCCTTAGAAAATGAGCATCCTTCATTTTATCGGAATTGTTTCTCAAAACAAAGGCTTTCTGGTCAATATTGTTAATGATAAGGTCCAGATCTCCATCTCCGTCCAGGTCGGCAAAAGCAGCGCCATTGGAAAAAGACGAATGGTCCAGCCCCCATTCTTCGATCATCCGGGAAAAGGTGAGGTCGCCATTATTGCGGTAAATATAATTGGGTATGGCCTTAGAAGGCATGGCTTTAAGCAATCTGTTCCATTCCTTTCGGGTGAATTCGGTTCTGCCCCCAGATGCCTGCCGGGCGGCATGAAAAAGCTCACCCCAGTCGATATTACGGATATCTTTCCTGATCCCATTGGATACATAAAGGTCTTTCCAGCCATCATTATCGAAATCGGCAAAGAGCGGAGCCCAGGACCAGTCCGTCATGGAAATGCCTGCCAGTTGCCCGATCTCGCTGAAGGTCTCATTTCCATTATTGAGGTGCAGAACATTCAGCATGTATTGGTGGTGATAACCCAGGCGCAGGGCGGTGTTAAAACGATTTCTTTTCATACCGCCAAGGTTCTCTTTCAGCCGCCTGTTGTCCTCCGCAACCATGTCGAGAACCATTATGTCCAGCAAGCCATCATTATTGAAATCTGCCATGTCATTTCCCATGGAAAAATAG
>CAZYDB010000474.1:0-2534 GCA_964645995.1 uncultured Roseivirgaceae bacterium
GGCCAATTCACTGTTGCTGAACACTTCGATATTCTTGTGTTTGTTGACCTGGGCAACCACATGCCGGGCATGTTGAACAACTTCTATTGAAACATCTACCGCAGACCCCAGGGAAACATAATTATGTTTATCCGGTGGAGAGATATTCATTAAAGCTACATCTATCTCAATAATCCCCCTTTTGATCATACCGGGAATATCACTTAGAAAAGCCGGAATATAGTCTGCATATCCTTCCATGGTAGCTTTTCTTACATTATGCCCGACAAAAAACGATTCCAGGTTGAAAATCCCTTCGTATTCCGGACGTACATAAGGCGCCTTTGCTTCATGATGGATATGCATAATGCGCACTTCTTCTAACTCATCAGCACGTGCAACCATGGCATCGATCAATAATTGAGGCGCCTGGGCCACACCATGAATAAAAACAGTATCTCCGGATTTTATCTTTTTAACGGCTTCGGCGGCGGTAGTGAAGTTCATGTTGATTATAATTATCTTTCTAAAAAATTAATGCAAAATTATCATTGGAATAATACAAATATTATAAGAATAATCATCATTTTCCTATCTGCCTAAGGTATAACTCCAAATAAATTCCTGAAATACTTATTTATCCTATATTTTTGCCAGGATCAAACCCTAAAATAACTTGAAATTTGATATAACCATTATCGGAGCAGGGGTTGTTGGTCTGGGAACTGCAATAAAGATCAAAGAGAAAGATCCCAAACTCCGGCTATTGATCCTTGAAAAAGAAGACCGGGTATCTCAACACCAAACCGGTCATAACAGTGGAGTGATCCACAGCGGTATCTATTACAAGCCGGGCAGCCTGAAGGCGAGGAATTGCAAAGAGGGTTACCGGCAACTGCTGGATTTCTGTGATATAAACGGGATCAGATATGATATTTGCGGCAAAATAATCGTTTCAACTTCTGCAGAGGAAACCGCTCGCATGAATGCCCTCTACGGCCGGGGTGTCCGAAATGGTCTCGCAGGCCTGAAAAAACTACAAAAGGAAGAACTAAATGATTATGAACCTCATGTCGCCGGTGTCGCCGGTCTTTTAGTACCACAAACCGGGATCGTAGATTTTAAAGAAGTGTCGAACAAGATGCATGATATTCTTGCTCAACAAGGTGCCGTATTCCGTTTCAATGAAAAGGTGAACAAACTGATCCCTCAAAATAAAGTTACCCGGATAATAAGCTCACAGGCAGAATATGATACCCGCCTGGTGATCAACTGCGCCGGGCTGTATTCCGACAAAATAGCCAGGTTATCTCATCCTGGTATCGATGTAAAGATCGTACCCTTCAGAGGAGAATATTATAAGATAAAAAAGGAACGATGGGGACTGGTACGAAACCTCATCTATCCTGTGCCTGACCCGGATTTCCCTTTCCTGGGTGTGCATTTTACGAGGATGATCCATGGGGGCATCGAAGCCGGCCCCAATGCCGTGCTTGCCTTCGCAAGGGAGGGCTACCAGAAAACAGATATCAACGTAAAGGAATTACTGGAGACCCTGGCATGGCCCGGATTCAGAAAGGTAGCCGGAAAATACTGGCAGACAGGATTTGGAGAGATGTACAGGTCTTTTTCCAAAAAAGCATTCACAAAGGCACTTCAAAAGCTCATTCCGGAAATCCGGGAAAAAGACCTTGAAACCGGTGGCACAGGCGTCCGGGCGCAGGCCTGCGACAGAAACGGTGGTCTGGTTGATGATTTTCTCATCTATGAAAATGAATTGGCAGTGAATGTATGTAATGCACCATCTCCTGCAGCCACATCAGCCTTGGCTATCGGTGAAACAGTGGCAGCAAAAGCCCTTAACCATTTTAATTAATTATTTGACCAGATGAGAGAATATTGTCAGTCGTTATTTCTGTTTTAGATATTTTTCATTCGACCTGATATACTGACATGTACCCCTACATTGATTTATTGACAGTTGCCATCCGGAATGCCGGCATCCAGATGAACATAAATCCCAGGAAAAATTATATGAAGGACCGGTTCGACTTTCCGGATATCAAATCACCCGGGAGAAAAATATTAAGCAGAACCTTTTTTAACCGGGCTTCACGACCGCCAGCAAAACGGATAGGACGGGTAATTCGGGAATTGTGGATATTGCCTGAAAGAGAATTCCTGTATTTTGCCATGGAGTTGTTTTCAAAATATGATCCTCAATGAGTGCAAGGGTTTATCGCTGAACATGAGTTACAACCCCTGAGTAAAAAAGAAGGACTTAAAAATCATTTCAATAATGTCCTGAATCTTTTCTTTTAACGTCGATTGTATACTTTTGTATCCGTTGTGGAAAGCAGATCCGGTTTATGTTGAAAAGACTCTTTTTTGTTTTACTGATCATTATTGTTGCATCTAAACTCTATGGGCAGACGGTTAAGGTAGTCGATAAAGATACGGGCACGCCTATTGAAAATGTAATAATCTATAATTTATCATTTATCATAAATAATTAGTTAATCAGTTAATCAGTTAATAAATTAATAACCAATTAT
>CAZYDB010000475.1:0-2001 GCA_964645995.1 uncultured Roseivirgaceae bacterium
AGAATGAACCTCATTTCCAATATGAGCCGGCTGGAAGCCCAGGAGGAGAATATGGAACTCGCCCGGGAGGTATTCGACCATACAAAGGCTAAATACCAGGAAGGACTCGGCTCCAACCTTGAAGTAATAGAAGCAGATAATGCATTTAAAAGGGCCCAGACAAATTACTTTAACGCGCTGTATGAAGCATTGATCGCCAAGATCGAACTTGAAAAAGCATTAGGTATCATTGACTCAAAATATAATTTTTAATAACAATGAAAATCAGGAATCTCCTCGTATTAATCATTATTATCCTGGCAGGCGCTTGTCAGCAATCCGATGACCTTGAAAAAAAACGGTCGAAATTAAAAGAAAAAAAATCCGAACTCAATGCGCTCAGGGTTGAGATAACGGCACTTGAAAATGAAATTGCTTCACTGGATCCCCAATTTGCAAGGGCCAACCGCAGGGCTACCCTCGTATCGACCCTTCCGGTGGAAAAGAAGCATTTTGTTAGTTACCTGGAGATCAGTGGTTCTGTCGAAAGCCGTAAGAATGTAGATGTTTCGGCTGAAATCAGCGGCACTATCCAGGGTATTTATGCCGATCAGGGGCAGTTTGTGAAGGCTGGACAATTGTTGGTCAAACTGGAAGACGATGTACTCCGCAGAAACCTGAAAGAATTGGAGACAAGCTATGAACTTGCAAAAACCATGTTCGAAAGGCAATCAAACCTATGGGATAAAAAGATTGGAACGGAAGTGCAGTATCTGGAAGCTAAAAACAGAAAAGAATCCCTGGAGAACCAGATAGCTACCTTGAAAACGCAGATCGATAAAACCACAATTAAAGCCCCGTTCAACGGTACGGTAGACCAGATGAATGCCAAAATAGGCATGCTTGCACAGCTGGGTGCCCCTCTTCTACGGCTGGTAAGTCTGGAAAACATGTATATCGAAGCGGATGTTTCAGAAACCTATATTTCCACGTTTAAGAAAGGTCAGAAAGCCCTCGTCAGCCTTCCTTCCCTTGGCCAGGAGTTTAATTCGGAAATATCTTCGATAGGCCAGGTGATCAACCCGGATAACAGAACTTTTACAGTGGAAGTAAAAGTCCCGGATAAAAGTTTTATCCTGAAGCCAAACCAGCTCGCGGTGATCAAATTAAAGGATTATGAAGCCGAGAGCAGTCCTGTTGTCCCCACGAACCTCATCCAGTCGGATGGCCAGGGAAACTTTGTATACACGGTCGTTAAAGAAGGAGAACTATTTACAGCCAGAAAGGTGAGGATCACCAGAGGCAGGTCTTTTCAGAACGAAACAGTGATACTGGATGGGTTGCATGGGGATGAGTTGCTGATCAATGAAGGATTTCGTGATGTGAGTGATGGCGTAAATATAAAATTCGTTGAAGGAAGCATCTGATTAAATACTAACTTAAACCCGACAATTCTAAAGATCCATGGAAGAGCAAAAGGATACTAAGCAAACCATTATCAGGGAATTCGGACTGAGCTCGCTGGCGGTGAACAACCGGACCAGCGTGATCATCCTGACCATCATCATTGTGATCATGGGAGTTTCTGCCTATAACACGATCCCCAAAGAGAGTTTCCCTGAAATCGTTATCCCAACCGTTTACATCGGCACTCCCTACCCGGGTAACTCCCCGGTCGATATGGAAAACCTGATCACCAGGCCCATAGAAAAAGAGTTGAAATCCATCTCTGGTATCAAGGATATCCGTTCCACCTCGGTGCAGGATTATTCCACCATTATTGTCGAATTCAATCCTGATGAAGATATCGCAAAAGCACTGCAGGATGTAAAGGATGCCGTTGACAGGGCTAAAAGCGAATTGCCCACTGATCTTGATACCGATCCTAATGTGATCGATATAGACCTGAATGAAATACCGATCCTCTATATCAATATTTCCGGTGATTACAGCATTGATGAGTTGAAAACCTATGCTGAGGTACTGGAAGACGAGATTGAAAAGCTTACCGAGATCTCTAAA
>CAZYDB010000475.1:2011-2530 GCA_964645995.1 uncultured Roseivirgaceae bacterium
TAAATGTGAGATCAAGGGCGCCCTGGAGCGTGAAATCCGGATCGATGCCGATATCTATAAGATGGAAGCCCGCCAGGTCAGCTTTAATGATATCTACGATGCCGTGGCCGCGGAAAATGTCACCATCTCCGGGGGGAATATACGCGATGAGGTCTACCAGCGGTCGCTCAGGATCACAGGAGAGTTCAAGTCAATGGATGAGATCCGGCGTGTGATCGTGAAAGATGAAAACAGTAATATTGTATACTTAAGTGATGTTGCCGAGGTAAGAGATACCTATGAGGAAAGAAAAAGCTACGCGAGATCGAAATTACTCCCGGTCGTTACGATAGATGTGATAAAAAGAGGCGGAGAAAACCTCCTGATCGCCGCCGATAAAATCAAGGCGATCATAGCCGAGGTACAGCAGGACCGGTTTCCTGAAGACTTATCAGTGACGATAACAAACGACCAGTCAAGATTTACGGAAAGCATGGTCAGCAACCTCGAAAACTCGATCATAGCCGGCGTTATCCTTGT
>CAZYDB010000476.1:0-2528 GCA_964645995.1 uncultured Roseivirgaceae bacterium
AATGGCGACAGGCACCGTAAGATCTTCCTTATTAATATTGACCAACAACTGCCGGACACTCATTTTTTCGAGGTCGTCATAATTTGATGGTGATTCGGTAATACTCATATTATTTAATAATTTTTATTCAAATGATACTCAATTAAACCCTGCACCGGTGAATCCTCGACCTTACCGATACGCAAACCATGATCCTCAAGCACGTTCCTCAGAACCTTGCGAAAATTCATGGCAATTGATCCAATAAAATGAATGGCCGAGACACCGGATTCTTCATAACGGATCACATAGCGGTCAATAAAATCATTCAAGCTTTCATAAACGAGCTTTTCTATATAATCATTCCCTAGATGATCATGGATAAACCTGGCAAAACCGGCCAGATACCGGCTGGGCATTAATTTTCGATTTACACTTTCGAGAATGATCTCTTTGGATATACCCAGGTCATTATGGATTTCTTTGATCAGTCCGGCAGGCATTTCCTCCCGCAGATAATCCCTGACCAGCATCTTCCCCATGTGGGCTCCACTGCCTTCGTCGCCTAAGATAAAGCCAAGCGAGGGGATTGACCGTGAAATACCATTGCCATCATATACGCAGGACCCCGACCCGGTGCCCAGTATGCAGACAATGCCCGGTTCAGACTGGCATAATGCCCGTGCAGCTCCCAGCAGATCGTTTTCCACGTGTATATCTGAATCAGGGAAATAGGCTCTCAGGCCGTCATGGATTTTCTCTTTCTTTACCATTGCCGAACAACCGGCCCCATAAAAACAAACCGTCAGGAACTCATTTGACTGCAGTTGTTTAGAGGCTTCTCCGATAATTTCATTGATTTCTTCCGGATCCAAATAATAGGGATTAAGTCCTCCCGTTCTGGCCGTTACTATCCGCCCCAGCCCATCGGTTGCTTTCCAGTCTGTTTTTGTCGATCCGCTATCTGCTATTAAGATCATGTATTCAGATTATTTAGCGTTTAACTGAGGGTTTTCATCGGGGGGTTCACAGAACCAGCCCAGCTTTTCATCCATTGATAATCCTTCCGGTAGCTGGCCGGCCCGAGGATGGGTAGCTGTAAAGATGTCCAGCATTTCCTGCTTCATTTCCTCAATAATTTTTTGGTTCGCCGGTATCCCGGATACATCGTGGGTCTCCTGCGGGTCATTTTTCAGATCATAGAGCCGGTGTCGGATCCCGGAGGGCGGATTACCGGTGGCATACCCTTGTGCTAAGTCATGTTTCCCGGATGTAAAAATATATTTCCAATTTTCAGTACGTACCATCGCCTTATTATCTGCGAGAAACTCGGAGAAAACGATATCCCGGAAATCAGCCTCTTCCTGTTCGTAAAGCACTCTCAAAGATTTACCCTGGGATTCGGGAAGGGGTTCAACACCCAGGAAATCCATGATCGTAGGAGCTACATCGATCAATTCAACCATTTCATCCCTGACCGACTGCACTGCTGACTGGCTGCCGGCCCTGAGGATCAAAGGTGCCTTGACGGCCTCTTCCCACATCATATGCTTCTCAAAACGTTTATGGTGGTTGAGGAGATAGCCATGATCACCAAGATATATAACCAGCGTACGGTCAGCCTGCCCCGCATCTTCCAATCCCTGCAGTATCCTGCCGATATTTTTATCGAGGTATTCCACCGAAGTATAATAGGCACTAATAATGCTCCTTCGCTCCTTTTCGGTAAGGTCCTCAAAAACCAGTGGAATAAATTCATCATCTTCCGGCGATCCTTGCGGCAAGGGCATCTCCCCGGGGTCATAGCTGCCTGCATATTCGACCGGGAAATTAAACGGAGAATGCGGCTCATGGAATCCCACCCATAGGCAAAAACGGTCATCCTTTTTATTCTCAATAAACTCAACAGCCTGGTCAGCATACCATGTACCGATATCATCCTGGTCATAATAGCCCCCGGGAAGTGCCCCGGCGTTCAGCCATATCCTGGCATGGTCGCGGAACGGTTTCCAGGGCGGTCGTGTTGCTACAGAATCGGGTACCTGAAGCGGCGGGTTTGTCTCAAGGAAGGCAAAATAATCCCTCCGTTCCAGTTTCAGATCAAAGCCATGATTAAGGTTGTTATTGAAATGGGTTTTACCGATAATACCCGTTTCAAAACCAAAGTCCTTTAGATGATCAGCTATGGTTTCCTGTTCTTCCGGAAAAGGAGTCGTGAGGAGGGTCACGCCCGAGGCATGCGGATATTTGCCGGTCAACAGGCTCTGCCGGGAGGCACTGCATAAGGGTGAATTAGCGAAGGCATTGGAAAAAAGGACACCCTGACCGGATAACCTATCGAGATTGGGCGTATGTATGATCGGGTTTCCCAAAACGCCCAGTACATGGTTGGCATGATCATCGCCGACGATAACCAACACATTTTTAAATACAGGAGCTGCTTGTTGTTTTTCCTGTTTTTTACAACCAGTAGAAAAAAACAAAAAGCAAAGCAGGAGCAGCGAAAGCAGAAACCATGGGAGGAGTCGATCCGCGTTCCGCTCCTCGTT
>CAZYDB010000477.1:0-2522 GCA_964645995.1 uncultured Roseivirgaceae bacterium
TATATCTTAAAATTATGTCGTGTAAAGAAAGTTTATGAATTGCCCAGGTTAGGATACGCATCTGAAAAATTACATTTTAATTCAAGTGTTAAATTAATTCAATAGCAATAAATACTTATTAATCAAGTATTAAAACAATTGTTTATAAACATAAAATATAAGCCGGATACGCTACCCGGCTTATATCGGTCAGGACGATGATCAGGTGATCTCAAAATCCAGTTTTTCTACCGATCGTTTTTTCCTTGTGATAAAAAGATAGGCAAAAACGACCGTAAGAATGGCCGGCAAAATGGCAACATACCGAAGAGCGTTCTTCCCTCCGATCAGTTTTGCCTGGGCCAGGATATCCGCTTCGGCGGTTCCTTCCAGGGCTTCACGCAATGATTCCAGGGTCTGGCCATCCGGAATTGCCAGCGCTGTCTGCATATCGAAAATACCTCCTAGTGCAGGTTGTGCGATAGCTCCGCCCAGGAAGCCAATGCCGCCCATGATGGCTAAACCCAATGCTCCACTCTTAGGCACATTTTCCGATACAAAGCCAAGCATGGTAGGCCAGAAATAGGTAATGCCAAGAGCGAAAACCGCTGACGCGCCAAACGACCAGTAACCGGATGAATAACTCAGCATGACAAGCCCTATCCCTGCCAGGATCGCGGAAGTCAATAGGACACCGCTGGGTGACAGGCGGTGAACGATCGGACCTGCCGCCTGACGACCTATCGCCATGATACCACTCACCCAAACCAGCAACAGGATGGCAGGAACTCCTACATTTTCAAGCAAGGCCGCTATCCATTGGTTGGTGCCCAGTTCCGTCATGGCAGTCAGGAGCATGCAGCAGGCCATAAAGATAAATAAAGGTGAAATAACGGATTTGTACATTTCTTTGGTCGAAACGCCAGCCAGGACACGTTCGGTTTTCGGAAATTTAAGCTTGAGGAACATCAGTCCATAAACCAGCGTAGGGATCAGCATGATCGCCATATGAATCCTCCATCCATATCCTATTCCGTTAAGGAAATAAACGATCAGGCCACCAATAACTATGCCTCCTGGAAACCAGACGTGGAACTGATTCAGTCTTTTGGTCTTTTCGTTGGGATAGATTGTCGCGATCAATGGATTACAGGCCGCTTCTACCATCCCGTTGGAAATGCCAATGAATAATGTTGATATATATAAGGACCAGAAACCAGTGGCTATGATCGTCAGAATTATCCCCACTACATGCCCGATAAAGGCGATTATCAGGATCCGGTTCATACCGATCACATCTACAAGAGGTCCGCCAAAGATCATGGCCAGGGTAAACCCCCAAAAAGCAGTACCTACGATCCAGCCTACTTCCGTAGCATTCAGTCCGAATTCCTGGATCCACGGCTCAATCATTCCTGCCCGTACAGAAAAAGTAAGTGCCGTAACAACCAATGCCACACAACTGGCATTGAATAATTGGATGCGTTTAATGTTTATTTCCATTTGCTGAAAAATTTGAGTTGGTTATTGTTTTGATATCTGTTAATTTTCAATGACTTATGGCTTCTTAATCGATAAAAATGATTTAATACTACTTGCATTCAACATTAACCAGTTTAAAAAAATATTTACAATGCAGGATATAGTACAGAACATCCTCATACTCCCTGGTTATTCTGACCCTATATCTTCGCGCCAGTATATGCTCAAATCTTCTTCCTGTAACGGTTTCCTGGCGGTATTCTCAATATTCTTTAATTACTAATCTAAAAAAAGGAACCGAAATTTAGGAAAAATCTTGAAAATACCATGAGTATTCAGGATTTTATACCTGAATGGCCACCGGCTGCCTTTTATGTTTCATGATTATAAACAGAGTGATCGTGGGCAATAACGTCCAATGATAACTACTTCATTGTATGCTTAAACTCCCACCTGTGGTTACCCCGGGTTATAATTCCTTTTCAGCAAACAATTCACAGATCTTTGTTATCACCCGGACGGCCTTTTCCATGGATGGTATGGGTATATATTCAAATTTACCGTGGAAATTATGTCCTCCGGCAAAGATATTCGGGCAGGGCAACCCCATATAGGATAATTTCGATCCATCAGTACCACCCCGGATCGGTTTGATGATAGGATCAACGCCAGATTCGATCATAGCCTGTTCTGCAAGGTCAACCATATACTTCACCGGCTCAACCTTTTCCCGCATATTGTAATATTGATCCTTAAGTTCAACAGAGATCCTTCCTTCACCATATTTGTTATTCAAAAAATCGGCACAGGAAAGTGCCAGTTTTTTCTTAGCTTCAAATTTATTGCGGTCATGGTCCCTGATAATACAACGTATCGTCGTCTGCTCTACCTGTCCATTAAAATCGATCAGATGAAAAAAACCTTCATAGCCCATTGTATATTCAGGCCTTTGATCAAGCGGAAGCATACCGTTGTATTCCACGGCCAGATGAATAGCATTGATCATCTGATTTTTAGCGGTTCCGGGATGAACATTCCTGCCCTGTATATTGATCGTTGCC
>CAZYDB010000478.1:0-2521 GCA_964645995.1 uncultured Roseivirgaceae bacterium
TGAAGTTATGCAAGCTTTTCCCCGGCAACTGAGATATCAATACCTGGCCCCTTTGCTTGATGACCCTGTACGGACCGTCAGGGTAATGGCCATGGATGCTTTGTCCGATATTCCTATCCACCGGTTTGATAAGGAAAGCCGCCGGCATTATCTCGCTGCCCTGCCTGAATATCAGTCCATGCTCGACATGAGGGCTGACTTTCCCGGGGGGCAACTGCAGCTGGCAAGGTATCATGAAAGGCAGGGGGGCCTGGGCAACGCTGAAGAGGCGCTCCTGAAAGCAGTCTCAATGGATTCCTTGTTTAATGCCGCCAGGATCAACCTGGGGCATTTGTACCATAAACAGGGTAAAAACGGGGAGGCGATCGATCTATTTAAACTGGTTACCAGAATAGAACCGGAATACGGGCCTGCCTTTTATTCGCTCGGTTTACTATATGCAGAACAGGATCAGATGGAGCAGGCTACCCACTATTTGCAAAAAGCCCTGGAACGTAATCCTGAGAATCCAAGGATCTATTATAACCTTGGCTTAGCCCTGCAGAAAACGGGGGATTATAAGAAGGCTGTAGTAACCTTCAATGACGGCCTTGACCAGCATCCCGAAAATGGAGACCTCTTATATGCATTGATTATCCTGCATATTCAGGAAGAACAATACCAGGAAGCGAAACAACAGCTGATTAGATTTAAGAAGCTTTATCCACAGGCCCCACAGGTCAGAGAACTGGAATACCTGATTGAAAAGGGGATGGCCGGCTGATAAAGTAAACTCTGATGAGGAGGTCAGATTGATTGTCACGGAAGCCTGAAAGATCCTGTCTGAACGAACCCATCTAATGCAGGGATCACTGGTGCCTGGATTGCTTTCATCTGAAGGGCCCATCCCAATCCCCGGGCGGACCATCTTTTAGGATTAAATTATTGTTGGTGAATCCTGTTGCAGGAAATGTATAAATATTAATTTTGATAAGCCGGAATAATAATCACATGAAACATATTTTATATTGGCTGTATCAACCCTATAAATGGCTGTTTTTTGCCCCTTTTTTCATTCTTAACAGCATTATTTTCGGCACATTTGCCGTGGTGGTTTCACTGGTTTTCAGCCAGCGGGCCGGCAGTTATATAGGAGGAGTGCTTTGGGCACGGCTCAATGGGATATTAACACCGATACGTGTAAAGGTAAGAGGACAGGCGAATACCAACAAGAACCAGAGTTATGTAATCATTGCCAACCACCAGAGCGCTTACGATATATTTGTCCTTTATGGCTGGCTTGGAATTGATTTTAAATGGGTTATGAAAAAGGAACTAAAGAAGATGCCCGGTATTGGTTTTGGAAGTCAGGCTGTAGGACATATTTTTATTGACAGGACCAGCACTAAATCGGCGATCGAAACCATTCGAATAGCCAAATCAAGGATCAGGGGAGGGACATCCGTAGTGTTTTTTCCGGAAGGCACCCGTAGCCGGACCGACAAATTGCTGCCTTTTAAAAAAGGGGCCTATCGTTTTGCATTTGATTTAGACCTTCCTATTTTACCTGTTACCATTAGAGGCACCCGCGAAATTTTTCCACCGGGAACACTGGATCTTATACCCGGGAAGGCAGAAATCATAATCCATTCCCCTGTTGATATTCATGAATATGGCCCGGACAGATTGCAGGACCTTATTTCGGATACAAAGAGGACAATAGAAACCGCCCTCAGAGAATAGAATATGTCTGGATGGTGGCATGACCATTTCAATAATTACACTGACTTGATTGGGCAAGGAATTCACTTTCCGATAGCGTTGATCCCCGGCAGCCGGTCCGGACAAAAGTATGCATCCGACGGGCCAAGAATAACCGGGGAGATAATGACACAAGCAATGTTACCCATTCTGCCGATAATCAATACGTATAACTTACAAAAGCTATTTTTTTACTATCCGGTGACCATGAAGGAACATTGATCGTGCCCTGGCCGCCATAAAGGTGCCCGATCACCGTAATATCCCCGCCTGCAACCGGCATCATACGCAGCATAACATGTTTATTAGGTGGGTGACTGCCGGCGGTGACCTCTTCCATATAACTGATGAAGGCAATATATTTCCCATCAGGGCTGGGGTGCGGAAACCAGTCCTGATATTTGTCGAAGGTGATCTGTTCAGGGTCGGTTCCATCTTTTTTCATTCTCCATATCTGCATCGTGCCGGAACGGCAGGAGTTGAAATATATATATTCTCCATCCGGTGAATAATCGGGTCCGTCGTCCAGGCAATCCGAACCGTTGAGTAATTCCTCTTTACCCCCCTTCCTCCTGTCCCTGTAAATATTAAAGCTTTCATCATTTTCTCTTCTGGCTACATAAGCCAAATATTTACTATCGGCTGACCATCCATGCCAGTAAGAGGGGGCTTTTTCGGTAACAAGTTGGGGTGCCCCGCCATCATATGGAATTATGTAGACCCTGCTACCTATATTTTCATCATTATTGGGGATATTCAGCAGTGGATAGATATCCGTATC
>CAZYDB010000479.1:0-1287 GCA_964645995.1 uncultured Roseivirgaceae bacterium
TTCCTGTATGCGGTTGACCTGGGCATTGACAAGGTAAAAGCTTACCGGGTAGATTTCAAAAACCATAAACTACTACCGTTACCTGCCAGTGACGGCCACCTCCCACTGACGCAAGGTCTTTCAGCAAGGGCCCCGATAAAAATCGGGGTGCGAAGGTGAGCTTCACCTTAGGCAAGCCTGAGGCAACCGAAGGACTTTTGCCAGTAATTGAAACATTTATTAAGCATTGACACAAGTGATCGTTCAGACATTCAGCTCCAAACACTTGATTCAGAGTCGGTTCCTGGGAAATACTTATCCATTCTATCTATTGAGAATGCATTACATCTTTAATGTCTCATTTTTCTTATAGAATAAATCCATGACAATGGAGTGAGGGAAAGTAAGGCATGAAATGAAAATAATAGAAATTACAGGAAAAGAAACTTCGATATCGAATAGCATAAATGATAGCGCAAAAATTCCTAAACCAAGTAGAGAGATAATTGTGAACGGCATGAGCAACCTGATGAAGGCTAACTTCGAATAAAGTTTTTCCTTCCGTACAATATAATGGAACTCATGCTCAAGGACACGTATGGAGTGAAGTATTACGAAATACAACGTAAAACCTAATAATGGTGATGAAATCCTGAATACAACAATAATGATGAAGAGCTGATAAAGTTCTACAAAAGCCTCTTGTAGATTTATTTTTTTACGGATAACAAAAACAGAGAGTATGGCTAGCAAGATAATACTGAATAGCAGAAAGAAGATTCCGGAAAATTGAAGGATGACATTAAAAATACTTAATGATACATCAGAGATGTTGTAAGATTTAAAAAGTAAAGATTTATTTAAGAATACAAAAGCTGAAAGGAGCCATAATCCCCAGATTAAAAAAAGAATTCTATCAATCAATCGAATTCTTTTCGTATAATCAATAAACTGAGATTGGCCAAAATGATAAGCTGAGATCAAAACAAATAGAACAAATGCAATGTTGGAACTCACAATCCATAATAGACCGAAAGCTACAGCTGCCAAAACATAAATGATAATGAATTTAACTGTCTCCATCCTGTTATTGAAGCCATACAGATGATTATCGATTGCCCCATGCGAAATACCAAAAGTACCGATTAAAACGGCACATACAATAGACTCTACCAGGTTGAATAGATCACTGTTCAATTCTCCGAACGGCAGAACCAGGAATGCGCATGCAATAAATACGAAGCTTATCTTGTTCATAAGTTATAATCATATTAAATGGTTATTGAAGCATATAACCACACGAACATT
>CAZYDB010000479.1:1297-2516 GCA_964645995.1 uncultured Roseivirgaceae bacterium
GTTTTTGTTGACATCTTCGGTATAAGGATATGCTATAAGAATAGGATCCCCACTGGCGCAAGTCTTAGCGCTGGATTGCGGGCAAGCAGGACTTGTGCCATTATTTATATTACAGGACATTAAATGAAATGAATGTAATATACAAAGGCACTAGCCTGTCCGGCTATAAGCAGGGTGTCGCGGCATACGCGGCAAATCCAAACACTGCGCAAGAGAAACTGTTGTTTAAAAAAAAATAAAAAAAATTAATTCAGTTAAAAAAAATATTTTTTTTCTTTCAAAACGCCCGCTTTTATAACGGTCTACCACACCGGCCGGTTTTATTGGATGACGACAACCGTGTAATTATCACTCATAATTGACCCAGAATGGATGAAAACATTGATTTTTAGTGAATATACCGCTGTTTTGCCTGCGCAGGAGTATCCTGTTCATCAAGCAAGGTTATTGATCAACCGGTTGAATGATATTAACCGACAGTTATCATACGTATAAAAATTTAAAAAACATACGTACAAGAGTAACAATATACGTATCATTTTAATGAAAAAAATACGTATAAAAACATCTTTCCGGGATCCTGATTTCTTTCAACCACCATCCTCCTGCTCCTCCTTTCCCTCAACGACTCCAGCCAGATCCCAATATGCCCTGCCAATTCCGCAACCTGCTACCGGGTGGGTATAACGGTATTCCGGATCAGGTAGCAAAAAAAAGCGCCGGCATATGGCAGGTCTGTTAGTATCCGGGAGCCAGCGCCTTAAATGAGCTGGTATTTTTATTGTTCAGGTATTATCTGATATCTCTTCTTTTTTCCACCGCATCGCGGGTGGGCAATTCAGGTAAGCCGAGCATCTCCTCAAGTTCCCCGTAGGAGATATTTGTATCAACCCTCCCCGAGGCCCAGTAATCTCCCGGCACAATAACCACACGCACAACCCAGTCGTCCGTATCGACTGCCGTAAGAAGGTCAAGGGTGAAATTGGCATCCAGGAATATCCGGGCGTCATTTTTAGTGAAATCGAAATTATAAAACAGTGTTCCGTATTCGGTTAACACGGTCTGCGGCAGGGGCCGCCATATCTCCAGGTCCTCGCTGTCGATGTTCTCAACACCCCAGAGCAGGTAAACAAGCGCTACATCAGAGGCGAGTCCGTCGAAATCATCGGGGTAATCAAGGAAGACCTCGTATCCCGGTGAGGTGAAATTGACATTTTCA
>CAZYDB010000480.1:0-2509 GCA_964645995.1 uncultured Roseivirgaceae bacterium
TTCTGGGGCAGAATTTTGCCAAAGCTTTTGATGTAAAATTCGCTACCAGGGAAGGGGGGCTGGATTATGTATGGGGTACATCCTGGGGTGTCAGCACCCGATTAATGGGGGCGCTTATCATGGCCCATTCTGATGATGACGGCCTGGTGCTTCCACCTAACCTTGCCCCGATCCAGGTCGTAATTATACCTATTTATAAATCAGCGGATGACTATCAAAGAATCGCTGAAAAAGCTGAAAACATAGCCAAAGCACTCGCAGCTAAAGGCTATAGCGTCCATTTCGATAAACGGGATACGCACAAGCCGGGATGGAAATTTGCAGAATATGAGTTGAAAGGTGTACCCCTGAGAATCGCCATAGGGCCAAAGGATATCGAACAAGGTACTGTCGAAATAGCGCGGAGGGATACCCGTGAAAAGAAAACCATTCCCATAGAAAATCTCGAAAACAGCATTGATGTCCTCATGCCGGAAATCCATAAAAATATTTTTGATAAAGCCGCCCGCTTCAGAGAGGAAAACACGAGGTACGCTTATGATTATGAGACCTTTAAAAAGATATTGGCCGAAGAAGGTGGTTTTATTTATGCTCACTGGGATGGATCGGCAGAGACGGAAACCAGGATTAAAGAGGAAACAAAAGCTACTATCAGACTGATCCCTGTTAACCAGGAAAAAGAAGAAGGAAAATGCATGATAACCGGTAAGCCATCACCCCGGCGGGTGGTCTTTGCAAAAGCTTATTAATTTTTTTGAGCGTTTCTTAAAGGGTTTATTTATATTTGATAAGAATATGGAAAACGCCGATGATTGACTGGCTTGCGGTAATACTATTAGTCTTTTTTGGACTGGCTTTCATCATAGCAGAAATTATTTTCGTTCCAGGGACTACAATACTTGGTTTTATGGGGTTGCTTTTTACCGTAGCCGGCGTAGTTATCAGCTATACAATTTTCGGGGCCGGGATAGGTACTATCGTACTGGCGATCACGCTGATTGTTACGCTGAGCGTTTTCATATATAGTTTCAGGACGGGTGTCTGGGAAAAATTTGCTCTGAAGGATGTTAACAAAAGCAAATTCAATGAAGGCAGCCTGGAGACGTTACAAGTGGGTGAGGAGGGAACGACCCTTTCTTCGCTGAGGCCTGTTGGCAAAGCTGAATTCAAGGATGTGGTCTTTGAAGTAACTACTCTTGGACAGTTCCTGTCAAGTGATACCCCGGTAAGAATAGTGACTATAAGAAATAATAAAATAATCGTAGAACCTGTAAATTAAAAAAAGATGGATGCTTATATGCTTCTGATTATTGTTTTTGCTGCCGTTGTTTTCCTGTTTGTTTTTCTATACTTTGTCCCGATCAACCTGTGGATCACGGCGATCTTTTCTGGTGTGAAGGTGGGCCTTTTCGAGCTTGTATTTATGAGGATCAGGAAAGTGCCTCCGCGAATTATCGTGGAATCAATGATCACGGCAACAAAAGCAGGATTGGATGTCTCTACAACCGAACTGGAAACCCACTATCTTGCCGGTGGTAACGTTCCGAATGTTATAAAGGCTTTGATCTCCGCCGACAAAGCCAATATCAACCTTACCTTCAAGCAGGCAACTGCTATTGACCTTGCCGGCCGTGAAGTTTTCGAAGCGGTCCAGATCTCCGTTAATCCGAAGGTCATCACCACACCAAAGGTTGCGGCTGTAGCTGCTGATGGTATCCAACTCATAGCCATCGCCCGCGTAACCGTTCGTGCCAATATCCAGCAGTTGGTAGGAGGTGCGGGTGAAGACACCATCCTGGCCCGTGTAGGCGAAGGGATCGTAACTTCAATCGGATCTGCAGCTACTCATAAGGCAGTACTTGAAAACCCGGATAAGATATCAAAACTTGTCCTTGAAAGAGGATTGGATGCCGGCACCGCCTTTGAAATACTCTCCATTGATATTGCTGATGTGGATGTCGGCACCAATATCGGCGCTAAGCTGCAAATAGACCAGGCTAATGCCGACCTTAAAGTAGCCGAAGCCAAGGCTGAAGAAAGAAGGGCGATGGCGGTTGCCCAGGAACAGGAAATGAAAGCTGTTTCACAGGAAAAGCGCGCTAAAGTAATTGAAGCGGAAGCAGAAATTCCCAAGGCGATGGCTGAAGCCTTCAGGACGGGAAACCTTGGCATCATGGATTATTATAAAATGAAGAATATCCAGGCTGACACGGAAATGAGGGATTCTATCTCGAAACCCGATACCTCCAAAGGGAAAGGAAAAGGAGATGATAGAAACAAATAAATCCAAGGATCCTTAAAAGGTAACTCACTGTAAAATAGCCTAAAAATGCCGGACACGTTCCGGCATTTTCCTTTTCAATCAGAATTATGTAATATTCCTGCGCACGATGGGTGAAAAAACCTTTGGTAAGGGCTTGCAGGCAGGCTTGGAGGAGAAACGTTTCGTGCTGATCAGGGATTTAAACCTGACTTATTAATAAATTTTTGTTGTTCGGGGTAATTTTAA
>CAZYDB010000481.1:0-2498 GCA_964645995.1 uncultured Roseivirgaceae bacterium
GAATATCAAGATCGGAGGGCTCCTTTTTCAGCGGATAATTTTTTTCTCCATGCATGCTGAAAGTAAACACCCGTTCTTCCTTTTTGAATATAGAGGCTGTCCCATTACCCTGGTGTACGTCCAGATCAATTACCAGTATCTTTTTCACCAATTCACGGTCGAGCAAGTATCTTGATGCCACGGCAATATCATTAAAAAGGCAAAAGCCTTCCCCTCTGTCAGCATAAGCATGGTGGGTGCCTCCGGCGACATTTACAGACACCCCGTATTGCAGGGCATATAATCCACAGGCAATTGTTCCCTGGGTGATGCTGATCTCGCGCTCCAGAAGGGATTGTGAAAAAGGAAAGCCCATGCGCCTGATCTCATTCGCTGACAGCCTTCCTGTCTGCAGCTTATTAAGATACTCCGGATCATGTACCTTGAGAATGTCTGACAGTTCAGCAAATCCCGGATCAAATATATTCTTCTCTGAAATCGTTCCTTCGTAGAGCAGTTGCCTGGGAATCAGGTCATATTTTTCCATAGGAAAACGATGTCCTTCAGGCAGTGGGTGTGCATATAATGTGTTCCAGGCAATCTTAAGCATACAACAACTATAACTCTTTTCCGATGCTTTGGTTATCCCTATTCCTTGTGATAGCAGATTCAGGATTCCTGTTGCAAATACAAATTAATTCCCCTATCATTGAATCTCAAAATTCCTGGAAGATATAACGAAATGAAAAGATATGTATATTTTATAGCCTTCGTTGCCGCGCTGGGCGGCTTTCTTTTCGGATTCGATACGGCCGTCATATCCGGTGCTGAGCAAGCCATTCAACTGGTATGGAAGCTTAACGAAATTCAACATGGATTTACGGTATCCATTGCCTTGATAGGCACCGTGTTAGGGGCGTTGTTGGGGGGCATCCCTTCCGATCGGCTGGGCCGGAAAAAAACCCTTTTACTGATCGGTATTCTTTATTTTATCTCTGCCATTGGTTCCGCTGCCGCTACCAACTGGTATTTCTTCCTTTTCTTTAGGTTTATCGGGGGGTTGGGAGTTGGGGCCTCCTCTGTTGCCGCCCCCATGTATATTTCTGAGATCGCTCCTGCCGATCAGCGGGGCAGGCTGGTTGCCTTGTTCCAGTTTAACGTCGTCTTCGGGATCCTGATCGCCTACTTATCCAATTACCTGATCCAGGGAATCGGTGAACATTCGTGGCGCTGGATGCTTGGCGTTGAAGGGATCCCTGCATTCCTTTTCGTTATACTCGTTCCTTTTATTCCAAAGAGTCCACGGTGGTTGATCGTTAAAAAGAACGATGTAGAAAAGGCACGCAGGGTCTTCGAAAAGATTCAGCCGGAACATGCCGAGGAAGAAGTAAGAAGGATCCTAGAGACCCATTCCATGCATGACAGGATCACGAAAAAAGGACGTTTTTTTCAAGCCCGCTATCGATTTCCAATCCTTCTTGCCATTGCCTTTGCCATGTTTAACCAGCTTTCGGGAATTAATGCCATCATTTATTATTCACCCAGGATCTTTCAGAACGCCGGGTTTGAGGCTGGATCGGCCTTATTATCAACGGCGGGTATTGGCCTGATAAATTTTGTTTTTACCCTTATTGCCATCAATCTGATCGACCGCTTTGGAAGGCGTTTTCTTATGCTTACCGGATCCATAGGACTTATTGCCACCCTGGGTATGACGGCCATCGCCTTTTTCTTTAATATCGGTGGTGCAGTCGTTGCCATCAGCCTCTTCATCTATATCGCTTTCTTTGGGTTTTCCCAGGGAACGGTTATTTGGGTCTTTATATCAGAAATCTTTCCCAACGAGGTTAGGGCTAACGGGCAGGCCCTCGGCAGCTTCACCCATTGGCTGATGGCAGCCGTGGTTGCCTTTATCGTTCCACTCGCCGAAAAGGTTGGATTTGGGCCCACCTTCCTCTTCTTCTCCTTAATGATGATCCTGCAATTGCTTTTTGTTATCTATATTATGCCCGAGACCAAGGGTGTTTCACTGGAAGAACTGGAAGAAAAGATCCTCAAAAAATAAGCAGCCATCAAATTCATGGCATGGCTGAGGCCGTGCCATGAATAATGGTATGCCGGTATTGGGGTGGTTCGATCAAATGAATCCCATTAAAACGACTTATCGGAAAGACAGCGGATCATGCTATTGCCCTGCCTCATGCTCAGAGACAATCATTCCTATTGATTCCAATGCAACTCATAAATGAATATCTTTACAAACCTTTACCGTATTTGATCAATGGATCTTTACCAACTGAAAGCATATATTTTTACCAGAATATCAGGAACATTAATGTTGCTGGTCATCATGACTTCCGGCTGCCATGTTTTCCAGGAAGGAGATGATGATACATTATTTACCTTATTAAAACCTTCCCGAAACGGCATCCACTTCAACAATAAACTCACCGAGTCCCATGATATGAATGTGATCATATATCAGGATTTTTACAGCGGAGGCGGGGAGGCAATCGGAG
>CAZYDB010000482.1:0-2496 GCA_964645995.1 uncultured Roseivirgaceae bacterium
CGTTGCGGACATAGTGTAAGTTACCTCGTGGTCAGTGGTCAGTGGTCAGTTATCAGTGGTCAGTTATCAGTGGTCAGTTATCAGTGGTCAGTGATCAGTGGTCAGTTATCAGTGGTCAGTTATCAGTTGCCGGTTCAACTGTTCATCAATGCGGTTGCAAATTTGTGCAGTTGTCCGGTTGGTGGCTAGTCAGAGGGCTGAAGTCATCCCCCTTCGTCAAGTCTTCGGAGGAGAATGGGGAAAGGAGGATGGAAGGCGGAGGAAGTAAGCAGTAGGTGCAGGTAGAAGGGGCATGAAAAATGGGGAGATCCTCCTTCGCTCTGGTCCTTCTATAAAAGCTTTCGGATCACGATCAAGACTACGGGGGACGAGGGAAGCTTAATGCTCATGTGGCAAACAGGATTATCCGGATTCCGGCCTGTCCGTGCTACTGGCGGGATCCTCCGTCCTGCACACTCACGATGTCAGTTGATAATATACCGAAACTCCTGTTCAGAACTCAGGTCCGTTAGAAATGCGGTAAATAACCTAACAATGTGTTCAATATCTTCAAAATGGGCCATCTCAACAGTGGTATGCATGTATTTCAAAGGCAGCGATATCAGTGCTGAAGGAACACCCCCGTTGGAGTAAGCAAAGGCATCCGTATCAGTACCGGTTATCCGGGAACTGGCGGATCGTTGATAGGGGATGTTATTTTTCTCAGCCACCTGGATCAAATTTTTTAAGAGTTGATTATGTACGGCAGGTGCATAGGTGAGTACCGGCCCTTTTCCGGCCTTCTGGTCGCCCTGTTTAATTTTATTATATTGAGGAGATTGGGTATCATGGCAGACATCGGTAACCAGGGCTACATCAGGCTGGATACGGTCAGCTATCATCTGGGCACCCCGTAGTCCCACTTCTTCCTGAACCGCATTAGTTACATACAACCCATAAGGCAACGCTATCTTTTTCTCCTTCAGCCGGCGAACGGCTTCCGCGATCATGAATCCCCCAATCCTGTTGTCAAGGGCCCGGCCTACAAGGTATTTTTTGTTTAACTCAGCCAAATCCTCATCAAATGTGACGACACAACCCACATGAATGCCCAGTTCCCTGACCTCTTCATCAGAATCACACCCGCAATCCATAACGATCGTATCCACATCCATCCTTGGGTCAGCCTTCTGATCCCTTACATGTATGGCGGGCCAGCCAAAGACAGCAGGTACCCTTCCCTTCTCCGTATGTATGGTGGCCTTTTTTGAGGGAGCGATCTGGTAATCCGACCCTCCATTCCTGATCACATAAATATATCCCTCCTTCGTAATGTAGTTAATATACCATGAAATTTCATCGGCATGAGCTTCTATGACTACCTTGTATTTTGATTCCGGATTGATCACACCAACCACCGTACCGTAATGATCCGTAAAATGCTCATCGACATAGGGCTTCAGATAATCCAACCATATCTTCTGGCCTGCGGTCTCATAACCGGTAGGCGCCACATTATTCAGATAATCGTAAAGAAACTTTTTGCTTTTTTTATCCATGGACAAAATGTTTCCGCAAATCTATACATCAGGATTGATTTATACGGAGAAGAAGTATATTATTTGAATACCGGGTATTAATCCCGTGTACTTCGGGCCTTTACGATAAAAAAATATGTTGGAATTTCATTAATGGTTTTATCATATTTATAAAATAAAAAATAAAATTATTAACTTTGATCAGAATAAAATTTTGATATGAACCATGGCCCATCATCTGAAATTTGACAAAATTGATCGTAATATCCTCGAAATCCTGCAGAAAAACGCAAAGATCACCAATGCACAGTTATCGAAGGAGATCGGGTTATCTCCAGCTCCCACCCTGGAGCGGGTAAAAAAACTTGAGACCCTCGGGGTAATTCACAGTTATCATGCCAAGCTGGATACTTCCAAAATCGGTTTGGGAGTAACAACCTTCGTGCTGGTCACACTTGCCGGACATAACAAAGAAAAGATTGAACAGTTCATTGAAGAGATCAATACTATAGAAGAAGTGATCGAGTGTCACCATATCACCGGTGCGGGAGACTTTATTCTTAAAATAATTTCAAAGGATATACCCTCCTATCAGAAATTAATGCTTGAAAAGGTAAGTGACATCAAGGTGATTGAAAATATGCAAAGCATGGTTGTCCTGTCAACCTTCAAAGACAGCAAAGTAATGCCGATTCCAGACATTATTGATTCCTTAAATAAATAAACATTCTCTTTATGCCCGCCGTAACCGACTTAATACTAAACAAAGAGCAGATCCAGCAAAAAATCACGAGGATTGCCTATGAGATCTATGAAAACAACCTCCAGGAAAAGGAGCTGATTATTGCCGGCATCCCCGAATGCGGATACAAGCTAGCCGGTATGCTGATCACTGAACTCAAGAAATTCAGCCCCTTCAGGATCGCCCTGGTAAAAGTGATCATGGATAAATCGGCTCCCCTTGACAGCGAGGTATCCC
>CAZYDB010000483.1:0-2449 GCA_964645995.1 uncultured Roseivirgaceae bacterium
TTACCAGGGCAGTAGAGAAACAGGTTTTTTCAGGGGAGGGGCAATCGTGGTGGGTAATGACCGCTGGGATCTGGCGGCCTTCTATTCTCATAAAAAGGTTGATGCCATCACCTCCCTGGATCGTGCCGGCCAAGGGGTGATCCTGGGCTTACCCGCCACGGGATATCACAGAACGCCTCTCGAGTTCAGGAGGCGATCTTCTATCCGCAAAGAGAGTTATGGCCTAAATATTAAGTATCATACCGGATACGGGAATTTCACCGGAGGATTTACCGGCCTTTACGACCGTTTTCAATATCCTGTCATTCAGAAAATCTCCTATTACAGCTATAACGGGTTTTCCGGGCATAAAAATTATAACATGGGAGCTTATTACAGCTACTATAAAGGTAAAATCAACCTTTTTGGTGAGCTGGCAGCCTCAGCCGGCAGAAACATTTCCTTTGTTAATGGCCTCATGGCCAATATCAGCGACGGGATTGAAACGATTGTTCATGTCAGGTATTATGGGAAGACGTATCATTCTTTTCATGGCAGTGGCTTTGGCGAGTATACCGATCGAAAGAACGAACAGGGGATATACTGGGGCTTGAAGCTCCGTCCGTTGCCCAAAATGGAATTCCATTGTTTTACAGACTTTTTCCGATCTCCCCTGCCAAGAAGAAACCAACCGTCACCCACCAGGGGGTATGAATGGATGATGTTGACAAGATATGATCTTTCCAGGAATGCCCGGCTGGACCTGGTCTACCGGCAGGAAAATAAAGAAAAAGCTTTATCAGAAAATGAGTTCCCTGAATACCGTCTCTTTGATGGGCTGAAAAGGCGTTTGAGGTTCAATTTTCAATGGAAGGAGCCGGAAGGCCTCTATTTCCGGTCGATGGTGCAGGGCAGTATAACTGAAACTGAAGATGATCTTAATTATGGATTCGCTATCATGCAGGATGCAGGATACGGTTCTCACCGGTTTGATATCAAGGGCAGGGTGGCTTTTTATAACACCCAGGATTATGATAACCGTCAGTATGTTTATGAAAATGATGTATTGTATTATTATTCCATTCCCGCTTATTATGGCCGGGGGGTAAGGGTATATGTATCGGTTAAATACGCTTTCAGCAAGAGCCTCCAGGTCTGGATGAAAGCAGGTAATTTTTACTTTTTTGACAGGGAAGCAATTGGGACGGGACTTAACAGAATAAACGAGCATAAAAAAACCGAAATCAGATGTCAGGTTCAGATAAAGTTCTGATATTCGTATCAGTTAAAATCTGTTTGAATTGAAATTCTTGCTAAAATCAGGTATTTTTTTTTCAATCCTTCTAGCAGCTATTCTGTTTCTTAATTTTCAGGAAAAAGGACCGGAAATTAAAATTTTTGAATTAAATGACCAGCATGTCAAAGTGACTCATCAGGCAGACCCTTCCTTCTACGGGCATTACAGAGGAGCTCGCGGAGGTTATCTGCTTTTGCATGAAGACGGTACCGGTGAATACCTTTACGATGTATTTGGCATACATCCTGAGGATTGTGAACCCGGTGTCATTAAGTTCGAATGGGGATTTATCCTTGATGAAAACAACCGGTTAGTTGTGTTTGAAAGAGATTATGGGCTGTCCTATCCGGTGATCTATCAATGTGTCGGGAAAACCTGCTTTCAGGGATGTAGTCGAACGTTTATGGTGGATTATATACTCGATAAAAACGATGGCAGGCTGGTAGTCTCTTCATCTGATGATTGGGTAAAAATAATTCAATGAAAGTGAATTTTTATAATGAATTTCTCGTAGTAAACCGGTAAAAAAACAGGGAAAGCACCAAGGCCTTCCCTGTAACCCAAAACCTAACTCGTGAGCCCCTGATCGACATAAGAAGTTACTGGCATTCTGATCAATCAGGGCTTCACTGACTTTAAGCAATAAATATGCCATAAGCTGTTGCAGGCCGGTGAGGGTGCGAAACACAGGAATTTCCGGATTTATGAAATTCAGGAATTCAGTGTGAGGATGACCTTTTTATTTATAACCCGGGAAAATTTTTTCATTTTTAGTGAAACTTGAAAATCCTATTCCTTCTCTTCCCTTCATTCCGGATGACGCTTAGGAAGACAATAGTTTCCCAGACACCGGGATCGCGTTCCTGAATGTCTTCCAATGTGATCACTTTACCAGCTAGCGGAAATGCTATATTCTGGCATTTAAAATAATAAGCAGTCCGGATAATTAGAAAGAATAAAGGTATTTTTCATTTTACTAATACCTCATACCAGGAGCCAACCCGGATAAAAAAAATGCCTTTTAATCCACCGGATAAGGAGCCGTTAAAAAAAGGCCATTAACCCGAAAAATCCATAAACTTTCCTGCCTAAAAGACGGCAGGCAGGCGCCCGAAGGGCCGATTAAGCGCCCCGATTTTATCGGGGCGCTTATCATATAACTACCTGATAATA
>CAZYDB010000484.1:0-2436 GCA_964645995.1 uncultured Roseivirgaceae bacterium
CTATGCCCGCGCAGAACCCGGCCAGGTCGAAATCATCGTCGGTGTAGAGATCGGTGGAGTGTTTGCCGGTTACATGATATTGACTTTCTTCGGCATAGGAACTGTCGGGATGGAAATCATATACGGGAACATCATAGTGGTCTGACATGCCGCCGAACATCATATGACCCCCATCGCTGAAACCGCGGCCGAAGACTTCCTTTCCATTGTGTTGCTTCCCGATCCCGAAAGTCCGGTAGCCTTCAGTGCGCAACAACTCAGGCAAGGTGGTGTCTCCGGCCTGAATAATATAATTAAATTCTCCTTTTTTGTTGAGGTGATACAAGGTCTTACCCGTCATCAACATAGCCCGGCTGGGTGCGCAAACCGCGGCGCTTGTCGATCCCATTATATAGGCATTGTTGAAGGTAATACCCCTACTGACGAGTTTATCGAGGTTTGGCGTGATGATTTCTTCATTGCCAGTGGAATGGATCGTATTGTACCGCTGGTCATCAGCAAAAAGAAATACAATGTTTGGTTTAGTCAGGATTGGTTCTTCCTGGTGGCAGGCGGAAATCAACAGCCAACCCAAAAGCAGAAAAAGGTTAATTCTCCGGGTCATAATAGAATAGTAAAAGGATAAAAAATTATTTTAAGCAGGTAATAGGTATATTCCTCTCCTTGTTCGGTCATACATTTTTATAATACTCTACCTCACCTTTAGCTGACAAGTTCATTACTTTATCGATGAGTTCCTGTCTTCTCTCTTCCGGGAGGTCAGAGAATCTCTTTGCCATTTCAATTTTCTCCAGTATCAAGGATTTGTTCTCGGCCCCTGTGATCAATACACTTACCGGCATACTCCATGCAAAGTTCATGGCATCCTCAACACTCATCATGTCGGGGACTACCGGATTATCCGTTTCCCATACCGTATCATCCAAAACTTCTTTTTTAGGGAAGAATCTTCCATCGGCGAGGGTCTTCATTGCCAGGATACCCATATTCCGGTTGACCGCCTCAGGCATGACATCGTTAATAAAACTGCTGGAATAGGCAGCATCAACCGGATTGATTGGTATCTGGATGGTTTCGAAAATATCATTTTCTACCGTTTTCTCCAGCATCAGTGCATGGGCTTTGGGATTCTGGTGGCCGGTAAAACCAATATGTCTGACCTTTCCCGATTCCCTGGCTTCACTCATCACTTCCAGAATGCCGTTGAATATCCTGTTCTCCACATCTTCGGGCGTAAACAATGAATGCACCTGCCAGAGATCAAGATAGTCGGTTTTCATCCTCCTGAGTGAACCCTCCAGATGTTCCCGAGCTGTCTTCGCATCTTTTGCCTGGGTCTTGGTCATTATGAATACAAGATCCCTGTGGTTTGGTGTAAGGTACCTGCCATATCGTTCTTCACTGGTATGAGGGCCATAACTCTCGGCACTGTCGAAGAAGCGGATACCACCCTCCAGGGCAGCTTCTATTGTTTCCTGTGCATCCTCTTCAGTGGTCCATCCGATATGATAACCGCCAAGACCAAGCATAGTCACCTTCCGTCCCGTTCTGCCTAATAAACGCTGGGGAAGAATCTCTCCGAGCCGGTCGGTTGATTTTGTCGCACATCCCGGAAGTGTTGTCACCGGAACCATCAGTGATGCCGTAATACCGGCAAGTTTTTTTAAGAATTGTCTTCTTTCCTTCATGTTTCTGGTATTTTTTGACAACAGGAAAGATAAGGAAAAAAGAAATGATACGGAAGTATGCTTTGGAGGGAATTCATTGAGGCTGGAATTTGTTGTTTTAAAAAATACACTTATGTCACAGATAAAAACCCGTGTTGTTTTTGCCAGACAGGATGACCCGGCACCGTTGTTCTCCACGGACCTGGATCTTTTACATGAGATGCAGATACCCGGTGATCCCCGCTACCGTTATATCCATGAGCTTGGGATCGGTACATCGGTTACACTGGCTGGGAAGGAGTATACGGTATCAGAAATCACCACTCGTTTTTTTGATATGGAATATAAAAATGAGAGTGTTTTCCTGAATGTGTATGGCGAACGGCATCCGTATAATTTCGAGATTGTTTTTAAACTCAGGAAAGCATTCTGATACAGGAAATTCAATAAACAGATCAGAAACTTAATCATAATATTATCATGACGAACATCAATCATTTTTACGCTTCTGTAATTATTGTATTTTGGTTATTATTCAGTCCTGCCTTGATGGCGCAATTCACCGCTGATATGGTCAATGTTAAGCAGGGTGATGAGATCCATTATAAGGTTTACTGTGATGGCTTGAGGTACCGGTATGATTTTGAGGAGAATGGAATGAAAGGGATCGTGATCGTTGATCCGGAGCTTAAGCAGACTAATATCCTTCTGCCGGAAAAGAAATTTGTACATTATACGGAATATTTGTCGATGAGGGCCCTGACAAATG
>CAZYDB010000485.1:0-2435 GCA_964645995.1 uncultured Roseivirgaceae bacterium
GGTGTTCTTCTCCGGTTGGGAGACGGTACATCCGCAACTGGCGTTGGTCTGCCGTATGTTGAGCGGGCTCTTGCCTGTATTGGTGAAGACAAACTCCGTCATCACCTGGTCACCCTGGCTGATGGTTCCAAAGTCATGGACGGTCTTTTCAAAACTTAGGTGCGGCGCTTTGGCCAGTTGGTCGGCCGTCATGGGCGGGAAGAACTCCTCCACGCTGGCTACCATCCTGAAATCCTTGACCGGGTTCTCCGCCTCGTCAGTCTTGAAAGCTACCAGGTCGGAAACGAAGCCGAGCCGGCCATCGCCGGTGGGATCGTAGGTGACGGTGATCTTACCAAGGGTTTTTGGAGCAATAGTCCTCGGGCTGATATCTACACTTACATGCTCCGGAGCGTGGATCTCCTCCAGGAAAGTGACCGGTTGATCCGAGTCGTTATATACATCGAAAGATTTGGTGACAGGCTTCTCGGTAGTCATCTTGCCGAAATTGAAAGAGCGGTATTTAACACGGATGGCGCCCATCACGGTGGGATAATCATCGGCGATCGTGCGCGGCTTCGGCGCTACCACCCCTTTGATATAGATTCTGGAAACGGCAGGGTTGGCATTGGAAGTGATGGTCATCGATTTATTGAAGGCGCCGGGTCGGCGTGCCGGGTTGAAGACAGCCTTGACATACCCGGTCATGCCCGGCATTACCGGATCCCTGCTCCAGTCAGGCGTAGTACAACCGCAGGAAGGACGCACATTCTGGATCACCAGCGGCGCCGTACCGTCGTTAATGAATTTGAAGGTGTAACTTACCGGTCCCGCTTCTTCCTGTATCTTTTCAAAATCATGGGTTGTTTTTTCGAATTTGATGGAAGGTCCTTCGTGCTGTCCGAATGCATAAGCAATGCTCAGAGACAATACGATCACTAATAATGATTTTACTTTCATGATTCAATCCTTTTACGTTCAACATCCGTTGATCCCTGCAAATTTACTTCAGAATAGTCTTTTAATAAAACTTGATCAGCTTTTTAAGGCTTAACCGGTGATTTTTTATTTTATTTGCACAAAAATTGTTCCAGATGGCGCGAATATTAACAGGAATACAGAGTTCAGGCAGGCCACATTTAGGAAATATACTGGGAGCGATCCAGCCGGCCATAGCCTTATCAAAGGACCCTGACAATGAGTCTTTGTTTTTTATTGCCGATTTACACTCCCTTACTACCGTAAAGGATGCCCGGAAGATGCAGGAGAACACCTATGCGGTGGCTGCTGCCTGGCTGGCCTGCGGCTTCGATACCGGGGCCAACCTTTTCTATCGCCAGTCGCGGGTTAATGAAGTATGCGAGCTTACCTGGCACCTGAGCTGCTTCACGCCTTTTCCCATGTTGTCGAATGCCCATTCCTTCAAGGATAAATCCGGCAGACTTGCCGATGTGAATGCCGGGCTTTTCACCTATCCGGTGCTGATGGCTGCCGACATTATCATGTATGATGCCGATTTTGTGCCGGTCGGGAAGGACCAGAAACAACACCTGGAGATGACCCGTGATATCGCCAGCAGTTTCAACCATATGTATGGTGATACGTTCGTGATCCCTGAACCCATCATCAACGAGCAGGTGATGATCATACCCGGTGTCGATGGACAGAAGATGAGTAAATCATATGATAATATCATCGATATATTCCTTCCCGACAAAAAGCTGAGAAAACAGGTGATGACGATCGTGACTGACAGCACGCCGCTCGAGGAACCGAAAAACCCTGATCAATGTACCGTTTACGCTCTGTATAAGATCCTGGCCTCTCCGGAACAGGCTGCTATGATGCGTAATAATTACCTGGGCGGGAACTATGGCTATGGCCATGCCAAGCAGGAGCTCTATGAGTTGATCATTGAAAAATTCAGCGAAGAACGGAAGCTTTTTAACGAATACTACAATAACATCGACCTGCTGGAGGGAAAACTGCAGCAAGGAGAAGCCAGGGCAAGGGAGATCGCCCGTGTAGTACTTGATAAGGTTCGAAAAAAACTGGGTTATTTATGATCTTCATCCAGGCGCCAGACCTGTTCCTGATGTGACGGTTCGACCTGAAACAATATCCGGGTTGGATTGGGGACGATCACAAGCCTGGTGAGTTTATCCGGGTATTTATCGACATCTACAATAACCCCCTGGTCAGGATCAACAAAAAACTCTGTTTCACCATCTTCTTTCTGCTCTATCCGGTATTTGTTCGCCAGGTAAGCGATGGGCAGTAATACGCCGGTATCGGGACAGATTTCCCGGTGGATACCTTTCAACACTTCCTCCAGGTACTCCCCATGGTTTTCAACAAAGAGGTCCTCCATAGCATGGAGCTCCTCTTCGATCGCATCATAGGTCGTATCACTGTAGTCCAGGCGGCTGAGTTCATTCTTTTTCAGCACCAGCGCT
>CAZYDB010000486.1:0-2431 GCA_964645995.1 uncultured Roseivirgaceae bacterium
CAAGAGTGCTATTGCTATTGATACTATTTTCAACCAGAAGGAATTTTATGAAAAAGGGGAGCCCGTTTATTGTGTCTATGTAGCCTGTGGGCAGAAGGCTTCTACTGTTGCTAAGGTAGTGGCTTCCCTCGAGAAATATGGAGCAATGGATTATACCGTAGTGGTTGCAGCCAACGCCTCTGATCCTGCGCCTCTGCAATTCTTTGCTCCTTTTGCCGGAGCATCTATTGGTGAATTTTTTAGGGATACCGGCCGGCCAGCACTCGTAATTTATGATGATCTTTCCAAGCAGGCTGTTGCATACCGGGAAGTATCCCTGCTGCTGCGAAGACCTCCTGGAAGAGAAGCTTATCCGGGAGATGTGTTTTATCTGCACTCCAGACTCCTTGAAAGAGCGGCTAAGATCAACTCAAGCGATATCATGGCTCAAAATATGAATGACCTGCCTCCTTCTATTAAGGATATGGTAAAGGGCGGTGGTTCGCTGACTGCTTTACCGATCATCGAAACACAGGCGGGTGACGTATCAGCTTATATCCCTACCAATGTGATATCTATTACCGATGGACAGATATTCCTGGAAACAGACCTTTTTAACGCTGGAATCAGGCCTGCTATTAACGTTGGGATTTCCGTCTCCAGGGTGGGCGGTGCTGCACAGATCAAGTCAATGAAAAAGATCGCCGGCACCCTCAAGCTGGATCAGGCTCAGTTTCGCGAAATGGAGGCTTTTGCCAAATTTGGCTCTGACCTTGACCGGTCAACACAACTGATAATTGACAGGGGTAGAAGAAACCAGGAAATTCTTAAACAACCACAATTTTCACCTGTGCCTGTTGAACAGCAGATCGCTATAATATTTGTTTCTACAAAAGGTATTATCGATAAAGTGCCGCTCGACCGTGTTAAGGATTTTGAAAAGGAATATATTGGTGAATTGGTCGCTAACCATGCCGACCTGTTGAAAAAACTCAGGGAAGGTGTGCTTGATGATGATATTACTGAAAGAATGCGGGAGATAGCAACCAATATTGTAAAGAACTATCAATAACTGTTGACCAGTCGATAAATTATGGCCAATTTAAAGGAAGTACGTAACAGGATCAGATCGATTACATCAACGCAACAGATTACCAAAGCCATGAAAATGGTAGCGGCATCAAAGCTTCGTAAGGCCCAGGATAGTATTATGCAAATGCGGCCATACGCTGAAAAATTGAATTCGATCCTGACTAATGTAGTGCAGGGCACAGAGCATTCTGTAAAAAGTAAGTATGCTGAAGAACGGGGAGTTAACAAGGTGTTGATCATTGCAATTAGTTCCGACAGGGGTTTATGCGGGGCCTTCAACAGCAATATTTTTAAGAAGGTAAAAAGCACGGTTGCTCAGGAATATCAGGATTATTATGATGAGGATGCATTATTCATTCTCCCCATTGGGAAAAAATCCTATGATTTTTTCAGGAAACGGGATTTCCAGATCATCGATTCTTTCTGGGATATTCTTGCCGATCTCAATTATGATAAGGTAAGGGAAGTAGCGGAATTTGCCATGAAGGGCTTTGTCAGGAAAGAGTATGATAAAGTAATCCTGGTGTATAATGAGTTTAAAAATGTCGCTTCACAAGTATTGAGGGTTGATTCCTTTCTGCCTCTTGAGCAGAATGATGATCCTGATGGCCAGGATAATCTGGATTATATCTTTGAGCCGACACAGGATTATATTGTCAGTGAGCTGATACCTCAATCCCTTCATGTCCAATTCTACAAATCTATTCTTGAGTCCGTTGCAGCCGAACATGGGGCCAGAATGACTGCCATGGATCAGGCTACTGATAATGCTGATGAAATCCTTGGTGATTTAAGGATCATGTATAACCGTACCAGACAGGCAGTGATCACAAAAGAGCTGAATGAGATTGTCGGAGGAGCCCAGGCCCTTGAGCAGGGATAAAAGTATATACTTAATATCTGTATATTTGAGCCCGTTATTAATGATGGGCTTTTTTTATGCTTTTCAGAATTATTTCATTCACTATCACCCGCCATCTCTGGATCAGCCTGGCTGCCGTATTCTTCTATCGTACCGGCGCTTTGTTTATCAGGCCGTATGACAGGACTTATCCGGGAGCAATCGACCTGTTTATATTCTTTTCTACCTGGCTGATATATAATTTGCCCGCTATATCGGAAACAAGCAGGGATCTGAAGGGCAACTGTATATTTCTGTTATCAGGCTTATTTGCCTTTTTTGTTATGGCAGGCACTTTGTTCCTGATGAAATGGCATGTAATTATTTACATGCTACATCTCGGCATGATCTCTTTTTATTATAATTTTCCTGTGAACCATAAATATTTCTCCTTTTTACCTATCCGGACAATACCCTTTGCAAAAATCGCTATTATATCCTATGTATGGGCTTCAATTG
>CAZYDB010000487.1:0-2425 GCA_964645995.1 uncultured Roseivirgaceae bacterium
AGAAGCCATGACCATCTTTGCGGTGATCTGTGCTTTGATGTTCCCGGGGTTGCATATGGGCCGGCTGTGGCTGGGATTTTACTGGGCATTACCCCTGCCCAATACCTTCGGCTCCTTATGGGTTAATTTCAACTCACCCCTGCTCTGGGATGTTTTTGCCATATCAACCTATTTTACTGTCTCCCTGGTTTTTTGGTATATCGGTCTTATTCCGGATTTTGCTACGATCAGAGACCGTGCTCAAAATAAGATCTCAAAGGTTATCTATGGCGCCTTGAGTTTTGGATGGGACGGGGCTGCGAAATCCTGGATGCATTACGAAAGTGTGTCGTTGATACTCGCGGGACTGGCTACTCCACTGGTATTATCGGTTCATACGATCGTGTCTTTCGACTTTGCTACCTCGGTAATACCCGGCTGGCATACTACTATATTTCCACCGTATTTTGTTGCCGGCGCTATCTTTTCCGGCTTTGCCATGGTGATGACCCTTATGCTTGTTGCCAGGCATGTAATGGGCCTTAAAGATTATATCACCGTGTATCATATCGAGATGATGAATATTATCATCCTGGTAACGGGATCAATAGTAGGCGTTGCCTACATTACTGAATTCTTTATTGCCTGGTATTCGGGCGTTCCGGCAGAAATGTATGCTTTTTATAACCGTGCCACAGGCCCCTATTGGTGGGCATATTGGACCATGATGACCTGTAACGTTATTTCACCTCAATTATTCTGGTTTAAAAAGATCAGGACCAGTATTGTGGCTTCCTTCATTCTTTCTATTGTCGTTAATATCGGCATGTGGTTCGAGCGATTTGTGATCATTGTTACATCGCTGCACCGGGATTACCTTCCCTCAAGCTGGGCGATGTTTTATCCGACATTTTATGATGTGGGAGAATATTTGTTTACGCTAGGATTCTTTTTCACCTCCTTCCTTTTATTTGCCAAGTTCTTCCCGGTGGTGAATATGGTGGAGATAAAAAGTATCCTGAAATCAACGGGTTCGGATAAAAAAGCGATCAAATAAATGGAAACAAATAAAAAATTTATCGTAGGCGTCTATAGTGATGCCGACATTGTCGTCAAGGCAGCCAAAAGCATGATCGCTGCCGGCGTGAGGATCCATGAAGTATTTTCACCCTTTCCAATACATGGTATTGATGAAGTACTGGGTTATAAAAGGTCAAAATTACCGGTGGCCGCCTTTCTTTTCGGTGTCCTGGGTACCACACTGGCACTGGCGATGCAATTCTGGATGATGGGCGTCGACTGGCCGATGATCATAGGCGGAAAAAATTATGCTTCCCTGCCAACCTTTATTCCCGTTACCTTTGAAATAACTGTTCTGCTCTCCGCTCTCGGCATGGTTGGCACTTTTATGATCATGAGAGACTTGAAACCCTATAAAAAACCCAGAATATTCGACATCCGGATAACCAACGACAAACATGTGATTGCCATCGATCTGGCTAATAATAAACAAGAAAAGGGTAAGATCAGCAAGATCCTGAAAGAATCAGGCGCTGAAGAAATTAATGAGAAAAACTTTGAATAAAGGCATATGCGATCATTTAATAAATATATACTCCATTCCGGATTGTGGCTGATCATTCTCGGGTTATGGTCGTGCAAAGCCAAGGATGATTACCCGGGGCTTGAATATGCGCCCAATATGTATCATGCGGTTCCGTATGAGCCCCTGAAGCAGATAAAGGATAAGGATGCGGGTAATTGGGTTAACTCCGATGATGATCCCTATGGAGAATACTATTCTTCCAATCCCAATAACCCCTTTGAGATGAATATGCGGGTACCCCCGGAAAATACTGTCAGGAGGACGAAAAGCGGTTGGCTTCCCTACAGGATCCCCAAGGACAGCATCGATCTGGCGGCACAAATCCTGAAGAACCCCCTTGATTCCACGAAACAGGTTATCGTCCAGGGCAAATCCTTATATGAGTTGTATTGTATAGCCTGTCATGGGGCTCAGGGGAAAGGCGACGGACTGGTAGGGAAAGTAATGCTAGGCGTACCGGCCTATAATGCCGGGCGTGTCAGCGAGTTGAATGAAGGTCATATTTACCACGTGATCACCATGGGAAAAGGGCGCATGTATCCGCATGGATCTCAGGTAAAACCAATGGACCGGTGGAAGATCATCCGTTATGTACAGACACTACAGAATCAACCCAATTAAGGTACTTTATTAAGAGATGATGAATAAAGAAGTATTTGAATTTACACCGAAGGCTAAAAAAAGGATTTTAATTCTAGGTCTTGCCGGCATTGCCCTTGTGGTGATTGGCATTATCGCCCTAATGGTCGGCGGCGGCCACGTACATGAAGCAGGCGCCGGAGATCATGGTCATGGTCATGCTTTCCACTGGTCCCAAAGGCTGTTTGCCGACTTATGGAT
>CAZYDB010000488.1:0-2397 GCA_964645995.1 uncultured Roseivirgaceae bacterium
TAAAAATTATGCCAGAGGCATGCCTTAAATTTGGAGGATGGAGGGTGGAGGATGGAGGATGGAGGATGGAGGATGGGAGATGGAGGATGGAGGATTGAGGATGGAGGATGGGAGATGGAGGATGGAGGATGGAGGATTGAGGATGGAGGATTGAAAGGTTTTCACATGGTGTGCTCACACTCACTCTGTTGGTCGGTTACCTTTCTAGATGATATCCAAAACGTTTGATATATGTATGTTGTAGCACCGTATTATCTCGGGTTCAACCAAAATGCATGAATAATTGGTGGGATAGAGCACCAGGAAGAATTAAAACTTCATTTTTTAAATCCATAGGCACAATGCCTGCATCCGCTTTTGCAGCAAGAGCCTTTGAGGACATGGTAGAATTCAGTAAAGACCCATAATCCGTTTTCAATATAATAATGATCCCCTTTCCTGAGTCCCATATAGGGATTGGATAAGGGGTTTTCCAGGGATCTTTTAACCAGTTGATCGATTTCGAGCAGGCAATTATTACATAGACAATCGTACTGGGTTTTTAGTAAAAATTGGCTGGTTTTTCTGTCTAGATTTACCACCGAACATTGGCATTGTGATACCTCTGTTTTATTGCACACAAACCGGGTCCCGCACCGGGGACATATTTTTATCTCATCACGCATATCCCAATTGAATTCTTCTGGAAAATAAAACCGGAAAACATTAGAATTTGTTGGCTTAGTAATCTACTCAGCACGGTTGAACTCCACAATAAAGCTGGCGCCTTTGCCATGTTCACTTTCACACCAGACCTTTCCGTTCATGGCCTCTACATATCGCTTCACGATAGACAGGCCAAGACCGGTAGAATGTTCTCCTCCCGTAGGCTTAGCACTTAATCTTTGAAATTTGCCAAACACCTTCTTCATATCGTCTTTCGTGAGCCCCGGGCCTTCATCAATAATCTCAGCCCGCGCTTTCCCATTATTCTTACCAAGCCTCACTTTCACTCGTTTTTCCGGTGGGGAGAACTTGATGGCATTGGATAAAAGGTTTTCAAAGACCTGTACCGTATAATCCGGATCTACATGGACGTATATTGCTTCCCCTTCCACATTGATTTTTATCTTTTTCCTTCTGATCTCATTGACAAGGGTGCTATTAACTTCTGCGATGATTTTTTCCAGGTTTACCTTCTCCAGTTTCAGCTCTATCAGCTTATCCTCGATTTTTTTGAGGTCCAGGAGCCGATTGATCATATAGTTCATCCGGTTCATTGATTTTTCAATGATATCTACACAATGCTTCTGATCTTCATCCAGGGCATGACCTTCCTCCTTTAAAATAGTAGCCATTGTAAGGGCACTGGTCAGAGGATTTTTGAGGTCATGGGCAACGATACTGATAATATTGTTTTTCTCATTGTTTAATTCCCGCAACTTCTGATTGCTTAACTCTATTTCTATTTTCTGCAGGGTTATATCTTCATTGGCTTTAGCCAGTTTTTCTTTCTGTTCCCGGATTTTTTCATAGGCATTCGCATTCTCAAGTGCCACTTTGGCATAATTGGCAAGGTTTCTGAGTACCTGCAAATGATACTCATTATAGGTGTTAGGCTGGAAACTTTGCACGGTGAATACCCCTAAGGGTTTGTCATTATAGATCAGCGGCAGGAAAACTATCGATAAGGCATTTTCCGCAATCAGGGGATAGGAAATTGTATTGTATTTGCCATTTCCATAATTACGGATATCATGAATGATGATTTCCCTGTTTTCCTTCAGGGATTTCACGGCAAGACTCTGCTGATCTTTATATGAAATACTTTTAAGACCGGTATTTTCGCCCGCTTTTAATAAATAAGGAAAATCAAGGCTTTTGGTTTCGCGGTTATAGATCCCGAAGCCAAGCACAGGAGCATCCATTAACGCGTTCGTTTTCTGGTAGATGGATTCAAGAAGGGAGTCAACCGTGAGGTTAGCAGTAATATCCCTGCCGATTTTACTTAATAATTCAAGATTATGATATTGCTTTTTTAATTCATCATTTTTATCCAGGATCTCCTTCTTCTGCTCGACAAGCTTTTTCGTTTTGAAAGCGACCAACTGTTCCAGTTCTTCGCGTTTTTCCTGAATAAACTTATTCCTTAACCATGAAATAATTATTACTACAGCAACCACAAATCCCAGAATAGCTCCCCTGAACCACCAGGTCTGCCAGAAAGGAGCGGCAATTGTAAATGAATAGGTTACTGGATTTTCATTCCATATCCCATCATTATTGGAGGCTCGAACCATGAACGCATAATTACCCGGTGACAGGTTGGCGTAAACAGCATCCGATCTGGAGGATGGCGGCGACCATTCTTCATCCACCCCCTGAAGCATCCACTGAAACTTGACCTTTTCAGGAACG
>CAZYDB010000489.1:0-2385 GCA_964645995.1 uncultured Roseivirgaceae bacterium
TCATACAGTTTGAGGTGCGTGGGCTGTACACTGCCGGAGAGGATAGTATGAATGTGAAAATCGGCAACCTCTTTTACGGATCGGAAGGCTGGATGGAGATCAACGGATCGACCTGGAAAACTTATATGGGCCGGGAAGGCGAACCCGGGCCGAGCAGTGAATCATCAGGTGAAGAGGAAGACCAGGTGGTGGGCTACCTGGCAGCTCCCGGGGGTGGCGGCCATTATCATAATTTCATCTCCGCCGTCCGTTCAGGCAAAAAATCCGACCTCACCTGCCCGGTGGAAGAAGGGGTTATTTCATCAGACCTTCCCCTCTTAGCCAATATTTCCTATCGCCTGGGTCGTCAGCTTGAATTTGATGGTAAAAAGGAGAAGTTTATCAATAATAAAGAAGCGGATGCCATGCTGACAAGGGAATACCGTGCGCCCTATGTAATTAAATAATTCACGCAATTTAACTACTAAAAAAACCGGAACATCAATAATGTATCCGGTTTTTTTTCTCAATACAAAATACTGATCTATGAAAACGCAGATCAGTCAGCATCCTCAGTACCGGAATGGTGCTTCCTTGTGAAGAACCCTTCATGACGAATTTCAGCTTGGGAGAGAAAAAACAATCATTCCACCCCCGGTTCCACCAACCACAACCGGGGAATTCCCGGTACATTCATTTTTCCACAAAAACAAGTTTACCATATGACAGCGGATTATGGAATGCCGGCGGGGACCAGGCCGAATATTCGCGTTTTTCGGGATTTTCGGCTCCTTCTCCCCTGCAGAAATCCACCAGCCAGATATCACCGTTCAGGGGGGGGTGATTGGGCGCCGTGTATACCTGGCCAAAAGGGATCGCAATCTCAAAGGTCCAGTATTCATCCAAGTCCGAATCATCATTGAGGGTGCCTTTCAATTGAACGGCGCTGACCAGGCCGTCACAATCCCAGTCCCAGAGCTGTTTGATATCCCGCCTGGCATTGTATTTATTAAGTACAAAAAGGTCCAGGATGGTATTCAGCGGATTGATCTCGATCTCTATGTAAGATTTGGAATGGCCGTCTGCATTGATAAAAAATTCCACAACGTTTTCCGTCCATAAATGAGCATCCCTTTCGGTCATTTTTGCCCATAAATGGTCATCTTCCACAAAAAAAGCCCCATACAGGTATTCATTATCCCAGAGCCACCTGAATTCCGTCTTAAGTCTGGGAGGGGTACCATCCATATTCACAAATTCCGCGACAGGAGCATTTTCCCAGCTTTTCTCATCAATCGATCCATCGATCATGATCTTTTCAGTTGTTTTATAACAATAATAAACAGGCTTGGTCATTTGAGCCAATGCAAGGGATGTATACAAAAAAAAGAATGCCAGTATCGTAATTCGTTTCATAATTATTACATTATCATTTAAATTCTAAATAGCTTTCGCCCTTAGGAAGGTCGATGCACAAGGTCATTCCATTTCTTGCTGGCAAGAAGGTGAAGCCGGATATTTTTTTAGCGCTATCAACTTGTTCCAGGGGTATTAAGTTACCCTTTACCGATAAATTAACATTCCTGGCACGCTGCCCGACCCGGATCGTGAAACCGGGGCAGGAAAATGGCGCATTGATCCTAATGCCCTTACGGTTTTCATAAAATGCAGTCAATTTCCTGGCCGCCCAGTACCTGGCAATTTCGCTGTTCTTCATCCAGGTCAGATGATCATATTTTTCATTTAACCGTTTAACCACCGTTTTAAAAATATTAAACCCCAGTTCAGTTCCGTTATAATAGATCCCCGGCCAGTGACACACAATGATAGCCGGCTGTCCCGCGTCGATTACCTCAACCAATCTTCCCTGTTGAAGATCGGCGGATATGAACCTGTCCGGATCCCCCGGCACCAGGCCGTCCCAGCCGCCAAACCAGTCACCGGTACAACCAATAATATGAACACTACATCTTGGGTCCTCCCCTTCCAGTCCTGCCACATGGAAAATTTCCGGTTCAACTGAATCCTTCTTATCAATACGCACATCCCTGAAGAAATGAGGGATCTCAGTATTATACACCTCACGGCAAGCTTCCAGGGTGCCAAGGGCCAGATTATCCATGTTTCTACTGCCAAATCCACCCGGGGTTGTGATCCCTTCACAGGGCAGTTCAACTTCCTTCAGAACATTTAAAGCATAAGCCATGTATTCAGCAAGCTCATCAGCACTTTTTTCCTGGCTCCATTCCCAGTTTTCCATATATTCAGGAGCCGGATATGGATATGGTATGCCTTTTTTGATGTCTATTACACGGGTATGACTGATCATCTCGGGATGGATATCCCAATCAGGTACCATCAACTCGCGAACGAGTTTCAGACTTTCCGTTAATTCCTTTTTAGACC
>CAZYDB010000490.1:0-926 GCA_964645995.1 uncultured Roseivirgaceae bacterium
AATATCACCTATATATCTTAAAATTACGCCGAACAATAAAAATTTATGAATAGGTCAGGTTAATATGAAAATAATTTTAACCTTCTAATTTAAGTAAATCCTGCCCAATATCCTTTCTATACTGGAAGTCATCCCAGGAAATTTTTTCTGCTTCTTTATAAGCTGTATGTATGGCTGCTTTTAAATCATCTCCTTTCCCGGTAACGGCAAGCACCCTTCCGCCGTTAGTTACTGCTGTATTATTACCCACTGATTTCGTACCTGCATGGAAAACGATTGCATCGGTCACCTTCTGAAGACCGTGTATCACCTTGCCTTTTTGATAAGGTCCGGGGTATCCGCCGGAAGCAAGTACGATCGTGACGGCAATTCGTGGGTCTGTCTCTATCGTATGTTGTTTGAGATTCCCTTCAGCCGCGGCTTCCAGCAGTTCCACAAAATCATTCTTAATCCTTGGGATCACCACCTGTGATTCAGGGTCGCCCATCCGTACATTGTATTCGATCACATAAGGATCACCCCCAGTGTTCATCAGGCCCAGGAAGATAAATCCCTTGAACGGGATATTGTCTTCCTGCAGTCCCTTAATAGTGGGTATGATAATCCGATCTTCCACTTTCTTCATGAAAGTGGCATCCGCAAAATTTACCGGTGACACGGAGCCCATCCCTCCGGTATTGGGTCCCGTATCATTTTCTCCGATCCTTTTATAATCTTTAGCTTCAGGGAAGATCACATAATTTTCGCCGTCGGTCAGGAGGAATACAGACACCTCAATACCCTTTAGGAATTCCTCCACCACCACCTTGCTGCTGGCTTTTCCGAACATCTCTCCGGTCAGCATTTCTTCAATGATCCCGGAAGCTTCATCGGCAGTATTACAGATGATCACGCCTTTGCCGGCTGCCAGCCCGTCAGCTTTCAAT
>CAZYDB010000490.1:936-2376 GCA_964645995.1 uncultured Roseivirgaceae bacterium
CAATTGCCTGATATATTCTTTGGATTCTTTAACCTGTGCTTTGTTGAAAGTCCGGTATGAGGCGGTCGGGATGTTATGAGCCTTCATGAATTTTTTAGCAAAATCTTTACTACCCTCCAGAAGCGCACCCGATTTTCCCGGACCGATGAAGCGGATGTTTCGGAGGGTTTCCTGAGATTCGAAATAGTCACGTATGCCGGCAACCAGGGGGGCTTCCGGTCCTGCAACTACCAGGTCTATACGCTCCTTCAGCACGAAGGTGCCGATCTTTTCAAAGTCGGAAGCAGGGATATTTATATTTTGGGCTATCGTACCGGTTCCGGCATTGCCGGGCATCACATACAGGTTGCCACATCTGCGGCTCTGATTGATTTTCCAGGCCAGGGTATGCTCACGACCACCGGAACCTATCACTAGAATATTCATAGAAAGTTGATTTTAAAAAAATTAATTTGCGTTATCTGAGAAAAATTTTATTCTTATAAGTCTCAATTCCTCTTCTTCAAACCCTTCATTACCCAGTTCATCAAGGGCCTCATCAATGCTATCACTTTCAGCGGTCATGAAATAGTCATATATTTCGTCTTTTCTTTCCTCGTCAAGATAATCATCGATGTAATAATCAATGTTTAATTTGGTGCCTGAATAGATAATCTGCTCCATTTCAGAAAGCAGTTCCTCAAAGGTCAGGTCTTTAGATTCAGCGATATCTTCAAGATCAATTTTTCTGTCGATCTGCTGAATAATATAAATTTTGATCTTCGATTTATTTACTGCACTTTTAATAACTACATCGGTCGCCGTTGTGATCTCGTTCTCTTCGACATAGTCTCTTATGGCTTCGATAAAAGGCTCGCCGAATTTTTCAACTTTTCCTCTGCCCACCCCGTTAACCGTGGATAATTCATCAATAGTTGTAGGGTAAGTTGTCGCCATCTCTTCGAGAGAAGGATCCTGGAAGATCACATAGGGGGGCAGGTTCTTGTCTTTTGCTACTTTTTTTCTGATGGATTTAAGAATATGATATAATGTTTCATCATAGGCTGCACCGGATAGGGGCTGTGTTCCAGTATCCTCTTCTTCCTCATCAATTGTAAAGTCATGTTTCTCTGATACCATAATGCTGACAGGGGTTTTCAAGAATTCTTTCCCTTTTTCTGACACTTTTAATGCACCAATTTTCTCTATGTCTTTTTCAAGAAAGCCGTTGATCGTAATGGTTCTGATGATATTCTGCCAGAACACATCATCATGATTATTTCCCTTACCAAATACCGGTAATTTATTATGTTTATAACTTAATACATATTGATCTTCCTTACCTCTAAGAACGTGAGAAAGATGAATTAAACCAAACCTTTCGTTTGTTTGTTGGGCAGCCTGGATGGCCAGCAGGGCATATTCCTTGCCGTCAAACTTATCAACCGGGAACCGGCAGCT
>CAZYDB010000491.1:0-1631 GCA_964645995.1 uncultured Roseivirgaceae bacterium
GTATGACTCCTTGTTTTTTCATATTACCTGGAATAGACAACCTTACCGGCCACGATAGTCTTCCTGATCACCATCTCACCATTTTCTATCGTAAACAATACCAGGTCGGCGCTGTTGCCGGTTGCAAGCGCACCTCTTTTGTCCTGATCATACACGCGCGCGGGAGTTTCGGTAGCCATTTTTAAGGCATCAGCAAGGTTGCAGCCGGCCAGCGTCACCATGTTCATCACCCCTGTCCGTACAGGAAATGAGGCACCTGCCAGCACTTTTTGCTCCGGGTATTGCAACATACCGTCTGCTGTCATCACCACTTTCTTGCCATCCCATTCATATTCACCAGGGGGCATCCCTGCCAGTTCAGTAGCATCCGAGACCAGGATGAGGTTATGCGGCCCTTTCACTTTATAAAACACCTGCAACTCTTCTTTTCTGAGATGATGACCATCGGCGATAATCGTCGGAGTAAGCTTATCATTGGCGAGTTGCGGCCAGATGGGGTTATCATGACGATGGATGAAATTAGCACATCCGTTACCGAGATGGGTGGATATCCTGGCTCCCAGCGCCACTGCCTGATCAATCTGATCTGCCGTTCCATTATGATGCGCCAGCGATACCATTACCCCTTTGTCTATGCATTTTTCCATGAAATCCATGGCGCCATTCTTTTCAGGGGCGAGGCCTACCTGGATGATGCGCCCCGCGGCGGCCTGGTAAAAACGAAGGAACTCATCCCAATCGGGATCACGAACCCATGCCTTGTTATGGGCTCCCCTGAAACCATCATCTGGAGAGATATAAGGCCCTTCAATAAAATAGCCGGGCATGGAATGAGCCAGAAGCGGATCGCTGACAGCCTCAGTAAGCACGTTCAGGTTTTCGATGATGAGCTCAGGTGCATTGGTTATTATGGTTGGGAAAAAGGTGGTCACACCTTCCGCCCACATAGCTTCGGTGAGTTTACGGACCTTTTCTACCGTTAGTCCCGGCCTGTTGAAGCTGGTCGAAGCATAACCGTTGATCTGTACATCAAAAAGGCCAGGCGCCAGGTATGGTTTTTCTTTTTCTTCCGCAGACTTCTCTGTGATCTTAACATTGGTGATATATCCTTCTTCAACCGTTACTGCAATCACGGATTTCCCATTCGGATGATAACCGGTGAAGACACGGACCTGGCCCCATACTAAACAGGGCGATATCAGACAAAGAAGGAATAGAATTTTAAAAAACCTCATGCCACTATTAAGTTTTGCGCACAATATACAAAAATTATATTACAGGCAAACTGATCCGGAAAACTCATAAATTTCCTGGGAACCCTGGCAGGGACACACCGGGCTCAAATCCTGATCAGCGGTTTATCATCACTACGGAGGCTTTCTATGATCTTATAAATATCTTTCTGTTCAAACAATCCCAGGAACCTCCATGCCATACGCAGGATTAAATTTGGCGGGTGAAGGATCCTGGTGCTCCAGTTGGCCGTTCGCTCATCCAATTCATTGATGAGGCAGCCCCTTTCCTCTTCTGAAACAGCATCCATCAGGCTACAAGCCGAAGCCCATGCATTTCCCCTGAATTTTCTGATGCTGTCATCGATCAATCGCTCATCTCGTTTCCCGCCCAGGAAA
>CAZYDB010000491.1:1641-2376 GCA_964645995.1 uncultured Roseivirgaceae bacterium
AATCCAGGACATATAATAAGAGGGAAGCCCGGCTTATCCTTGCCTGCATTTCATCGATGAGGTCTTTGAGTATCTGGTTGACCTTATCGAAATCCTCCTTTAACTCTTCCCGGTCAGCTCCTTCCGAGACCCTGGCTGCAGCTATTCCAAGATCAAGATTGATATGGGCATTCATACCCATGAGAATATGTTGAGCAATAGAAGCTTTCCGTTTCTTGGATTCGAAACAGATAAGCCAGGATAGACTTGTTGTTTTACCTTCCCTGTATTTTCTATAGGCCTCGATATACAGGTTGGCAAAAACAATATCAAATAATTCCATGCGGCTATTGTCGTTGAACCTGTTATCAAGAATCGAATGCTTGATCTCTGCGGTCGTTCGACGGTAAACATAAGCAAAAATACCACTGTAATCATTTTCGAGTATCGACTGATCAATGATCTTATCAAGTTCTTCCAGTACTTCGTCTATGGTTTTATAATCTGGCATTAAGGATCCTTAAAAATTTCGTTTAATACCACCTGATGTTCAGTTGTAAACCCTTAAAATTAAAAAAAAATAAAAGAAGACCTGATATTCCGTTTATATTCAGTCGAACCCCTCCATGGCTACTGAAGGTGGAGGGTGGAGGGTGGAAGGTGGAGGATCTCTCCAAAAGTTTACGTGTGTTTATGCACAGGAAGACTTTTGGAGAGATGATACTGTGGCCGAAAAATCGATGAATCAAATAAGAC
>CAZYDB010000492.1:0-2372 GCA_964645995.1 uncultured Roseivirgaceae bacterium
GACTGGCACCCGGCAGAAGATAAAATCCTCTTCGCTTCTTCAAGGGAAAGTGGAAAGCAAAGATTCAGTCAATTTTATCTGGTTCCCATCCAGGGAGGGATGGCGGCAAAGCTTCCATTACCTCATGCAGAGTATGGCTCCTTTTCGGATAATGGTGATATGATCGCCTATACCGACAAGTCCAGGTTATCCAGGACATGGAAAAGATACAGGGGAGGGATGGCTCCGGATATTATACTTTTCGACCTTAATGAAAATCGTTCCGAGTATATTACCGAATCTTTTGCCAATGAAGAACTGCCTATGTGGCATGGCAATTTTATTTATTTCCTGTCAGACAGGGGTTCTGAAAAGCGTTTTAATATCTGGTCCTATGATACCAATACCAAACAGTTAAAGCAAGTCACTGATTTTGTTGATTTTGATGTTCACTGGCCTTCCATCGGACCTGATGATATGGTGTTTGAGGCCGGAGGGAATTTATATGTATTGGACCTTTCAACCAATCAATACAGGGAAGTTGGTATAAAAGTGGTCTCTGACCTGATGTCCCTGAGTCCCAGAACAGAAAACGTAGCATCCGGATTGATGAGTGCTTCCATTGCTCCGGATGGCAGCAGGGTGGTGGTAAATGCAAGGGGCGAATTATTTACCGTGCCCGCTGAACATGGATTCATAAAAAATCTCTCGAATAGTTCAGGAGTAGCCGAAAGATATCCGGAATGGTCACCCGATGGCAAGTCGATCATCTACTGGAGTGACCGTTCAGGTGAATATGAACTGCATCTTTATGATGTCGAGACCGGGAAAGAGAAGAAGCTTACCAGCTATGGCGCAGGATTCCGTTATGCTCCCTTCTGGTCACCGGACAGCAAAAAGGTTGCTTTTGTCGACCAGACTATGAAAATATGGATATATAATCTGGAGACCAATACTACTGCACCGGTCGATCAGGGACTTTGGATGACACACGGCGCTCTTGCCAATTTTAAGGTAAGCTGGTCTTCGGACAGTCGCTGGCTTGCTTATTCAAGGGGGCTGGAAAACCGGTCAGGTGCTATATTCCTGTATGACTCACAGGCAGGGATCAGGCATCAGGTGACCAGTGGTTTCTACAGTGACAGTAACCCTGCTTTTGATCCGGACGGCAAATATCTTTACCTGACCACCAACAGGAATTTCAGGCCGGTTTATAGTGATTTTGGAAATGAATTTGTCTATCCGAATTCGACACATATTGCAGCAGTATCCTTACGCAGGGATGTGGCATCTCCTCTGGAACCGAGAAATGATGAAGTAGCCATTATAAAAGATGATGAAAAGGCAGAGAATGGCGATAAAGATAAAGAGAAAAAGAAAAAAGATAAAAAAGGAGGGGATGAAGAGGCAAACGAAGAAAAACCCGTTGGGATTGATATCGACGGCTTTGAAAGCCGGATGGTTATTCTTCCGGCAGAACCCGGTAATTATAGTAATTTGTATGGTGTTGCCGGGAAATTGATCTATCAGCAGTTTCCTAATTCAGGATCCGGGGGAAAGAATAAACCTGTTAAGTATTTCGATCTGAAAGAAAGGGAGGAAAAAACCATCATGGAAGATGTTGATGGGTTTGCTGTTTCGGCTGATGGCAACAAAATGCTTGTAGCCAGTAATGGAAAGATGGCCGTCGTCAGCGTAGCTGCCGGTCAGAAAATGGAGAAACCCTTAAGAACCAATGAAATGGAAATGGTTCTGGACCCCGGAGCTGAATACCGTCAGATTTTTAATGATGCCTGGCGGTTTGAGAGGGATTTCTTTTATGATAAGGGAATGCATGGTGTGGACTGGGATCTGATGAAAGAAAGGTATGGCAAGCTGATCGATGATGCTGTTACAAGGTATGATGTAAATTTTATTTTAGGGGAATTGATCGGTGAACTTAATGCCTCGCATACCTATAAGGGAGGGGGTGACATAGAAAGGGCAAAAAGGAGGAATGTTGGCTATCTGGGTGTTAACTGGACCCGGAATAATGGGTATTATCAAATTGAAGAGATAGTCAAACCTGCCGATTGGGAAACTGAGGTACGTTCTCCCCTGGACATGCCTGGTATTGAGGTCTCGGAAGGAGACTATATCATTGCTGTAAATGGTATTCGGTTGAATACTGCGGAAGAGCCTTATGCAGCTTTCCAGGGCTTAGCAGGCAAAACTGTTGAGTTGACGGTAAATGCCAGTCCTTCAATGGAGGGAAGCAGGAAAATCATCGTTGAATTATTAGAAAGTGAAACCAGGTTAAGGAATCTTGCATGGATTGAAGCCAACCGCATGCGCGTTGATGAGGCCACGAATGGGAAGGTGGGCTATATCTTTGTGCCCAGCACCGGCTTCGA
>CAZYDB010000493.1:0-1402 GCA_964645995.1 uncultured Roseivirgaceae bacterium
GGTGGTCACAGGATAGATGTGTCGAAACTGTGCCAGCCGGGTTTCAAAATGGGCCCCAATCAACTTAACTTAAAATTTGGATATCAAGTAATGAAAATTGCTTTAGAATTTTGAAATCTTTGTCAAATGTCAGCAGTTTGGTGCAATATTTTTCTGCAAATTTAAGGTGAATGACATCATTGATATTTTTACCGAAGTTTAACCGGGAAACGATTTTAAAAGCCGAATCAATGAGGGTTTTGTCAATTTCATTTTGACAGAATTGTTGAAATAATAAATATGTCTGTTCAATATGTTTGATGTCGATTTTAAGCTTTGAAAGCGTATAAATCAGTTCCTGCAGGTTCAGAGGAGAAATCAGCAAGTTGTCTTTTTCGAATAAATCCCGAATAATTGACTGGCTGACTTCCATTTTCCCGGAATCTTGATTGACAACTGAATAAACAATGATATTGGTGTCAAGATAATGCATTATTCATGTCATTCATTATCTCATCAATGTCAAGATCATCTGGGATGGTTGCAGACTCAGCGTGCTCAAAAATTTTATCCATGAGCTGCCTGGATTTGATTTTTTGTATTCCTGTGCCTGTGCCCGTGTCCTGTTTAATCGCAAATACGATCAATTCCAGCTCTTTATCCACCATATCCTGAGGGATATGGATAATCACCTGATTGGTCTGTGGCCTGATTATTTCTCTTATCATAATCTTTTACCTCCCAAGAATTTCATAAATCCATGATACCCCTGCCGGTAAATTTTTGCAACCCAAATGGAGACGGCTGCGGGTTCAGGCGTTCAGCGGGGGGCACCGGGGTCGGCATTAAACGGAAAATCCGTAATAGGTGCCATCGGAAAACTCTACATCAATACGCAGCTTACCGCCGGTCGCCTCGACATAGCGTTTAAGGGACGAGAGCTTGAGATCACGACCAAATTTTTCCATGCCCGCAACCGTCGGTTGTTTCACGCCAAGAGCCAGGGCGATCTCACCCTGGGTTTTGTTTGCATGTTCCCGCAGATCAGCCAAATGCATGCCCAACAGTATCTTCGCTGCTTTTTCCCGAGCATCGGCAACAACCTCCGGCTTTTCTGCCGCCAGCATCTGGTCAAGAGTTTTTGCCATAATCGTCACTCCTTTTTCAATTTTTCAAGGTGCGCTGTGAACTCACGATCAGCAATCGGGATCATTACCATGTAAAATCGTTTTTCGTTTCCGGTCTTATTGCCTGCGCAAAGCAGAACGCCTCTTCGATCGGGGTCAAACGCATAGAACACTCTGATCGGCTCGCCCCTGCTTTGGATCCGCAGCTCTTTCATGTTGCTGTGACATGAGCTTTTCACAGTGTCAGCATAAGGTCTGGATAACATGGGGCCTCTTTCTCGAAGCACCAAAAGCGA
>CAZYDB010000493.1:1412-2317 GCA_964645995.1 uncultured Roseivirgaceae bacterium
GCTTGGAGTTGACTATTGCACCGTCAGCAATAGCAGAAGCAATTTTCAAGGCATCCTGAACACTGTTGAATGCCAGAACAAATTTCCCTTCAATTTTTTTGTCATCATCAGTATAGGAAATAATATGAGCAAATTGTAAAATATTCTTTTCCTTGAGGACCTGTCTTTTTTCTGCGCCTGTAACCTTCAGGTGGGTCATTTACTCTATGGTTGATTTATAGGCATCGATCAAAATATTTATATGTTCATTGAACTGGGTCATACACTCTCCAAATATGGAATCAAAATATATACTTTTACAGAAAATATTGTTTTTTATCAAGTGTTATTCAGCCCCGATACATATCGGAGCCATTTAAGATTCAAGAAATTTTAATGATGAGAGCGGCAGAAACAGTGTCATCGGAGCATTCGGCAGCGCAATGAAACCGTGATGTCTGTAGAAGGATACGGCTGATTCATCTTTTGCATCAACCACCATAGAATACGCTATGATCTCCGAATGGTAAGCACGAGCTAATGCGTCTGCCAGCAAAGCTCCGCCTAATCCCTGTTTTCTGAATGATTTGTCTACTGCCAATCTTCCCATACGCACTGCTGGTACGGACGGATAACGGGGCAGCTTTTTTACGATCGTGTCTGGAAGGTCTGATAAAAGAATGCTCGCCGCAGTCAGTGTATAATATCCCGCAATTCGTTGTTCAATAGTAATTGCTACAAAACAAGCCGTCACTCTTCTGCGGATATCTTGCGTAACCTGTTTCTGAAAATAATTGTCCAACGGTTTCGAACCGCTGCTAAACATTGAACGGTCATACGATGCTTCGAGCGGCATAATTCGAAAAAGTATCTTATTCACTCTTACTCACCAACTTGCTGTGACGTTCAAATGCACGTTTCAAAGC
>CAZYDB010000494.1:0-2303 GCA_964645995.1 uncultured Roseivirgaceae bacterium
CTGGTCGATGTTGGAGAACTCGTATTCCAGAGGATCACGGACAAGAAGAAAGTCTTTAAAGGCCAGGGTATTATTAAAATCAAGCTTTTTCTGAGCCATGGGATCAGCCGGGTCGCCATCATACATTACCTCACAGATATCGGTATCTTCGGCTGCCAGGGCGATATCAAAGGTATCAGTGGCAGAGCACATGGCAAACAGAAAGCCGCCGCCAATCACAAATTCTTTGATTTTTTTGACTACAGCAAGTTTCAGTTCAGACACTTTGTCAAATCCATGCTTTTTTGCACTGGCTTCAAACTCCCTCTGCTGCTGAATATACCAGGGGAAATTCCTGTAGCTTCTGTAAAACTTGCCAAACTGTCCCGTGAAATCTTCATGATGGAGGTGCAGCCAGTCATATTTAGGAAGTTCATCATACATAACTTCATCATCGAAGATTACATCATACGGAATTTCTGCATAGGTCAGCACGAGCGTTACGGCATCATCCCAGGGTTGTTTGCTCTTGGGTGAGTAAACAGCAATTTTCGGGATTTTTTCAAGCTTCATCACATCAGTATTGGATGAAGGACTGGCTATTTCATTTAAGATCTGGTTATATTGGGCATCAGATATTACAGAATAGCTGATACCTCTGATAACCAATTCATTTTCAAATTTGGGAAAATACCTAACCATAAAACTTCCGCCGCGATAATTAAGGAGCCAGTCTACTTCTACTTCATTGGCCAGCATCCAATAAGCTATCCCATAGGATTTCAGATGATTGGACTGTGTGTTATCCATCGGGATGAACAGGTAGGAGCCATGAACTTTTATGCTTAGGATAAATAACAAACTGAAAAGCGTAATAAGCTGTTTAAACTTCAACATCACTATATAACCTTTTAAATAACTTTAGACACATTCAAGTAATAATACTTAATAGGAAAGGATTAGACAAATATATTTGTACTTATAGTAACGCCACGTCCTGCATGAATATTATTTTTAATTTTCTGGAAGGTATCAAGTCTATTTCGAGCAATCTCCTGCGATCGGTTCTGACGGCGTTGATCATCGCTATTGGCATCACCTCACTGGTGGGTATTTTAACAGCTATCGACGGAATGAAGGCTTCCATAAACAACAGTTTCTCCAACCTGGGAGCCAATTCTTTTGAGATAGAATCCCGGCGCACGGACCGGGACAGGAATGTAGGTGGCGTGGAAGAGAAGAAATACGCACCTCTTGAATATTTTGAGGTTAAGCGGTTCAAGATACTTTACAAATATTCCAACAAGGTCAGCATTTCAACCTATGTTTCCTGGTCGACCGAAGTAAAAAGGTACTCTAAAAAGACCAATCCCAACATTCGTATTGTAGGAACCGATGAAGAATACCTGAACATAGAGGGCTATAATATTGAATTTGGCCGTAATTTCTCAGCTTACGAGGTTCAGAATGGGCGGCCGGTTGCTATTGTTGGCAATGAGGTAGTCAGTAAACTATTTGAATCCAATGAAGATCCTCTTAACCAGGATATCTCTTTTTTGGGTAATAAATACCGGATCATTGGTGTGCTTAAAAAGGAAGGAGCACTTGGGGGAGACAGTGGTTCCGACCGTTCCATTATTATTCCGATCGAGAGCGCCATCAGGTTGAACACGGGGTGGTCCGATTTCAGGTATTATATTAACACCTCCATTGATAACCCGGAAAATATGGAATTTGCCATTGGGCAGGCCACCGGTTTGATGCGTTCCATCCGGCAGGATCCTATCGGCGCTGAAAACTCATTTGATATTTCGCGAAACCTCACCCTGGAGGAACGGCTCGACGAGATCGGGTCATACCTTAAAATGGGTGGATTTATCATAGGATTTATCACCCTGCTTGGTGCTTCCGTTGGCTTGATGAACATCATGTTGGTATCGGTTACCGAGAGAACCCGTGAGATAGGTATCCGAAAGGCTATAGGAGCTAACCCCGGCAAAATAAGAGAGCAATTTCTGATCGAAGCTATCATAATATGCCTCCTGGGAGGGGTCGCCGGAGTGATCCTGGGCATAGCTATTGGTAACCTGATCGCCAACCTGATCAGTGCGGGAACCTTTATTGTGCCCTGGGTCTGGGTAATCGTAGGATTTGCCATTTCCATTACCGTTGGTCTGATATCGGGTTATTATCCGGCCTATAAAGCATCCAAACTGGATCCTATCGAAGCCCTTCGGTTTGAATAATCAAAAGTAAAAAATCATTCTTCCAGTTGTAAATGTCCTCTTAATTCATGACTTTAGCGGATTAATCGGAGAGTATAT
>CAZYDB010000495.1:0-2228 GCA_964645995.1 uncultured Roseivirgaceae bacterium
GATTCCCTGCTGGTGGTTGAATTCGGCAGGATTGCTGCCGAGGAATTACGTGCTGTCGGCATAAGGACTGCCCTGCATCCCATGGCTGACCTGGCTACTGAGCCCCGGTGGGCCCGTATTAACGGAACTTTTGGTGAAGATGCGGAATTGTCGGCTAAAATGACAGCAGCCTATATATACGGCTTCCAGGGCAAGGAACTGGGGCTTCATTCCATAGCTTGTATGACCAAACACTGGCCAGGCGGTGGTCCACAGAAGGATGGATGGGACGCCCATTTCCGTTATGGAAAAGACCAGGCTTACCCGGGCGATTATTTTGATCACCACCTAATCCCCTTCCAGGCTGCATTCGAAGCAGGTACCGCCATGATCATGCCCTATTATGGCATTGCCGTAGACCAGACCGGAGAAAATGTAGGCATGAGTTTTAACAAGGAGATCATAACGGATCTGCTGAGAAACGAATATGGGTATGACGGGATCGTGTGTACCGATTGGGGTATCGTAGAAGGATTTGGCGTATTAGGATTTGAAATGTTCGAAGGCCCGGGCTGGGGTGTTGATGATCTTTCAGTTAAAGAAAGAATAAAGAAAATTATCGATGCCGGGGTTGACCAGTTTGGAGGAAACGACAACACCCGTGAATTGCTGGCATTGATCGAAGAGGGCCGGGTACTGGAATCGAGGATCGATAAATCAGTCCGCCGGCTCTTGCGTGTCAAATTTCAAATGGGTTTGTTTGAAAATCCATATGTTGACATCGAAAAGGCAGAAAATACGGTAGGAAAAAAAGAATTCATGCAAAAAGGCAGGGAAGCCCAGCGCAAATCTATCGTATTACTCAAAAATGGAATAGCCGCAGACAGTACAGCTTTCCTTCCTCTTTCAGATAATATAAAGATATACGTTGAAAACATCGATAAAGCTACCGCCGGGCAATATGCCTCTGTTGTCGACAGCCTGGCAGATGCTGATGTAGCCATCCTGCGCCTTCAAACCCCCTGGGAACCCAGGAACGGGAATTTAATAGAAAATATGTTCCACCAGGGATCCCTTGATTTTCAGGAACCGGAAAAATCAAGGATCCTGAAAATAGCAAATGCCAAGCCGACCGTTATCTGTATATACCTTGACCGGCCGGCCGTTATCCCTGACATTGCAGAAGCTTCAACAGCCTTATTGGGTGATTTCGGGGCTTATGATGATGCCGTCTTCGATATTCTTTTCGGCAAATTCAATCCTTTGGCCAGGCTGCCATTTGAACTACCATCTTCAATGGAAGCTGTCAGGAACCAGAAGGAAGATGTTCCATTTGATTCCAGGGATCCATTATATCCATTCGGATATGGGCTGCATTATTAACCCGGTTTCGTAACAACCTGATAATAAATATTTTAAATAGTCAAGACGGTTTATTTTGAGCATAGTTTATGAATAACCGGGGTTAATGTATGGTGATTTAAAATAAAAATATAAACGAACGATTAACTATCCAGCCATTTTTTAAAAATCACTCGATAGTGGCCACGGCCCAAAAGGTGAAAATTTGTAAATTTTTCAGATTAGATTTGTTAAAAATTATCAACTGCAAATTAAAATGAGTAAAGTATTACTTATCGGTGCCGGTGGCGTAGGTAATGTGGTCGCCAAAAAATGTGCCCGCGAAAATGAGGTCTTTAATGATATTCTCCTTGCCAGCCGCACCAAATCCAAATGTGACCGGATCGCCGCCGAGATTGGTGGCAACCGTATCAAAACGGCTCAGGTAGATGCCGACAAGGTCCCGGAACTGGTTATGCTGATGCAGGATTTCAAGCCCGACCTGGTGATTAACGTAGCCCTTCCCTACCAGGACCTTACCATCATGGACGCCTGTCTGGAAACAGGAACCCATTATCTGGACACTGCAAATTATGAGCCTAAAGACATAGCCAGGTTTGAATATAAATGGCAATGGGAATACCAGGAAAGGTTCAGGCAGGCAGGCCTGATGGCCTTGCTCGGATGTGGTTTTGATCCCGGCGTAACCGGTATCTTCGCAGCTTACGCCCTGAAGCATCATTTCGACAGCATCCGGTATCTTGATATTGTCGATTGTAATGCCGGTGACCATGGGAAGGCTTTTGCAACGAATTTCAACCCGGAGATCAACATCAGGGAAATCACCCAAAAAGGAAAATACTGGGAACAGGGAGAATGGAAGGAAATTGAACCTATGTCCATCCATC
>CAZYDB010000496.1:0-2215 GCA_964645995.1 uncultured Roseivirgaceae bacterium
TTGCATAATAATTATGTAACACGTAAGTCGCTAAGGTTGTATCGTTAATACGATAATTGATACTGTTATCCAGTACAGAATCCCCGGAGCTGATAAAGACATCCAGTGTCAGGTATATGGAATCCAGATCACTGTTAAGATTTGAAATATCCAGGGAATTGATCATCAATCGCCTGCGCTCCTTCCCCTGAAGGATAGGATTCACTTCGGTGTTAATATTCAATACTTCTACCACATCGTCCTTCGCGAAAGTGTTCACCAGCCTGGCGGTATATTCAATGGGTTGCAGGAAATTATCCAGGTTATAAATATCGACAAAAGACTGCCCGATAAATTTTTCCGGCTGGGTAAAAAACTGGGTTATGGGTATTGCAGAATAACCTTTAAAGATATATTCGGGCGGTGTGGCTATGGTCCGGTCGAAGAAACTCCTGTCCAGCAAATTCCTGTCTTTGTCAAGATAAACATAATCGATATGCCAGGTATCATAGGGCCCTGATAACCTCGCAAACACTTCAAATTTAAACTGAAAGGAACCATAAAGGAACCGGGGTTCGAGCTTATAAATTACCTGTATAAAAGTGTCGGTACTGATCACCCGGTTTTTTGTAAATACGTCGATAACCTCCCACTGGCTCTGCTGATTCCTGAACAGCAGACGAAGGGAATCTTCCGGATCAGGAACCTCGGCATTTCCGAAATACTGCCAGAAAAAACTTAAATAAACAGAGTTAAGTTCATCTGCCTGGAGGGCCCCCAGATTGATCGGTCTGGATACCAGGGAGTCGGCCAGTCCTACGGCAAATGGATCCGGGTCGTACAGGCCGGCCTGGTTTGTTGATCCATCAAAGGTAGCAACGCCCAGTGAAGGTGGATTCAGCCCCTTCGTCTGATTTACAAATACGTTGCTTCCGGGCATCCAGATGGCCTCATTGGGAATATTACCCGGATAAGAAAAATCATCCCATAAAGGAAGATCTATTGTGTCCTTTTCCGCCTTTCTTCCCTTGATGTCCTGTAAATCAGCAATCCGGACTGGGTTTGAAACAGGTGATAGGGTTAACTGACCATAGGAAGGAGTAATTAAAAAAATGATTAACTGAACAATGATAATATACCTGCAGGATCCCATTAATTGCTGTTTATTCTAAACGGAGACTATCCATATCAACGTCATCTGCTACCCATAGATCAACTGTACGTCCGACCCTCACCATCCGGTCCGCAAGAGGACTCTGACTGATGACAGTACCGGGGAGGTCCTCATCGGAGAGGACAAACATGATCTCGCCTACCCTCAGGCTGCTTCCCAGAATAAGAATACGGGCTTCTTCCAGTTCCATTCCTTTTAGATCCGGCATCTCAAAGATCTGTCTTCCAATACCATCACCAACCTCCAGGTCAATTCTTGACCCCTTGGATACCAGGGTGCCTGGCTCTATCGGTTTACCTTCATAAAGCTGCTCAAGAACAGCATTCCTCGCAGGATCAGGCTTGTAGATGATCTCTCCCCTGATCAAGCCATAACTTTCAAGAAGCATCTCGGCATTTTTAAGACTTCCATCCACTAAATTAGGCATCCGTACTTCCGGCGGGTTGATCGCGTTTAATGTAATGAAAATTTTCCGGTTTTCCTTCACTTTATTACCTGCTTCCGGAAATTGCTTAAGTACTGCCAAGGGAGGAAATTCACTGGTATAATCAGAATCAGCATTAATCTCAAACCGCAGGTTCCGGTCGGTCAGGAACTCCTCCAGATCAGCATATTCCAAACCCACGATATCAGGAACTATGATCGATTCACCATGTTTGGTTATCACCGGAAGGTATACATAAAAAAAAGCAAGGAAAAACAATCCGCCAAGGATGCCAATGAAGGCTATATGTTTTATCAGATGAGGCAAGCTATCCGCCCTGATAATAAATCGCAATACTTTATTCATGGCAATGGATTATGCTAATCAGGCAAAAGTACAAAAAGTTAACGATGCCTGCATTATAATAATTATACCAAAATCTAAATTATTCATTTTGTGGATTATGATAATGCTGAGTTAAAGTCCCTCCGGATCCGTGACTGCCTTTCATGCTTGCTGAAGGCCATGTCAATCAATTTTGAGATCAAATCCATATAAGAGATCCCTGAAAGCGTCCATAATTGTGGGAACATGCTGATATGCGTAAACCCGGGAATGGTATTGATTTCATTGATCAG
>CAZYDB010000497.1:0-2207 GCA_964645995.1 uncultured Roseivirgaceae bacterium
GAGTGGAACTTGCGGGACGATAGCCGGGGACAGTTCCAGGCCCAGTTCTCTGAGCTTTCGACTGTTATTATTGCGAAGAGCTCCAAGATGAAACTGTTGCGTCCATCCTTTTTCATGATCCATCTCCGCCAGATGAATAAGCATGGCTGATTTGAATTTTATCAGTTTTTTGCGTGATACCGGTTTGCCTGCCCGGATCTTATCAAAGATCTTATGAATTGTGGAAAGTTTAAAATCCGCGGCATATATTTCTTCAAGTCCATGGTCTGATAAACGGCATCCCATCTCATTAAAAAAAGTATGTCTCTTAGCCAGCGCGTCAAGAAGATCATTAAAATGGTTGATGTCCATATCTGCTGAGGCAGCCAGCTTACTGAGGTATCGATTGTAGGTTTCCGGATTCTCTATGGCCATGGATTGGTCAGCCCGGAAAGTAGGTAAAATGCTGATCTCAAAAGCATCATTCCGGATCTTTTGATGATGGATGAGGGGATCGGCAGGATCATCGGTAGTACACACAACTTCAACGTTAAAGTGCCGGAGCAGGTTTCTTGTGCTGAACTCAGGCGTTTGCAGCAAATGGCTGCAATGGTCATATACTTCCCTGGCGGTATCGCTGTTCAATATTTGCTCTATACCAAAAGGGTTTTTCAACTCCATATGTGTCCAATGGAACAACGGATTTCGCATTGTATAGGGAACTGTGGATGCCCACTTTTCGAATTTTTCAAAGTCAGATGCATCTCCGGTAACATATTTCTCATCGATGCCATTAGTCCTCATCGCCCGCCACTTGTAATGATCACCATTTAGCCAGATATGGGTAAGATTCCGGAAATTCCTGTCTGCTGCGATCTCCTCAGGAGGGAGATGGCAGTGGTAGTCAATGATAGGCATTGTCTCGGCATGATCGAAATACAACTGACGTGCCGTATCAGTTTCAAGTAAAAAATCCTCCGATAAAAAAGGCTTCATAATCTATCACATTTTAATCAATGAACAGAGGTTTTATATGGTTCGCAAAAATATTGTCGGTAACCAGCGGACCGATTACCTTCTCATTTTTTCGGACCAGCTTTTTAAATGCCTCTCCAAATTCAGATGCTATTTTATATCCCACATGTGATAACTGTCTCAGGTCGGCATTGTACCCGGTATTGTTTTTATTATGTCGCAGGGCATCAGCATATTGAAGACCAGACCAGATATTGACTTCTTCGGGCAAAGGAAGCCCTTTCCTGTCTATGTCAATAACTGTTGCGTAAGGTGCGGCCAATTCATCATAGCGGTTATAAGCCCTGGTATAGATTTCTTTTGCCATCAGCAGCCCTTCATCGCCCGATAAAGCGAGTCCGGCAAGTTCTTCAAGCCAGGTCGTGCCGGCGGTTTTTATATGAAGGCCTTTATTATGCTCCTTGATAAGTTTGGAAATGACAGGATATAATGAAAATTTATCGCTGCCTGAGTGAACGCTCAATTTCAGATTGTCCGGTAGTGCAAAGACACGGATGGCATGATCGATCACCAAAAGGTCCTGTTCAAATTCTTTTTTAAACTTATCGAGGTTACCGGCATAATCAACACCCTTGTTAAATCTCCCGGTAAATTTGGGTGCGATGGTCTGGGGTCTTATTTCATAGAAATGAAGGGCGGAGAGGATGAAGAATAATTCCTGAGGACTCTGAGGATCATCGACTTCATCCATAGATACCTCAGCAATAAAATTATCCACTCCCCTTTTTGCGGCTATATGCTGATAGACCCTGGAGGCTTCACCGGCCGCCAGCAGGAATTTTTCTCCGATATGCCAGACGAATTCTTCACTGATACTGAAAGGGTCATCAATCCCATGAATTTTTAAGTTTCCAATATAGGGCAGGTTGAACTTTACGAATTCTTTGATATTTTCTTCTGAGGTTTTTTCTCCAATATATTCAGCCACATCAAGGGTAAAAAAATCTGCAAAAGGAATAAACTCATCCACATTGGAAAGGTTGATATGGTCAGCATCTACCAGATAGGGATACTGCCAGTGTAGTTTTTTTACTGCCTGGTCAGCTTCTTTCCTGACGGATTCATGGGTGGAATTGACGGTTTTATGCTCACGGTATGATTTGTTCCATACGGGGGTAAGGTCAACATTGAAATCCAGGGCTAGCTTAAAAGCCTTGAGCTGAGCATTCCCCTGCTGAGCAAATCGGTCGCCG
>CAZYDB010000498.1:0-2198 GCA_964645995.1 uncultured Roseivirgaceae bacterium
AGAGCGCAGGATTCATAACCCTGAGGTCACGGGTTCAACTCCCGTCCTCGCTACTCAGAAAGGCCGTTTTTAACGGTCTTTTTTATTTTACCTAAAACATACCTAAAACATTTTGGGTATTTTCCTGGACTCATTTAAGTCCATTTGAATAAAAGATTTATTATCGGATTAGAAGGATTAAAAAAAGTATAGCCTAATTAAAGAGAATGACCATGGGCTGGCCAATCCTGATTATCAATATTACATCATCTTTCTTACAAGCAGGGGGTCACTGGTTCGAAATCGAGGTATGGGAGGGACGAGATTCACGAGGGCCATAAGCGCATGCCATGCGTGTATGAGTAATCCAGTAGCGCCCACACTGATTATCAGACACTTAGCCTTAGTTTAAATACTGGGGCTTTTTTATTTGCACGTAATTTGCACGCAATAATTATTGTTTTTTGATCTAGTTTGATCTTTTTTGATTCGGGAAAAATTTTTTTAATGCCAGATTGAATCATATTGGATCTTAAGATTTTTTAACTTTTCTCATTTTCAATTCTTAATTATATTATTTTGATCCTTCATCTCAAGATAGTTCATAGTCAATATTACCGGCTTAGGGATTGAAAGGTGAAAGTACCGTGTACTTTGCGGGAAAGCCTGCAGCGGAAAGCCCGACCCCGAGGAACGAGGGGGAAGCCCCAAAAGAAAAATAAGACAATGCAAGTTAATATTAATTAAAGATATTAAGCTGAAAAAATGTAAAGTTAAGAATTTCTGTCTCTGGTCACGTCAAATAGTAACCATCGACTTTCTACAATAATTGATACATTCTAATATTTTATCCTTATTTTTGGTGGTCATCCGTACCGGATTTTTCAGTTATGCTGACGATTTCTTTTTTTAGTTTATTTATTTCCTTGTTCAACTGAATCATATACAATGTCATTTCTTCCAATTTCTTCAATAAAAGTTTGTTCATCTCACCTAATACCAAACCTGCCTCCTCTATTTCTGTTGCGTTGGGAATATCAGGAAGATGTTTTTTTCCTTTAATGAACCGATCAAGATCAGTAAGATCCATAAGCGAATAGTTTTCTTTGAAAACGTAATCCGGCCAGCCACTGATATCTACTTTTACTTCTTTGGTTGTAATTATGCCGTTAACAGACAATTCAGAAGTTGGTGTTGAAGTTCCAATTCCAACATACCCAGATGTATTGATTACCAACTGGTCAACACCATTTTTTTTGAATCTTAAATCTTCTTCAGTTCGATTATCAATATATGCACCAAATCCACCAATTCTCTTATCTGTTCCTATATATAAGGCTTCAGTTCCTGTGGATCCAACTCCTAATCTTATATCAACCCTTCTCTCAGATTCGGATGAAAAGTTGTCAAAATATATTCTGTGAAGGCCATTAATATTGTCTGCAACTTGTAATTTTCCTTGTGGTGTATTTGTACCAATACCAACTTTTCCAGAAGAAGCAACCTGTAAATGCCAACCAGCATTAAATAATCCTAAATTATTGCCAGTTTTCCCAAAAAATACATTATCAGCCCAGTATCCCGAGTTATTACCTGAAGATTTGATTCTTCCGTTTACATATAACTCTATGTTAGAAGTTCCTTCTCCATTTACTTCAAAGGTATATGCAGGAGAAGAAGTACCAATTCCGATATTTTTATCTTTTTTAACAATAAATACTGTATTACTGTTTTCACATAAGTGCATTAAATAAGGATTGGTTGACACATTTGTATTGATAAAAATCCCATAGCCACCTGGATATGCCAATCTGACATCCGAGCCTGTATTATTTCTAAACCATCCTGCCCAATTTGTAACCGTATTATAAACATCTAACTTACTACTTGGTGAAGTGGTACCAATTCCTACACTACCACTTGATGGGAATGTATTTGTCTGAGATATACCATGGTGAGTAATTAATAAGGTAAAAATTAAAAATGAAAAAAAATAACTTAATGGTTTCATTATAGTAAGTTTATTTAGGGTTTCCTGAAAAAGTATCACCTTTGATAATTTGTTACTGGTAAAATTTCCCGCGTCCACTTTTCCATCGGTCGATAATCTACAAGAAACCGGGTTAATTTTCTGAATTTATTTCTTAAAACAGTATAGAGCCAGTAAAACTGGGTCTGTGATACCAATTTTACCAAGTTCATCACAAAGATCGAGGTTG
>CAZYDB010000499.1:0-2172 GCA_964645995.1 uncultured Roseivirgaceae bacterium
GGGTGAATCGAGTCCTCCGATAAGGTTAAGCAAGGTCGATTTCCCCGAACCCGACCTTCCTACAATGGATAAAAATTCGCCCCGGGCCACGGAAAATGAAATATGGTCGACGGCAGCAATTTGCCGGTCGCCTTTCCTGAAAATTTTTACCAGGTCCTTAACCTCAAGAAAAACAGGATTATCCATAATAGCCGGAATTTAATCTGCTGACGGCAATAAAAAAAATAAAACTCTGGTAATGGGAAAATAATAATTCAACCGGTAAATTTATAATTTGAACCAATACAGTTCCGGCAGAAGTTATCCGGAGTTTTTTGTTTTCGTGCATTATCCTGATATTAGGATGATGATACAGCAACATTATTATCAATGACCATAGAAAGAAAAGTATCCATCGGGCTGATTCAGATGTCGTGTGACACTGGAAAACCTGAGAACTTAGCCAAAGCCATTGAAATGATCAACACTGCCGCTGACAAAGGGGCCCGGATCATTTGCCTGCAGGAGCTGTTTAATACCCTCTATTTCTGTTACGAGCAAAACTATGATTTCTTCGCCCTGGCTGAGACGGCCGGCAGCAGGTTATGGCAAAGCCTTGCGCACCTGGCAGCGGAAAGGAAAATAGTCCTTATCATACCCTATTTTGAAAAAAGAGCGGATGGCATCTATCATAACAGCGCTATCGTTATTGATGCAGACGGCAGTATTCTAGGCAAGTACCGGAAAAATCATATCCCGGATGACCCCGGATATTACGAAAAGTTCTATTTTACACCCGGCGATACGGGCTATAGGGTTTTCAAAACAGCCTTTGCCAATATTGGAATACTTATCTGCTGGGATCAATGGTATCCGGAAGCCGCCAGGATCACCAGCCTGAAAGGAGCTGACATCCTTTTCTATCCTACAGCGATTGGCTGGGAAGAAGATGAAGATTATAAAACCAGACAGGAACAGCAGGATGCCTGGCTGAGCATACAAAAGAGCCATGCCATAGCCAATGGCGTTTTTGTATGCGCCGTTAACAGGGTCGGAAGAGAAAAACTGACCACCTTCTGGGGAAGTTCTTTCATTATGAATCCTATAGGGTCGATCCTTTGCAAAGCTTCGCCGGATCAAGATGAAGCGCTTGTTCAGGAGATCGATCTTGCCGCTATCAACCATTACCGCACGCGCTGGCCTTTCCTGAGGGATCGCCGGATCGATACCTACCAGCCCGTTGTCAACCGGTTCATCGATAACTGAAAATTCTCAGGCATGACACCCAGTGAAATCGGATATTACTTCCCGGCAGAATGGGACCCGCATAGAGCGACCTGGCTTACCCTGCCGCTGAATGACGAATCCTGGCCGGGAATGATGGATCAGGTATATGATACTTTTTTTCAATTCGTTAAGGTCATCACACTGAGTGAGATCGCCGCTATTAATGTGCATGATGAAGCGCTGGCTTTTTTTGTGAAGGATTCGATGAAAAGATACCGGATAGACCCCGGCAGTGTTGAGCTCTATCTTCATCCTTCAAACGATTGCTGGTGCCGGGATCATGGCCCTGCTTTTCTGAATCATAAAGAAAAAGAGAAGGTCCTGGTGAATTGGAAATTCAATGCCTGGGGATGCAAATATTCTTATGATCTGGATGATTGTATTCCTGAAATGATCAGCCGGGCAAGACAGATGGATCATTTCGATGTGGATATGGTACATGAAGGTGGAAGTGTTGAGTTTAATGGCTGTGGAACGATCCTGACCACGCGCTCTTGTTTGCTGAACCCCAACAGGAATCCTGAACTGGGGCAGGAGGAAATAGAAAAAAACCTTAAACTGTATTATGGTGCGGAACAGGTATTATGGCTGGAAGAAGGAATTACCGGTGATGATACCGATGGCCATGTTGACGACATCACCCGTTTCGTTAAGGAAGATACCGTACTCACGGCAATAGAGGAGCACCCCGGCGATACGGATTATCCTATCCTTCAAAAAAATCTGGAATTACTCACCGGATTCCGGCTACCCGATGAAAGACCCCTCCGGATCATCGAGCTTCCCACGCCGGAGCCGGTATATAACGGCCGTGATCGATTGCCGGCTTCCTATGCCAATTTTTATATTACCAACAACCATGTGGTGGTCCCTGTTTTCCTTTCGAAAAACGATGCTAAAGCACTT
>CAZYDB010000500.1:0-2154 GCA_964645995.1 uncultured Roseivirgaceae bacterium
TACTGAACAGATGCAGGGCGCCAACGCCCAGGTCAAAACCATCAAGGATCGCATATCCCATTAAAAGGACACCGATAATTAAGTACCATATAACATTTATATCAAACATATCAGGTCATCCCAGCTTTTTAAAAAAATCCAGCCGCAGGGCTTTCATATTAAATCCTACCTCAGGCATATCATCGGCATACTCAGGGCCATGCCTGATCTCTTTGTCAAGGACATATACCCAGACGAAGAACAATAATATATATACAAGAATAAAAAGACTCAGTGAGATCAGCACTTCGACGGCTGTCACCGATTTGGAAATGCCCTCGCTCGTCCTGAGGAGGCCCTGTACGATCCACGGTTGCCTGCCACGCTCAGCAGATACCCAGCCCAACTGGTTGGCCAGCACCGGGAAGATGACGCTGATCACAAAAAGTTTCAGCAACCAGCGATGATTGAAAAGCTGGTTGCGCCATATGAGAAATAAGGCCAGGATAGTAATGCCTATGAAGAACATGCCAAGGGCCACCATCAGATGATAGGTCTGAAAAACCATGGTGACCGGAGGCCAGTCCTCTCTTGGGAACTCATTCAATCCCTTCACCTCAGAAGAGGCATCACCATAGATCAGGTAGCTTAACATCCCCGGGATCTTGATACCAACGGTCGTTTTACTATCAGGATCAGAATGCCCGATAATATAAAGAGGTACCTCAGCGGTGGTTTCATACAAGCCTTCATAGGCTGCCAGTTTGGCCGGTTGATATTCTGCTACCACCTTGGCATGATCATGCCCTATAAATAATTGTGAAACAGAAGAAACCAGGGCGATCAATAAGGCAATAATAAAAGACCGCACAGCAAAATGATGGTATTTGTCTTTCAGATAATAAAAAGCGGATACACTCATTACAAGAAAAGAACCCTGAATAAAGGCTCCCATGATCACATGCGAAAACCGGACAACAGACGATGGGTTAAATACCATCCCCCAGAAATCAGTTATGACCGCCCTCATCATTTCACCATGTTGCACAACTTCATAGGCCACCGGGGTCTGCTGCCATGAATTGGCAACCACGATCCAGAAAGCGGACATGATCGACCCTATAGCCACCATAACGGTAGAAAAAAGATGGAACCAGGGTTTTACCCGGCCCCAGCCAAATAATAAGATCGCCAGAAACCCTGACTCCAGGAAAAAGGCAAAAATGCCCTCTGCCGCTAATGGGGAGCCGAAAACATCACCAACAAACCGGGAATAGGTGGCCCAGTTTGTGCCAAACTCAAACTCCATCACAATACCCGTGGCAACTCCAACTGAAAAGCAGGCGGCAAAGATCTTGATCCAGAAACGTGTGATGGATTCATAAATCTTCTTACCGGTAATAAGATAGGCGGATTCATAAATGACCAGTAACAAGCCAAGCCCAATGTTGAAAGGAGGGAAGATGTAATGGAACATTATTGTGAAGGCAAATTGCAGGCGGGATAAAAATTCAACATCCAGATCCATCAGTGATTACTCTTATAATGTCTGTAAATAAAAAATGCAGCAATGGAAAAGATGAATCCAATCATCACTTTAACCAGGCTTAAAGAAGTAAAATTTCCAAAAAGAGGAGACGCCTCTCCAATAATCAATTTCAATATAAAATAAATTATGAATAAAATAAAGGTTAATAAAAAAATGATTTGAACAGGCCTGATTTTGCGGGAATTTGCCATCTTTAAAGATAATCCAAAAAGTATTAAATATTGATCAGGATCGGGCTAATTTCTGATACGCATGGTTATATTGATGAGCCTATCATGCACTACTTCAAGGAATGTGACGAGGTATGGCATGCAGGAGATATCGGGGAGCATGCGGTCATTGAAAAAATAATATCCGAAAAGCCACTCCGGGCCGTTTTCGGTAATATTGACCATGCTGATTTAAGAAACAAATACCCTGAACATCTGTTTTTCGAGCTGGAAAAAATGCGGATATTGATCACTCATATTGGTGGTACCCCGCCAAAGTATAACCTGACCAGCCGGTCGCTCATTAAAAAATACCAGCCGGATCTTTTTATCTGCGGTCATTCACACCTGACACGGATCATGACCGACCATGAGAACAACCTGCTATTTATCAATCCGGGCGCTGCCGGTCACCAG
>CAZYDB010000501.1:0-2146 GCA_964645995.1 uncultured Roseivirgaceae bacterium
GAAAGTATTGAAGTGGCTAATGAGCTGGATCCCGCATCTTCCTTTACGGTGATCCTGGGTGATTTAACCGACAGCAAGGGGCAGCAGGCTAATTTCAGGAAAATGATGGCTTTATATGAAACCCTGGAACAACCCATGTTCCTGGAGATCGGGAACCATGAATCCCGTTATGGGGCCAGGTTCACCCCGGGATATAAAATGGACGAGCTCAATAATTTTTTTGCTGCCCAGAAGGAGATCAACGGTCTGGACAAACTCTTATATTCGTTCAATGTGGGTCAATGGCATTTCATCATCTGGCCTGATCCGCTCAGAAGCGATTTCTGGGAGGCTCATCCTCATTATTTCGATTGGCTGGAAAAGGATCTCGGGAGGAACAGAACGAAACCTGTCTTTTTCCTTCAGCACGTCCCCATTCACCCCATCGGTATCAATCCCCTGGTAAGCTATGTCAATCCTGTGCATATCAACCGGTTGTTATTTAAAATGCTGGCGAAACACGGGAATGTAAAATATGTTTTCAGCGGGCATGTCCATATACCCATCCGGTCGTCGGTGAAAACGGCTGTCCTTTACCGGGACATCCGGATGATCAACCTGCCGCCTACCGGTTACAGGCCCAGGGCTTTCGGGGAGCAGGACCTCTACGGAGGACCTTCGCAGGGTATCTGTGTGGTTGATGTAAAGGGAGGGGATGCCGGTATATCCTTTAAGACCGTTACCCGCGAAACCTATCATTATCCTGATCAATTAAATGAATATTCGGAGGAGGGTGATCCCCTGTGGTTTAATAACAAGTGGGAGTTACCCGCCCATAAAGCGCTGATGAATGGCAGTTTTGAGGAGGGTTTGGATCACTGGTTGGCCGGGTATGTGTACCGGGAAGATGATAACCCTTCCAATTTACGGGAAGTCAGGCCGGCGCCGGAAAAGAAAGGACAGGCCTTATACCTCTACTCCCGTAAAAGAGGGTACGATATTCCCGGGCAGGACCGTCTGCCACAAACGCTGAATCAGCTTTCACAGGTTATTGAAGGAGTTCCGGGCAAGTCGCCCGTTTTCCGTATTGCCTACCGGATTGACGCTGATAAGTATCACCCGGATAGCTGGAATGGGGCTTTTATATGGATGGAAGGCTATACCGGCCCACACCTGGTATTAAGTCATTTATATGCTATCGGACGGGCACATCCTTCTGTCGGCGGTAGTTATGGGAGGGCTGTAAAAACCTCATTTTTCGATATAACCGATGTCCCCGGTACGTGGCACCGGGTTATCATCAATCTTCTGCTGGATTACAACCTGAGCAATAATGGCAGAGCGTTGCCGGGAACCGGACCCGACCGGTATGTCATCAACCTGGGCACGTGGACCGTCAATGACGGGCATGAACAGGAAGCAGGCGTTTATTTTGATGATATAGCAGTGGAACATTGCTTTCCCGACGACAGTGGCGACACCAGGCTTGATGATAAGCCTGTTGATGAAATGGAACGGGAAAAGATCTTTACCGTAAGGATACGTCATGAAGCGGGAGAGCACCAGTATGCCGGGCAGAAGGAGCTATATCCCTATTAAGGTCAATAACGGTTCGGAAGTATGTTGTATCAGGCAGGGGAAAAGGTTTCCTTACCGGTCATTCCGAATTATTATACTTTAACAATTATATAAGGCAGGGTTTTATTCATAGAAACATATTTTCTATATTAGTACACTTTTTACAGTCTCCAATTTTTTAACATACGATATTATGAAATCATCAAGAAGAGATTTTATCTCCAGGACTGCCAGGGTGGCCGCCGTAACGGGTCTTACCGGTTTTGCCTCCTATGCCGGCAGCCCATCAATTAAGAAAGCATCCGCTAATGAAAAGATCAATGTTGCCCTGATTGGCGCCCGCAACATGGGCTACGGCATCCTCAGCCATGCCATCAACCAACCCGGTGTGGAGTGTGTGGCCATTTGCGATGTGGATGACCGTATCCTTGATGATAAAATTGAAGATGTTTTTCTTAAAACCGGCAAACGGCCGGCCCGTTACAAGGATTTCCGCCAATTGCTTGACAATAAAGACGTTGATGCGGTTATTATAGGCACGCCGGACCACTGGCATTGTCTTCCGATGGTATATGCCTGTGAGGCCGGG
>CAZYDB010000502.1:0-2107 GCA_964645995.1 uncultured Roseivirgaceae bacterium
TCCCGCACGGTGTCCCCCCCATTTTCCCAACAGCCTTTTTACAAAAATTAATTTTGATGGCAGTACTCTTTCGCTTATTTTGCATATATAAGGTATTTTTTATACCTCTTTATTATATAATTATGTATTTAACCCGTTGTATGAATTAGAATTCAAGAAAATAATGATATTAAAAGTCAGAGCAATGAAAGACTTAATAAATAAGATTATACTTCTTATACTCTTTATGGGAATTATTCCTGAATTAACCGGACAGGAGACATCTGAGGAAATACTTATCAACCATGTAGGTTTTCCTCCGGAAGGGATAAAAACATGCCTGATTCAGGGTAATAAACCCTCGAAATTTAGAATTATTAATAGCGAAACAGGCAAGCAGGTCTACCAGGGAAAAATGGAACCCAAAAATGGAATTATCGGTGAGTACCTGGTCGGTGATTTCAGTGAATTTTCAAAACCAGGGTCTTACAAGGTAGAGATCGGTAATAAAAAATCATCGGCATTTAGCATCTCAGATGAGGTATATAATGATGCTCTATACAAAATATTAAAATATTTCAGCATTCAGCGTTGCGGTCCCAGTACAACCGGTTATAATGCGCCCTGTCATGTTGATGATGGCAGACGTTTGGACGTGGGTGTGGGCCGGCCATTGGAAGCGCATCTTGATGTCTCAGGTGGTTGGCATGATGCCTGTGATGTTCGTAAGTGGGTAGAATTTACCATCTTTGGGATGATAGGATTAAACAAAGTAGCCCGTACCATGGGTGCAGATTGGCACAGAGACGAGATACTTGAAGAACTTAAATGGGGTAATAGGTATTTTCTTGCCATGCAGGATAAGAGTGGATTTGTGATGAACTATTGTGGTGGAGATGACTCAGGATATTGGACCGATAATATTCCTAACACTGAGGATGACAGGCCCATCCATACAGAACCTGCTTCCTTTATTCATAGTAAGACTGAAAGGACAACACAATATGTATTCATTCAGGCCCAGGCGTTGACTTCTGATTTATTTAAAACAATTGATCCTGAATACTCAAAAAAATGCCTTGAAGCTGCGATTCGTTGTCATAAGTGGTGTTATAAAAATTTTTGGGCTAACCAGGCCATAGAGTTGGGAAGCGCATTGCTTGCCTATGTCGAATTATATAAAGCATCTGGTGATGAAGAGTTTCTTGAACTGGCAGTTTATTATGCTGACCGGGTGATGAACCTTCAGGTAAAAGAAAAGATAGATGAAACCCTTGGAATTCGCGGTTTCTTTATAAATTCAACAAGGGATGATTCACCTTCCCGGCATCTCAGGCACTCACCACAGCATATTATTGGCTTGTGTATGCTTGTTGAGATGCTTCCCGACCATCCTGATGCAAATGACTGGAAGGAAACCATACATTTATATGCTGAGGATTATGTAGCCAAGCTCAGTAATTTACACGCTTTTAGTATTACACCCCTGGGACTATTTATCGAAGACCCGGGAGGAAATAACAAAATTGGTGATTATTGGGTAAGATATCTTTCACTAACCATTGATGGAGTATTTAGTAATGGAACCAATCCAAAAATGGCTACCTCAGCCATAGGTCTGATATATGCAGCTAAAATACTGAGGAATAGAGATCTGGTGAAAATAGCACAGAAGCAGCTTGACTGGATAATGGGAGCCAACCCGTTAAATATGAGTTCAATAGAAAAAGTTGGATACAATCAGCCAGACCGGATGTGGAACAAGTGGATTGAAGGCCCCCCTCTGATTCCGGGAGCCGTAATGAATGGTATAGGAGGCACCCTTGACGAACAACCCCATTTTATAAATAAGTTATGGAAGCATTGCGAATACTGGACAATCCAGACCTCTTTTACTATGTGGCTTATGGCGGAACTGCAGAATGATAAACAGGTACGTTAAAGACGATAAAGATGTGAGAGACGTAATAAGAGACGTGAGAAGCGCTGGAATCGACACGTTCGTATCGGCGGGTAGGCCCGGCAAAAAAGCGCCGCGCCGTTCACCGGTGGCCGAAGCCTTAGGCGAAGGCCTCAGCGTAGGCGCAACGAAACGAAGAATACACAAAGTTCTTGAATACTAATTCAC
>CAZYDB010000503.1:0-2088 GCA_964645995.1 uncultured Roseivirgaceae bacterium
ACCGCATCAGCCATCAGGAAGATCCGCACTTCGACCTGGTCGTGTGCTTTCCCCAACTGATTGGCCAGACGTAAGGCATTATATGCTCTCTCAGTCCCATATGGGGGATCATTAATGATAATTAGTGTTTTCTGCATTTTAATTTATTTTAGTTAAGAAGAATTTTTCAATTAATTGTCACCGGATAAGGATCGCATCATGGTTTTTAATGTATTATATAATGATGATGCATCGTTATAAAGCTGTTGATTATCCCTGACGGCTTTCAGCACGATTTCCATATTCATGGTGGAAATCACGGTATCCCCCCCGTCTTCATATATGGCCAGTTTACAAGGCATAAAAAGGGAAAATCCGGGATGATCGGTCAGCATCATAGAAGCAGTTTTCGCCTGACAGATCTCGTAAATGTAAACTTTTCGTTGTATCGGAAATCCTTTTTCCTTAACGATTTCATGGTAATTATAGGTCTGAAGCAGGGCGAACTTATTTTGCTCACATACTGCGGGAACTTTTTGGGTGATCTCGTCGATTGATTCTTTACTTATCAGCTTATAAGTAAACATATCGATCATCTTTTCCGGTGGCATTACTGCCTGGGCTACTTTCTGTAACATATTCTGTTTATTAATTCGGTTATAATTATTAGTTTATTTCGACGTTCATATCTTCCGCCGGCCCCTTCAAGGGCCGGTCATCACTGATTTCCGGTTGAACAGAATATTCAAGACATAGGAAAGTAACCGGAGCATATCCAGGCTTCCAAAATGCTCACCCTTTTCAAAATCTCCTTCATGCTGTGCCATATTATTGGTTATATGGGCAAAGCAGATAACCTGTTTTTCCCTGGCAATAGCAAACGCATATAAGGCCGATGCCTCCATCTCAACACAGCTTACTTCCTTTTGTTTCATTTTTTCAATGGCTGATTGTGTTTCTCTGTATGGGGCATCCGTTGTCCAGCTTTTTACCTGAAAATAGGGACACGATTTATGATCCATATCCTTTAAAAGCTCGTCGAGCAAAGGTTGGGTTAACCTGGCTTTGTTCTCCGGTTCAAGATAATGATAACTGGTGCCCTCATCCCGTACAGCCTCAGTGATAAGAGCGAACCTTTTATTGCTCTCAGAAGGGCTTATTATTCCTGCCGATGTTACGCTTACAAGCATTTCACATCCGGATACGAATAATTGTTCGGCAATCAGGACCGCATAGGAAGCCCCGACTACTCTGGGAACTATACCAATTTCAAATCCATCAAGATTAAAACGAAAGATCTCAGAATGATAACATGCCCAGCAATCTAGTTTCTCCAGCCGGTTGCCGGCCTTCAGATAGTCGAAAAGATCCCCATCGGGATCAAAAACACATATTGACGGCACTTTGCCATTTGGAAGGTTCTTTTGCCGTCTTGCTTCTCTCAGAAGATTTTCAGGAAGAAATACGGAAGGCTCCCCATAGTGTTTATCCGATAATATCGCTATTGAATTTTCTATCATTACCTATTCTTGTCTTTATAAATACGTATGCCCGTACTGTTTAAAAAAGCTTATTTACGTTCTTTACGATCATTTCCAGGGCCCGGTCCACTTCTTCCATGGTGGTCATCTTGCCGGTTGATATCCGGACTGTGCCTTCCGCAACATCTGTATCAATATTCATTGCCTTCAGAACCGGTGATATCTCCACCGAATCGGCATGACAGGCCGATCCGGCCGATATGCAAACCTCGTCACCGAGCATGGATACCAGCGCATGCGCTTCGGTGTTCCTGAATGATACGCTCAATGTATTCGGAAGTGCGTCCTCAAACGGGACATTTATCGTAACCCCGTCGCCAAGTTTGTCCTTCAGGCCCTTCCACAGCTTCTCTTTTGCCGACCTCATGATTTCCGCATTTTTATCCAGATCCCGCGTTGCCACCTCGCAGGCCTTGCCCAGTCCGGCAATATGGATGATATTTTCGGTTCCCGGCCTTAGGCCCTTTTCCTGGCCCGCGCCATACATCAGATTTTCAAGAGCCAATCCCTTTCTGACATACAGGGCACCCACCCCCTTGGGAGCGTACAGTTTATGACCCGCAATGGA
>CAZYDB010000504.1:0-2085 GCA_964645995.1 uncultured Roseivirgaceae bacterium
GGAGGAAATGACTGGCGACCTTTCGGAATTTCCTGGCGGGCGCTTATTCCCAAAAGAGAGGAATGCGCGAATCTGATTACGCCGACCTGTCCGTCTTCCAGTTATGTCGCTTATGGCGCGATCAGGATCTTGCCTACTTTTATGATCCTGGGGCAAAGTGCAGGTTGTGCAGCGGCGCTGGCGGTAAAGGATACTATTGATGTGCAGGATATCAAGTATGATGATTTACGCTATCAACTGATTAGTTCCGGACAGATCCTTGAGTTACCGGAAAACTGGCTGTCCATTATAACGAGTGAAAATTAATTCATGACCTATGACATTCGGAAATAAAGCCCTGGCATTTTACATGAACCTTGAACCACCGGATATCAGTCTCCCGGAAGGTATTGAGGTTTTGAATCCGTTAAATAATAGAATGACCCGGGATATATTGGAGGATTTTTACAATAGATATTACCATGACCGGCAAAAACGAATTTTCCTGATTGGCATAAACCCCGGACGATTCGGTGGCGGGATCACAGGGATCCCCTTCACTGATCCGGTAAACCTTGATCAGGTGCTTCATATTCAAAATGATTTTGAGAAAAAACATGAACTATCCTCCCGGTTTGTTTACGAGGTGATTGAACGAACCGGAGGCCCTGAATCATTTTTTGGAAAGTTTTATCTCACAGCCGTTTCTCCATTGGGGTTCATAAAAGATCATAAGAATCTTAATTATTATGATGTAAGTACTATTAAGGATGGCTGGGAAGATTGGTTCGTAAGCAAATTGAAGGAACAGATAGCATTCGGTGCTGATCAGGAAGTGGCTTTTTCAATGGGACAAGGTAAAAACCTGGATTTTCTGGATAAGATCAACGAAGTTCATCAGTTGTTCCGCAAAATTAAACCCCTGCCTCACCCAAGGTGGGTGATGCAATACCGGTTCAAAAAACGGCAGGATTATATAAAAGAATATGTAGCTAAGATCCATTCATAACAATATTCTATCATGCCCTTTGTATAACTGTTCTGATCCGTTCACATTTGTGTGCGATTGTGTACAATCGGCAAGAGAACGGTCACGATTTCATTGATGCAACCTTCTGAAATACAATGACCTATATATTTTGGCACGTACTTAGCCTTAAAAGGTAGTGACTAACAAGGATTTTTGAAGCCATGCAAATCAATAGCTTTTTTCGTTCTTTGATCTTTTATCTGGTTCTGATCCTTTTTTGGGGGATAGCCGTACCGACATCTGCAGACCCTGTGAGAACCGGTTCGGGTTTTGATTATCATGAGGCGGCAGAACTTCTTGCAGACTATCTGATGAATGATTTTGTTGACCTGGAAGATTTGCTTAATAATGGGGATTGTAAAGTAAAGATCTTTAATCAGAAAAATGAACTTCTTCGCTTTGGTAAGGAGGATAACGGCTTAGTGGTTAACATGGTGTCCAGAGCTGATTACCTGGTAGAGGTGTACGGGATAAAGTATTATATTCTTAACAAATAAGGTCAGCCTCGTAATAATCCGGTAAAAAAAGGATCTTGGTTACTTTTTGTGGCATAGGCCCGGGATCATTTTTTTACTATTTAGATTGATCCCACTGATAGGCTTTGATCATTTTATAAAAAATATCCGTATTATCCATAAAGCCGGAAAATAATTCGGCGGAGGGGCCATATGCAAATATCGGTACCATTACAGCGCTATGGCCTAAAGTAGTATAATCTCCATAAACAATTCCTTTTCGAAGATCGCCGTCAGCGATGGATAAGCCTCCGGTTTCATGATCGGATGTGACAATGACCAGGGTTTCTCTGTCGGTGGCAGCATATTCAAGTACCTGACCAATCGCCCGGTCAAAATCAAGCAATTCTTCTGTCTGATATAAAATATTATTCTGGTGATTGCCCCAATCGATCTGGGAACCCTCTATCATTAGGAAAAAACCATTTTCGTTTTTTGAGAGAATATCAAGTGCCTTTTTCGTGGATATTTCAAGCATATTGCCCCTTCCTTCCATGATACTCGGAGGGACATCATAATAAACCAAACCTGCTATTTTATCGCCAACCGCGCCTTCCAGGT
>CAZYDB010000505.1:0-2084 GCA_964645995.1 uncultured Roseivirgaceae bacterium
GAAGAGACACCCTGGATGTATTTTTTAATTTACAAACATTTCAAAATCATGATTAAGCCTATCAGATGCCTGTTTTTCCCCGTTCTTCTTTTTTTAATTTCCTGTCAGGCCCCGCAAAAAGAGAATCAAACGCCGCTGCCGGTCACCCCCGAATCACTGGGGATCTCCTCCCGGGCCATCCTGGATTTTGTAGAGGCGGCAGAAACGGAAAGGCCTGATGATATGCACGGTTTTATCTTAATGCGCCATGGCGAGGTGGCAGCTCAGGGCTGGTGGGCGCCTTATGATCCGGACAATCCGCACATGCTTTATTCACTGAGTAAAAGTTTTGTTTCCACCGCCATTGGGATTGCACAGGAAGAAGGGGCCCTGCATATCGACGACCCTGTCATTTCCTTTTTCCCTGAAGAAACGCCGGAGGACCCTTCGCCTAATTTAAAGGCCATGCGAATACGCGACCTGCTGAAGATGAATACCGGTCACCAGGAGGATGCCACCTGGCGTATGCAACGGGATCCTGAAAGCTGGGTACGTGGTTTCCTGGCGCTGGAAGTGGAACATAAGCCGGGCACCCATTTTGTTTATAACAGCGCCGCCACGTTTATGCTTTCGGCCATCATTCAGAAAGTGACGGGGGAGACCCTCCTGGAGTACCTTACTCCCCGGTTGTTCGAACCCCTGGAGATCCGGGATCCCACTTGGGAGACCAATCCGCAGGGCATCAATATGGGAGGCTGGGGCTTAAGCATCCGGACGAAGGATATCGCCCGTTTCGGGCAACTCTATCTGCAGGAGGGTGTTTGGAAGGGCCGGCAGCTGGTACCGGCGGAATGGGTGAGGATAGCCACTGCTTACCAGACTTCCAACGGCAGCAATCCGAATAGTGACTGGGAGCAGGGGTATGGTTATCAGTTCTGGCGATGCCGCCATGATCTATACAGGGGCGATGGCGCCTTTGGCCAGTTTTGCATCGTGATGCCCGCCCAGGATGCGGTGATGGCTATTAATTCGGGCACCAATGACATGCAGGCGATCATGAACCTGGTGTGGGACCATCTTCTGCCGGCCATGGGTTCCGAAGCACTCGAAGAGGACGATCCTGCCTATTCGGCTTTGCAGGAAAAATTATCCGGTCTTTCGTTGACGACGGTCGAAGGAGGAAATTCATCGCCCCTGTTGTCAGCATTGCGTGGAAGCGTCTACCGGATGGGACCTAACGACCAGGGGATTGAAGAAGTGTCTTTTAACCTGGAAGGGGATGGAAAGACTATTACCGTTACACGGGAGGCAGGAACAAGTAACTTCCCCATTGAACCGGGCCAGGTTAAAAAAGGCTCAGTTTTTATTCCTATGCTGGGATTAAAGGCGGCAGCAACTTCAGGAGCCTGGGTGACTGATAAGGTGTTAAGGATCAGGTCTTACCTGTATGAATCGCCTTATTATTTTGATTATACGTTTACCTTCGATGGAGAAGATCTTGCTTTGGACGGCGGGATCAACGTGTCCTTTGGCGAAAACAGGCCTGAACCCGTAATGGGTAAAAGGGTACAGGAATTACCCTGAGAAAGCTCCTCAGGAAAACATAAACCATTTATATCCTGTCAATCATGAAGTATAAATTATTATCAATAAGTCTTTTAATCGTACTGGCAGTTTCGGGTTGTTATACCAGGAATGGTTACAGGCCTGAACCGCCGGCTGCTTCTTCGGCATGGCCTGATTCCCTTCCATGGTGGGAGCGGAATAACCTGCGGCTGATTCAGACCAACCTGCCTGCCTACGAGGCGGCGACGCTGGACCCGGATTCGCTGCTGGCAGACCTTCAGCATTTCTCAGCCAATACCTTATTGATCAACGCCGCCGGGATCATGGCTTTTTATCCTACCGAACTGGCGTATCATTATACCAATCCCTATATGCAGGAAGGCATGCTCGAAGAAGTGATTGACCGGTGCCATAAGGCGGGGATACGGGTGATGGTACGTTTCGATTTCAGCCGGGCTCACGAGAGCCTGTTGGAGGCCCACCCGGACTGGTTTTATATTTCACCCGAAGGGAACAGGATCAACAATCATGGGATGTAT
>CAZYDB010000506.1:0-2077 GCA_964645995.1 uncultured Roseivirgaceae bacterium
TACCATATTTTCGACCTGGACGAGAGCTTCTTCAGCCTCCTTATCCCGACCTGTCTGCCGGCAAAGGTCTACAAAATTCCTCCCATACAATACAAACATACCGGCGATCATCACCGATTCCGCCTGTCCGCCGCTCTTGTTCTCCGTTGTCTGAAAAGATTCATTGGGATCTTTTGAAAAACAATTCAGGTTAAGACAGTCATTCCAATCGGCCCGTCCGATGAGGGGCAGCCCATGAGGGCCCAGATTATGTACCACATGATAAAACGATCGTTTGAGATGTTCGAAATGTATAGCCGCATTTGTCACCTCGTTATCAAAGGGCACTTCTTCATCAAGTATTGAAAAATCCCCTGTTTCCTTGATGTAATTGACCGTAGAAAGGATCAGCCAGAGCGGATCATCATTAAAATTGCCGCCAATGGCATTATTTCCGCGTTTGGTCAGCGGTTGATACTGGTGATAGGCACCACCATCTTCGAACTGGGTGGCAGACAGATCGAGGATCCGCTGGCGTGCCCGTTCAGGCACCTGGTGAACAAAACCGATGAGATCCTGGTTGGAATCCCGGAAGCCCATGCCTCTTCCTATCCCGGACTCAAAATAGGAGGTACTTCTGGAGAAATTAAAAGTGATCATACATTGATACTGGTTCCAGATATTCACCATCCGGTCAAGCCTTTCGTCATGACTCCTCAACTGGTAGGCGGCCAGCAAACAATTCCAGTATTCCTTAAGTTCCTGCCATGCCTGGTCAACCTGTTCAGCCGTGCTGAAGCGCGCAATCATATCCCTGGCTCTGGGTTTATTGATCACTCCTTTTGATTCCCATTTTTCATCTTCAGGATTTTCCACATATCCCAGGATAAAAATGAAATCCCTGCTTTCACCCGGCTCCAGTTCCACTTCCAATTGGTGAGAAGCAATGGGAGACCATCCATGGGCGATGGAATTTCCGGCCTGCCCCTGCCTGACCACCTCCGGAGCATCAAATCCATTATAAGGTCCAATAAATGTATCCCGGTCCGTATCAAATCCCCGGATTGGGGTATTCACCGAATAAAAGGCAAAATGATCCCTTCTTTCCTTGTACTCCGTTTTATGATAAATCACACGATCTTCCACCTCTACTTCACCTGTTGAAAAATTCCGCTGAAAATTGGTCATGTCGTCCTCGGCATTCCAGAGACACCATTCGACCAGGGAAAACACCTGAAGAAACTTTTTTCCAGTTCCTCTGTTTGTGAGGGTAACTTTCTGTATCTCGCCCCGGTAATCCAGGGGAATGAAGAAAAGTACACTGGCCTCCACCTCGTTGTAAGAACCCCTGACCGTGGTATAGCTCAGTCCATGCCTGCATTCATAGGCATCCAGCCTGGTTTTTGCCGGTTTCCAGCCCGGGTTCCAGATATCTTCACCATCCCTGATGTAAAAATACCGGCCACCATCATCCACTGGTACATTATTATAACGAAACCGGGTTAATCTTCTGAATTTTGCATCCTTATAAAAAGCATATCCCCCCGCTGTATGAGATATCAGCCCGTAAAAATCTTCATTGCCAAGATAATTGATCCATGGATAGGGTGTCCTGACATCCGTTATTACATATTCTCTGTTCTTATCATCAAAATGACCGTACTTCATAGGTATGGATATTTAATTGTCCTTCGGAAGCTTATCCCACCATGTTTTCTTCAGAATAATTGAAGTGATAACAACTACGCCAAGGCTGATGATGGTAGGGACTGATTCAAGTAATATTAAATAGATCGGGAAAATCACCAGGGCGGTCTGCCAGATGATGCCTATAGCCACGTTGAACATATCGCGCCTGAAATTCTTGTTGCGCTCAAATCCGGGATCTTCCGCTACCACCTTGTCGTGAACAGGTTTCCAGAAACCCCAGGGCCTGACGTTTTTATAAAATTTCTTCAATATTTCTTCATTCACCGGAGGCGCGGAATAGGTACCAATAACACATCCGATAACAGAGATCAATAACATCAACGGAAAGGTATACAGGTCGAGTACACCGATAAAAATATAACGGAATGAAAGCGCCGGGATCAGCCCG
>CAZYDB010000507.1:0-2075 GCA_964645995.1 uncultured Roseivirgaceae bacterium
TTCACCAGTACCGGCTTGTTGAATTTCCGTTCCTTCCCCACGAAGGCAGCGAAAAGATCATTGAGGGAAGAGTAGATCAGGTTGATGGGCGGGATTTTAAGGACTATTTTTTTTAACAGTAGCTTAAAAGGGCTGGCAAGGATAGTCTGTCCGAAATACCCGAGCAGGGTAAGGAATAAGGCAATGATCAAAACACCAAGACCGGGTATGTCAAAACCCAGCCAGAACTTTATGTAATCCTTCAGCAGACCATCAATGAAGCTGAATGATTCAATAATGATATAAACCGTAACGGCAAGGGGCCCAAGATACAACAGTCCCTGTAAGAAATAACTGATAATTCTTTTCATAGCAATTAAGGATAAAGTTTGATATGTAAAAATAATGATTCCTGCAGGCAAGAAGAAAAATATGATCCTCTTTGCAAATGATAAAAATTGCCACTACGGGATTAAGGACCAATACATTCCCATATATATACAAATGCCCATTATGGGAATACCGGGAATTAAAAAAACCACTTCTAAGCCATAAACAAGCATTTTATAATTTGGCATAGAATTTTCTTTTGATAGATCAGATAGAAGTTCATCTTAATTTTAATGAATATAACGATGTCAATAGATTTAATTATCAGTCTGGTGATACTAGTGATAGCGCTCATCTTTCTCAGCATCAAAATCCGGAAAAAGACGGGCAGGCCAACTTCCTCGGGATACCAGAGTCTATCGGATGCGATTGACCGGAGCAGCAAATCCCGAAAAGGTAAAAAACCGAAAAAGTAGCCTTGATTAGAAAATTAACGCTGCAGATGGCGCTCATTGATGATCTGTATTTATTTTTCTATTGACCAACTATTCCCTATCCTTAACCTTACCTATTCATAAATTTTTGTTGTTCGGCGTAATTTTAAGATATAGAGGTGATATTCAATAAGATACTTCGCCAGGTTAACCCTGATGGGCATCCCGATTATTACCGGGGTGCTCCATCAGCCTGATAGGGTGAAAAATTCGTGAATTTTTCAGGTTAAAAACATAAATTTGGATATCATTTGATTATTTGAGTTAAAAAAATCATGGCTGCAGAGATACAACCTTATTTCGTCTTAATCGTTCTTCTGGTCATCTTCAGCCTGATCTTTATGGAAATCTTGCGCCCTGCGATCAGTTTCCTGGTTTCCGTTCTGATATTTACCATCTTTGGTATTCTGGATACCGGAGACGTGTTGGCGGGTTTTTCGAACACTTCCATTGCAGTGATCATCATGCTGATCATCATTACCGCCGGGCTACGCAAGAATTTTAAACTCGAGCTTATCTTTGATGCGCTGTTTAAAAAATCCAAGACCTACCGCAGTTTCCTGATCAGAATGATGAGCCAGGTCGCCATCATTTCTCCATTTATCAATAATACTCCCGTGGTGGCCCTCATGACCCCATATGTATTTGATTATGGTAAGAGGAATAACATTGCCCCATCCAAACTTCTTATTCCCTTGTCCTACGCCACCATTATGGGAGGCATGATGACCCTGATCGGAACCTCCACTACGCTGATCCTTAATGGTTTTATTGAAGAAAGCGGACATGTGGGCCTTTTTTATACAGATCTTTTTTTGATAGGGATAGCGGTAACCGTAACCGGTATATTATTCATCGCTTTTATCGGGCACCGGTTATTACCGGAACATATGGATTCAATCCGTGAGTTTTCAAAGAACAAGCGGGATTATGTTCTTGAGACTCATTTGGACCCGCAATCGCCGATCATAGGAAAAACCGTCAAAGAGGCAGAGTTGCGTAACCTGCAGGGGGTTTATCTGGTAGAGATCCTCCGGCATGACAAGATCATTTCACCCGTAGTACCTGATGAGGTCATTGAAAAAGATGATGTCCTTTTTTTTGCCGGAGATACCCAGAACATCATGGACCTGATTAAAATAAACAAGGGGATCAACCTTCCTGAAAAAGCATCTTCCTATCACCAGGATAAAATGGAAGTGATCGAGGTAGTATTGGCCGGACATTCCTCGCTACCGGGGAAGACGGTAAAAGAGGTGAATTTCAGACAGC
>CAZYDB010000508.1:0-2071 GCA_964645995.1 uncultured Roseivirgaceae bacterium
TCAATGATGCTTGTGTAATCCTTGGAAAACCATTGGTTTATGGTGCTGTTTCTTCGTTTGAAGGGCAGGTATCGGTTTTTAATGCCCGGCTGAAGAGTGGTGGCAGGTCAGCCAATCTCAGGGATCTTTTTCCATTAGTTCCTGCTAACCGGAGGATCCTGAACTGTGAAGAACAGGGTGTTCTGGGTGTTTTGCCTGGTCTGGTAGGAACGATGCAGGCAGGTGAGGCCATTAAGTGGATAACCGGTCTTGGAAAACCTTTAATTAACCGTCTGGTTACCCTAAATATTCTGACCAATGAGCAATATTCAATAAGGTTAATTCAAAGGCCTGAAACAAGTATGGTAATGCCTTCCAGTGAAAATGAATTCAGAAAGACGGATTATGAATGGCTCTGTGGAACAGGTGATGTTGAGGATCATGAAATTGAGGCCCGGGAATTCATGGAAAGACTAAAAGACAGGAATGTAAAGGTTATCGACGTTCGTGAAATGAATGAAATCCCTGGGCTTGATGGCATCGATCACTTGAAAATACCGCTGCGCAAGTTGGAGGATCATACTTCATTTCAGGATGATCAGGAAATAATCCTGGTATGTCAATCCGGTCAGCGTAGCCTGGTGGCTGTCAGGATACTTAAAGAAAAATTAGGATTGCATAAGAAAATATACAGTTTAAAAGAAGGAATTGAAGGTCTGGATAAGATCCGGATGAAACCTGTTTAAGATGTCGGAAAGAAAAATAAAGAATATGTTTATCCGGGGACCCATACTTCCGGAGAAGATTGCTGATAGCGTTAAAAATCATCAGGATAAAACGGCCATCGGTGCCCATAGCATTTTTCTTGGCCAGGTAAGGGAAGACGAAATCAGCGATTCAAAGGTAGTGGCGATCGAATATACCGCTTATGAATCTATGGCATTAGAGAAGATGCATGTTATCCGTGAAAAAATCATTAAAGAATATGGTTTGACATGCATGCATGTTTATCATAGTCTGGGCCGTGTGGAAAAAGGTGGAATATGTCTTTTTGTATTTACTTCCTCAGCTCATCGCAGGGAAGCTATTGATGCCTGTGAAGCATGTGTCGAAGCCATAAAAAATGAACTGCCAATATGGGGGAAAGAGATTTTGGATAATGAGCAGCATCAATGGAAAATGAATAGCTGAAATTATCAGGAAAGCTGAAAATTAATCTGTAAATAAAACTTTTTACGGAAAGAACAGGTATATCAGTACCAGGCGAAACCAGTCAACCACCGGTTTTGTCAACGAAGGCAGACACTAAACCCCCGAAGTGTAAAACATCCATCTCCGGGCCTGTCTGTGAGCCGCCACCATCCGCGTGTCGCTAAAGCTATAGCTCCCCACTTGCCGGAGTGGATACACAGAAGGCAGTGAGGGACAAGGATATAGCCTCCGATGACCGGTTTGCCAGGAAAAATTTATGAATTTTTCGGGTTGGAATGTTTTAATAGATTTTCAGCCCAATATTATTTATATTATTTATAATATTTAAAATTACTTCAGAATTTATTAGCAATTTTATCATTGATTGTATGAGTTATAGCCAAATGTTTTAAATCCCCGATACATAATAAAATGAATAAGATCATTAAAGTCATTCTGGTAGTTATCATTATACTGGTTATCATTGGAATGATAGTATATCCTAAGCTAAAGCCTGATGCCGCAGAGCCTGAGGCTACAGTCCAGCCAGGTAATAACTTGTTACCTGTAGAGGCCAGAATTGTAAACCCGGAGCGGATTGAAAATATCATCAGGATAACAGGTGCAATTCTTGCGAATGAGTCGGTTGCCCTGAAGTGTGAAATATCAGGAAAAGTAGAGAAAATATATTTTCAGGAAGGCCAGCAGGTTAAAAAGGGAGACCTGTTGCTGACAATCAATGATGATGAAATTATTGCGCAGGTCGAGCGGTTAAAGTACACCAGGAAACTGAATGAGGAAATTGAATACCGGCAACGCCAACTGCTCGAAAAAGAGGCAATTAGCCGGGAAGAATATGAGATAGCACTTACGACATTAAATACCACCCAGAGCGATATTA
>CAZYDB010000509.1:0-2046 GCA_964645995.1 uncultured Roseivirgaceae bacterium
GGATCATCCCAGCCATTTACATAACCGCCTTTGACCAGTTCGAGCATTTTTCTTTTGCTCATCACCGTATAATTAAGGTTGAGTCTGGCAAATTCGATCTGTTTGGGACGGTAATCTCCCTGGGCAATATGATCGAGCAACCAGTCGTAAAGAGGCCGGTGTACCTCAAACTCCAGGGTACAGATGGAATGCGTAACGCCCTCAATATAATCGGATTGTCCGTGGGCGAAATCATACATGGGATAGATACACCATTTATCGCCGGTACGGTGATGTGTCTTTCGTTTGATCCGGTACAAGGCTGGATCCCTTAAATGCATATTGGGTGAAGCCATATCAATCCTGGCCCTCAATACTTTAGAGCCGTCAGGAAATTCGCCGTTCTTCATTTTTTCAAAAAGATCGAGGTTCTCTTCCACCGGCCGGTTGCGGTATGGGCTTTCCTTTCCGGGCTTGGTAGGCGTACCCCGGGTAGCGCTGATCTGGTCAGCCCGCTGGTCATCCACATAAGCAAGTCCCTTCCGGATCAGCAGGAGGGCGAATTCATAGAGCTGATCAAAATAATCTGAAGCGTAATATTCACGGCCCTCCCAGTCAAAACCAAGCCATTGAACATCATTTTTAATCGAATCAACATATTCTGTCTCCTCTGTTTCGGGATTGGTATCATCGAACCGGAGGTTACATTTCCCATTAAAACGACCGGCCAACCCGAAGTTGAGACAAATGGATTTAGCATGACCGATATGAAGATAACCATTGGGTTCCGGCGGAAACCTGGTAATCACCTTCCCATCATTAATATTTTTACGGATATCTTCCTGTACAATGCTTTCAATAAAATTCAATGACTTTTTCTCTGCTTGTTCTTCCATGATAATGACAACCCCGGGTTATCTGACTTTCAGTTTTGGATTAATGCACAAAATAAATCATTAATACCTATTATTGAACAGTTATCATTTAATTTTTGTCCGGCTTTTCTGAAAATAGAAAAAATGTCTATTTTTAGAAAGATTTAAAAAATCACAATTTATAATAAAGGATTTTGGAGGAAGAAAAATCAAAAATCAAGTCTTTTCTTGTTGGAGATCATGCTGATTTCGCATCGACCGGGGATCGGAGAAGAGCCCTCCTGGTCGGTGAATTCAGCCTCATAACAATCGCAGTCAATCTGTTATACATTGTTATGGACTTCCTTAGTGGCTTTCACAATACACTGTACATCTACGCTCTGGTAATTATAGTCGGCATATGGGTTTTGATAATGAACAGAAAAGGATATTATGAATTATCAAAATTCATTCTACTGTTCACCCTGGTCATCACCATTTTTTTATTCGGAACCAGCAATAACCAGAATACTCAGGCCTATATTTTTTATATTCCGCTGGTTATCATTGCTTTTACTTTTTTCAGCCATGATAGTTTCTGGAAAAGCCTGCTCTTTTCAGGTCTTTCACTCGTTCTTTTTCATATCGATTATGCTACCGATTTCTCAATTATTCCACGGGGAAACCTTACAGAAAAAGAAGTATTTATTTTTACCGTTACCAACTTCACTGTGGCATTATTCGGCACTATTTATATAGCCTATTATCTTATCCGGACCAATTTTCTTTCAGAGGAAGAGCTCCGTGACCAACAGAAGGAGCTCACTACAATCACCCAAAGGTTAAAAGAAAGCCAGGAAAGATATGAACTGGCCATCACCGGATCCAATGCAGGGCTTTGGGATTGGGACATTAAAAACAACACCATCTACCATGCCCCCCGGTGGAAACAAATGCTTGGATATGATGAAGATGAGATGACCGATGTCGACATCGAAAAGTTTTATGATTTTGTTCACCCTGCCGATGTTGAGGTATTGAAAAAAGCCGTAGAAAATCATATTGAAAAAGGAACTCCTTTTAAAACAGAGTACAGGATCCGCAAGAAGGATGGCACTTATAAATGGTTCTACGATTCCGGCAAGGCAGTATTGAATCATAATCACAAGCCGATACGTATGGTTGGATCGATCATTAATATAACAGACAGAAA
>CAZYDB010000510.1:0-2014 GCA_964645995.1 uncultured Roseivirgaceae bacterium
ATGTGTTTACAGTTCCGGCAGGGTACCCTATGGGGCCGCTGTGGTTGAAGCCATCAATGCCTATTATGGCCGTGGATATATCCCGGTAGGCGCAAATCATGATGATGAGGTAGGTGACCCGGTGGATAAAATGACTGCAGAAAAACTGGCCCGTGATACGGCCGCCTTTCACAATACCATGATTCATAACCGGGACGCGGAAGAACAGACCCGCCTTAATCGCCGGATCCTGATAGGCGAAGAAGACAGCAGCATTACCTATATAACCGTTGGTCATACCAAAGGGCTTTATGATTTACTTACTTCCGGCCCGGATGATATCTCACCCTTCAGCGGCGCTGAACTGGTGGAACAAAAGATCAAAAGGTGGGTGGCGCTGGGGGCTCTTGGAGCGGCTAATCCTGAACAACACTACACCAAAGACTGGAACTTTTTCTTTAATAATACCACCCCTTATACGAAATATTTGGTCGAAAAATTCCCTTCACCGGTTTTTTTTGTGAATGGTGGTGCGCTGTTAATGACTGGCAAATCACTCAAAACCACCCCTCCGGGAAATATTGTCAGGACAGCCTACCGCGACTGGCTCTGGAATTATAATCAGCAAACGCTGGATGATCAGCGGCCCAGCTGGGATCTGGTTACCGTGTATTTTGCAGTGGAAGGTGCCGGAGATCTTCTCAGCGATCCCGGCAGAGGCTGGCTGGAATTCGATCCGGAAAAAGGCTGCCGCTGGCATCCCGAACCGAAACATCAGGAACATTATTATATCAACCAGAAACCCGGAACGGATGCTGCTTTTGCTGAGTATTTTAACCGGATGATCGCCCGGACACCGGAGCTAAAAGATATCCGGAAATAGAAAAAATACAGTGTTTTTCTTCCTTTCGCCCGTGGTCTTAAAGCTAACGCGTCTACACGTTTAATTGTGCAATGGATCGACCTGGACTAAAATTGTATGTTTGCACTATTGACTGTGCCCGCAAAACAAAACATTCACCAGAGGGTGGTCAGCAATTAAGCGGTTGATATGGTCCGGAAAAAATTCACTCCTTATCTTTCTTCTTTTCCTGTTTTCCTGACTTTTTTTCCTTTTGATTTAGTTTTTTATCCTCCAGGTTACGATTAAGGAATTGGTTGATCTCGTCGACTTTATAATTAGACTGAATTTCGCCAAATGGATTGATCTTTATATCGAAACCTGACAATTCAGGATTGACCTTCAGGTTTACTTCTTTCTTTTTCTTCCGGTATTTTCGCTTTGCCATTTCTCAGATTTAACCGTTGCTAACAGGAATATCCTTTAAAGCCTCTAAAATTCTTTCCGCAACCTCGTGAGCGCCTAAGATCTCCAGCGTCACCATCAGGTCTATGCCACCGCTTTCACCGGTAACCACAACACGTAATATCTGCATGATCCTGCCCATGCCAATTCCCCGTTTATCAAGAATCTCCATTAAAATGCTCTTGGCCTGATCAGCCTCAAGTTTATCATTAACAGTTGTTAATGCCCTGGCATATTCCTCAAGCGTTTCAGCGGTTTCCCGGTTCCATTTTTTCCTGACTGTTTTTTCATCATATTGATCAGGCCTTTCAAAAAAATATTTTGCTTTTTCATATAATTCGCCATGGAAGGTGATCCTTTCACGAAACTCATAGGCGATCCTGTTAATGATGTGCCGATCAATATTTTTAATATTTTTTCTGTTTTCAAGGTCCTTCATAAGATAACCTCCCAGTTTTTCCGGTGGTTCGGCTTTGAGAAATTGCTGATTGATCCACCGGGCCTTTTCTATATCAAATTTAGCTCCGCCCTTGTTTACTTTCTCCAGTGAGAAATCATGCTCCAGTTCTTTCAGCGAAAATATTTCCTGCTCCCCCCCTGGGTTCCATCCCAATAATGCAAGAAAATTAATAAGGGCGTCAGGCAGGTATCCTTTCTCACGAAAGCCATTGCTTATTTCGCCGCTCCCCGGATCCTTCCAACTTATCGGAAATACCGGAAAACCATGTT
>CAZYDB010000511.1:0-1988 GCA_964645995.1 uncultured Roseivirgaceae bacterium
GGCATTCTTGCTATCCATAACACCGGTATGACAGTATTCACAGGGAATGGCATAATCGCCTGCATGTAATTTATGCGAATAGGCAATGGGCTGAACAGGTTGATAATCCTGCTGCACACCTATATGATACAGTCCATCGATCACCGACTTCAGCATTATCGCTACAAAAATGAAGGTGACGCCAAATACAAAAGCCGGACTTCTCACAAAGGAATTGAAGCTGAAACGCTGTAATATGACCTCTTTTTCAGACTCATCAAGGCCTTCCCGCTGCCGAAGATATTTGGTGAGAGTGGTAACCAGCATGATCATAACTACCAGGATCAGCACCAGCACCACCACCAAAGCAATCATCACCGTGATGAGGAAACCCGTTGAGATAGTAGTTCCGGCAGTAGGGGCAGCTTCCCCGCTCCCGCCAGAGGCAACCTCTGCCGTCTGCTGGGACGGATTAAGGGTTTGATCTTTAATATAGGCGAGAACGGATAAAACCTCATCATCACTAAAATCAAAAGAGGGCATTTCCGTCTTGTTGTATTGATCATAGAGCTTAACAGCGTAATCATCGCCACTTTGTATAACCTTCTGGGAGTTTTTTATGAATGCCTGCAGCCAGGGCAGGGATTGTCTTTCGTAAACGCCGGCAAGTGCCGGGCCTACCAGTTGCTGATCGATGGCATGACATACCGCGCAGTTGTTTTTGAATAAGGTCTGCCCCTGATCAATGATCCCCGGATCAACAGGGATCCCGTCATCGGGTGTTACCTGGGCATTCTTTGATGCAAGTGTGTCCGCATCCTGAACTGAATCCTGTGACTGTGAAAATAGATTGAAAGATATTAAATTTAACGCAATGTATGCTATTGCTAAGTACCCCTGTCTTGATTTTATGACCAGGCTTCTTATGTCCTCAGGCATATTTTGTAAGATGTTAAGAAGTTAATTCTTCGCGCAAAACTATAACAACTGATGAAATTTCCAAATAAAGGGAGCATTGATGGCTCCACGGAAAAATTCATCCACAAAAATGGTTTCATAATTTATATATTTAAACACATCCCCTAAAAGAAAATATTTTAAGGTCGCAATTTAGAAATATTCTAAATAATAATTTATATATATCCACAAAATACAAATTGTCAATCACGTTTCAATGTATAAATGAATTTAAAAGGAAAACACATTGTTAATTTCAAGTGTTTTGCTAAATGTGTATAATATCAAAAATTGATTTTATAAATTTGTTACCCTGATTTTAAACTAAAATAATATTTATGGCCTTTGATATTGATATGATCAGTGCTGTATATGCCCGAATGAGTGAGCGTATAGAAGCAGCAAAAAAGACTTTAAACAAGCCCTTGACCCTTACCGAGAAGATACTGTATTCTCATTTATTTAACGGGCTTCCGTCGGAGACATATAACCGAGGAGAGTCATATGTTAATTTTGCTCCTGACCGGGTAGCCATGCAGGATGCCACCGCGCAGATGGCGCTGCTTCAGTTCATGCAGGCAGGCAAGGACAGGGCTGCTGTTCCTTCCACCGTCCATTGTGATCACCTGATCCTTGCCAGGGATGGCGCCAGGACTGACCTCAAATATTCGCTTAATGCCAGCAAGGAGGTCTTTGATTTTCTTGAATCCGTTTCCAGAAAGTACGGGATTGGTTTCTGGAAGCCAGGCGCAGGCATCATCCACCAGGTTGTCCTTGAAAACTATGCTTTTCCCGGCGGCATGATGATCGGCACAGATTCCCACACGGTCAATGCCGGTGGTTTAGGAATGATCGCCATTGGTGTGGGAGGTGCCGATGCGGTTGATGTAATGGCCGGAATGCCCTGGGAGCTTAAGTTTCCCAAAATAATTGGCGTTAAGCTTACCGGCAGTTTAAACGGGTGGACTTCTGCCAAGGACGTAATTTTGAAAGTGGCCGGTATTCTTACGGTGAAAGGTGGTACCGGCGCTATCCTTGAATACTTTGGAGAG
>CAZYDB010000512.1:0-1954 GCA_964645995.1 uncultured Roseivirgaceae bacterium
GATAGTTTGATTGGGAAAGTACTGGAAAGGATTTAATTGATCGATTATGATTGAGAACATCAGAGCAAAGGTTCTGTGGGAGGATAACCTGCCTGCGCTAAGATTAAAAAACCAGGACAGGAAAATTGTTTTTTGTTCGGGTTGTTTTGATATCCTTCAATCCGGGCATGCAGTTTTTTTCAGTCAATGTAAATCGTTTGGGGACATTATCGTGGTTGGCATAGGGCGGGATATTACCGTGCAGAAACTGAAAGGTCCCGACAGGCCGGTAAATCCGGAGAATAACAGATTATATCTGATCGCAGCTTTGCAGGATGTTGATTATGTGGTTTTAAATGATGAAGAAATACGGGAAGGAAAGATCGATTTCTATGAAAAAATCAGGTTATTAAAGCCGGATGTTTTTGTTCTCAATGATGATGATAATGCAATAGGGGCGAAGCAAAAATTATGTGATGAGTATGGTGTAAAGCTGGAGTTGGTGTCGCGCGTTGTCCCTGATGAGCTGATCCCCATGAGTACTTCAAAGATCATAAATAAGATCAATTTCTCTTTAAAGGCGCCATTACGAATAGATTTTGCCGGTGGTTGGACAGATGTTCCTTACATTATGGATGGCAAAAAGGGATACGTGTCGAATGCGGCTATCCGTCCTTTGATAGAGTATAAAGGCGGGCAATTTAATTTTTCAGGTTATCCCAGGGGTAGTGGGCTCAGTACCTCAACGGCCGTTAAATTACTTGAGATGCTTAGGGCCAAATCTTATAATGCAGAGCCTAAAAGTCTGGCGGCAATTAGTGAAGACCTTTTTAACCTTGAAAACAAAGAGCTGGAATGGTTCATCGGCCGGCAGGATCAGTACGCTATCGTGCATGGAGGGGTCAATTGTTATGAATTTGGTGAGGATTATGCCAGATCAATGGCCTATGATTTTTCTGACGAAGTGCTTCAGTTACTGAGGGAGCATCTGATCCTGATACATACGGGAGAGTCCAGGAATGCGCAACTGGCCGTTGAGGAAGTGTATAAGAACTATAAAACCCAAAATGGTCAGGAAGCGATTGATGAACTTGCTTTTTGTGGTAAAGAATTTCCGCAAAAGCTTATAAAAGGCGATATTAAGGGTTGTGCTGCGCTTTCCTCCCGAAATTGGGAGGCACAGAAAAAACTGGCGCCCTCCAGTACCACTCCTCTTCTCGACCAGATGTATAATTTCGCGATGACGAATGGGGCTATGGGTGGGAAGATCTGTGGTGCAGGCGGCGGCGGGGCGTTCATTTTTTATGCGGATAAGCCGGACCACCTGAAGCAGGTCCTGAAATCAAGGTTCACCAATTGTTTTGAAATAGATTTTGAATTCGAACTTCAGAATATTAAAGGGCTTAATTCCTTTTGAAAGGATTATTTATTTTCTTCTCTTTTCCTGAAAAACTTCTGTAAGGTTTCCTTGATCTCATCAGCTGCTTTTTGTACGGAATTTTCAAGCCTTTCAAAATCCTCATTATGTTCATCCTTGAACCGGTTAAGATCTTTTTCCAGGGTATCACGGTCTTTCTTTAATTCATCGATGCGTTTTTTCATTTCTGATTTCATATCCCCGCTGGAGCCACTGGCTTTTTGTATTAACTCATCGATGGTTTTTCCGAGATCCCTGAGGATCTGTTCTGCCTTGCCTACCTTTTTATTTTCCATGTTACCGTCCGTTTTTATAGGTTAATGCCTGTTTTTATCATTATATTTGTAAATTATGAAATATTTATTTCGGTTGAAAAGAAAATATATCATACCATTCGTAATTCTGTTGTATTTAACGTTGGCAATTTTTGGATGTTCCGCATCAAAACCAAAAAAAAGAAGCCTTCCAAAAAGAGGGCCCATACCATGTCCGGTAAAAGATTGTTAAATTACATGTTTTTAAACAAATAAAATCAACGAAGAGTAGAAAAGTAGAGAA
>CAZYDB010000513.1:0-1947 GCA_964645995.1 uncultured Roseivirgaceae bacterium
GGTCAGTGGTATGGGTTGTCGGACACCGAATCGATGAGCGATATAAAGTAGCGGAGGAAACAAGGGATATTTTAAAAATCATATATCAGCCATTTTGATGATCAATCCTTTCAAAAAATCATACAGTATTAAGGAATTGAACCTGTTCCGGATGTTGTCGAAAGTTAAGCCTTTCGAACGGTTGAACTATGAAGAAATGGCCCTCTTCCTTCCCCATTTATATTTGAGAGAGTATACGATTGAAGAAGCGGTGTTTTTCAGGAATGATCCAAGCAATGCCATTTATATTGTAAAAAGCGGCAAAGTTACCTTGAATATTGATATTAATAAAAGCTTTGAAGTACTGCAGGTGCTTAAGTCAGGTGGTTATTTCGGGCATAATGCACTTATTGAAAATAGCGTGAGGGTATATACTGCCATAGTGATCAGTGAAGTCAGTGAATTATATGTGCTTCCCAAAGTAAATATCATGGAGGTATTTGACCGGAGGGCGAGGGTCAAAGCCAAAATGATGACATCCCTGGCGGAATTATATAATGAATTCAATCAGAGTATTTTCAAGACATACCGGTCGTCACTGGGCTTCTTTAACCTGTCCGATGCTTATCAGAAATAAATCGAATGTGATATTTCTGTTGTAATTCACGCATGAAATGTTTACTTATTAGCTTCAATTGGCTAACTTTAATATTGTTTAAATAATTGTTTTTTTTAACACATAAACAACCTGAATCATGAAAATAACAGTAGTTGGAGCCGGAAATGTTGGCGCTACCTGTGCCGATGTATTGGCTTACCGCGAAATTGCCAACGAAGTAGTATTAGTTGATATAAAAGAAGGGCTGGCTGAAGGGAAAGGTCTTGATATCTGGCAGAAAGCACCGGTAAACCTTTATGATACCAGAACCATTGGTGTTACTAATGATTACAGTAAGACGGAGGGGTCTGAAGTGGTGATCATCACCTCGGGATTGCCACGTAAGCCTGGTATGAGCCGGGATGATCTTATCCAGACAAATGCCGGGATCGTTAAGACAGTAACCAAGAATGTTATCGATCATTCTCCCAATGCGATCATTATTGTCGTGTCAAACCCCCTGGATGTGATGACCTATCAGGCACACCTTGTTTCCAGGAAACCCAGGACAAAGGTGATGGGCATGGCCGGTATTCTTGATACAGCCCGTTTCAGGGCTTTTATAGCGGAAGCCCTGGATGTATCTCCCAAGGATATACAGGCCATGTTGATGGGCGGCCATGGCGACACCATGGTGCCACTACCCAGGTTCTCGACGGTAGCCGGAATTCCACTGGAAGATATGATCGACAAAGATAAGCTGGATCAGATCGTTGAAAGAACCAAGAAAGGAGGGGGGGAACTTGTAAAACTCATGGGTACCTCTGCCTGGTATGCTCCCGGAGCCGCCGCTGCTCAGATGGCTGAGGCTATTGTCAGGGATCAGAAGAGGATCTTCCCTGTATGTGTGAAACTGGAAGGGGAATATGGTATTGATAACTGTTACCTCGGAGCACCTGTGATATTGGGTAAGAATGGGATTGAGAAAGTTATAGAGTTAAAATTGAATGATGCAGAAAAAGAACTTTTGAAAACTTCCGAAGGTCATGTCAGGGAGGTTATGGAAGTCCTTGATAAGCTTAATAATTGATTGCCCGATAAAATATTATCCCTGGACCGGTCCTTCACATATAATTTATAAGATTATCGGATAAATTATCATTAATCTTTCAATGGACAGTTAAAGGGATTCATCGTAAATCTGCGTTATTTCGACTGCTTGTTTTAGGGAGTACGGATTACTGCAATATGGATTATTGAAAGATTGCCGATCAAGGCATCATGCTGCATTTGAAAGATACTTAACATAACTGTCATGATTTCCAACTCCAGGATACGTACAACACTGCTAGCGGTTCTGTTTATTCATT
>CAZYDB010000514.1:0-1933 GCA_964645995.1 uncultured Roseivirgaceae bacterium
CTCCCATACCGGCTTCACTTTCCGTACGTAGGAAATCTTCCGGTTTTATACGTATAATGTTCAATTTATACGTATAAAAACTCTGTAATTCATACGTAATTTGTTAGAATATTTATTACCTTGGAATAAGAAATCAGCGTACCATGGAAACAAAACTTACACTCAGTATTAAAAAAGATCTTATCAAAAAGGCAAAATTGTATGCAAAAGAACAGGGAATAAGCCTTTCCGGCCTGGTGGAGAGCTATTTCAGGATACTTACTGCCGGTGAGGAGGATTCAGAACTGAAAGTATCGCCCAGGCTCAATGCACTGAAAGGTGTGCTTAAATTCAAAGAAAAATAAAAAAATATTTTTTTTTAGATCTCAACAAAAAAAATAAAAAAATATGGATATATACCTGGATATCGATGTGATCATCGATTACCTCGCCGAAAGAAAACCATACGCTGAGGAAGCGGAAAAAATATTTGTCCTGATTGAGAACGGCAAGATCAACGGGAACACCTCGGCACATTGTTTTATTGACCTGTTCTATTTATTGCGGCAACGGATCAGCAAGGGCAGGACCATCACTGTTCTCAAAGAACTACAAAACTTTCTTAATCTGCTCAAGGTAGATGAAGAAGCCGTAATGAAAGCATTGGATTCGGATTTCAGTGAATTCGGCGATGCCCTTCAGTTTCATACGGCGGCCGATTATAAAAGGATCGATGTGATCATTACCCGGAACAGAAAGGATTTCAAGGATACTGATCTGCCGGTCATGTCCCCCGGTACTTTTCTGAAGACTTACTGGATGTCATTGACAAACTGATAAATAACAACCCGCTGATCCTTACCCGTAACAATCATCGGTACCTTCCTGGCCTTCCGGGCGGCATTGGGTTTCCCAACGCGCGCATCCCCTCCGGATCATGGCTGTTGCCGTTACGGCCATGTGGGGAATGCTGGTTTTTATCCCACCGGAAAATAATTTTTTCATTGTATATATTTATTGGTTTTAAACATAAAACCTGCTTAACTTAAAAATCCCGACTTATGAAAGATTTATTATTGGAAAAACTGGCTAAATACGGTTACCCGTATTCCGAAAACGGCAATCTCATCACCGTAAAATTAGGCATGTCGCTGGTAATGGATATTTTAATCCCGGAATCCGGCAAATGCATCCTGCACGACCGGCTCAGGAGCTGGAATTTTTTATCCGGAATCATTGAAATGAACATCAGGCAAGCCATCGTGTTCAATACCATTGGAATAACCCTCCTCACGGTTGTATTCATTTTTATTGAAGTAAAAACTGAAGCCAGCGGTCTGTTTTTTGCTCTCATCCTGGCAGCGACGTGGATTATCCTATGGGCCGGTTACTTCCTGACAAAGTCAGAAAACTTCAAAAGCCAGGTTATCTCATGGATAGAGCATGGAAAGGACCGATTGTAATAAATCGGGTTTATGCATCCGGCTTTCTCTCCCTTAATTTGCCTTTTCAAAGGAAAACATCAAGTAATCCGGGACTTAGCAACCTATTAGTCTCCTGATCAAAGGAACCTGGTAAACCCATTGAATGTAATGGTCCCGAAAACAGGATAAGCACATAACTCCCTTACCAACCGCAGGAGGGTGTCTTATCAAACAGAGTGGTGGTTCCCGGCAGCGTAAATCACTCACCATTAAGCTGTTCCGGCTCCAGGTTTACCCGACTACCGGGCCGTTCACTCCTCATCCGGCCGGCCGTTATCCCGTGAAGGCGTGCAAAACAATCACCATTAACCCCGATTATTCATAAACTATTCTCAAAACAAACCGTCTTTACAATTTAAAATACTTATAATCAGGTAGTTACGCAACGAGGTTAACCCCTGATAAGCGCCCCGATTTTATCGGAACGCTTAATCGGCCCTTCAGGGCGCCTGCCTGCCTTTGGTAGGCCT
>CAZYDB010000515.1:0-1891 GCA_964645995.1 uncultured Roseivirgaceae bacterium
ATTTTGCAAGTATCAACTTATCAAAGGTGAGACTTTTTCAGGAAACCCTAAATAATACATTATAAATTAGGAAGGAGAGATTATGGATATCGAAAAAATTAATCCTGAATACATGGGTTTGATTGATAAATTGTACACCGCTCAGCAGATTTATACGATGGCTGCTGAGCGGGCCACCACCCGGCTGCTAAAGGATCAAATGCAGGAGATGGCTTCAGGTAAAGAGGTGTATATTAAAGAAATAGCACACTTATATGACCTTGACCCGCCGGAATATCAAAAAATACTTAAGGAAAGAGTCAATGTAGAACTGGATAAGGTCAAGATCGAGATCAACCACCTGCTTCTGGATGATAAGGAACAATTGTTGTTTGATTATTGCATTAACCGGGAAAAGGAGATCAATCAGATCTATAAGCGGATACTCAGCCGTGAGGATTATACAGATCTTGAGCATACGTTAATTAAAAGTCAGTTGCGGCAGAATCAGCAGCATATCAGTGAGCTTTCAAAAACCAATCGGGGGGTTGTTTAATATTTTCCAAAATCCGTTTGCCTGCCATTATTTCAGGCGATGATCATGCCTTTTACAATAATTCGACGGTTTTCCCTGATTTGTAAGATTCATCTGCCGCGAGTACAATCCGAAGGCTGTTTATTGCATCCTGCTGATGTTGCCGCAGGTCGATGTCCTTTATGATTGTATCACCGAAAAACGCTTGCTCCAGGTTACAAAGTCCCTGGTGATCCGGTTCATCTTCAGTGTTGATGATCTCATCGGCCCTCGTAAATTGACCATTGTTATCCCTGGAGGCATAGTGTATCTTCAGCCGGTTAGTCTGTGTATGTGAATCGATTTCGTCCGATCCTGTTTTATCGGCATCCATGATATGGACGCTTCCTGCCGGTCCGATCACATCCTTTACAAAATAAGCTACCTCGCTCATCATCGGCCCCCAGCCGGCTTCGTACCAGCCAACGGACCTGTCTTCAAAAGTTACCTGTAGTTGCCCGTAATTATACATGTCCGGCTTCACCTGGTCAGTAAGCCGCGCCCCTATCGCGCTCACCCGTACCGGCCGGGAACGGGTCATTTGACACATGATATCTACATAATGAACACCACAGTCGACGATAGGTGACATCGAATCCATCAGTTTAAGATGAGTATGCCATGTTTTACCGCTGCTCTGCTGGTTAAGGTTCATGCGCATAACAAGGGGTTTGCCAAGCGTTTGTGCGATCTCCGTAAATTTCTTCCAGCCCGGATGTACCCGGAGGATATAACCGACAACCAGTTTTTTGCCCTTTTCTTCAGAAAGCCTTATCAGCTTTTCAGCCTCTTCTACCCGTAGCGCAATAGGTTTCTCGACAAATACATGGGCTCCGGCCAGCATGGCCTTTGTTGCATAACCGGCATGGGTATCGGGATAAGTACAGATGCAAACTGCCCCAGGATTAACGGCAGCAAGTGCTGTATCATAATCATCGAACTGCTCGATGCCTCCGAGTTCGTCAGATAACTTTTCCCGGTTTCCTGTATTGCGGTCGACCAGACCGGCCAGGTGAAATGCAGGTAAATGATGGTAGGCGCGGGCATGGGAAGATCCCATATTGCCACAGCCGATTACGATCACTTTTATTTTTTCTTTTATCATGTTTCTTGTTTAAAATTTATTTCCTGAAAGAAATGGAACTAAAAATAATGGATTTTAACATTTAATGATCAGGAAAAAACTTTAAATTGGTGACCAGTCCAAGAAAATATAAATTGATTTGTTATCAGGGAAGAAATCTTTATTTTTATAAAAACCGATTATCAATAGCTTGAATTTTTTGAATTAACTTTTTAAAAACCGTACTACTATGAAAATTTTTATCAGAAAGAATT
>CAZYDB010000516.1:0-1859 GCA_964645995.1 uncultured Roseivirgaceae bacterium
CGGATTCCGTATTAAACAGCATCTCGATACCGGGTATCTGTTGCCAGGCATACATGGCCATATTATCTCCTCCGTGCTTAGGATTGGGCCAGCCGTGTTCCCAATAATGGCCGGTCCAGGCAAGGCTCATGGAGTCGGTATAGGCATTCCAGGGTTTGGCCCACCTGTCGATAAAAAGATCGAGCAGAAGGGCATAATAATCATAGCGGACATTCCGGTAATCTACGATAGCTTCAAAAAGACAAGGCAGGTAGATCTGCAATTGGTATCCGTAGGTTTCTTCGAATTTATCGAAGAGGGAGGGCGTCCAGCGGATCGTGTTATCAGTGCTTCCCCGCAGATTAATATTAGGTTCATCGGTGAAAATGCCTGGAACAAGAGAGCCGAGGTCCTCAGCAAGGGTTTTTTCATAGCCGCGCATGGTCAGCTTGATGAATTTTTCTGTGACACCTTCCACCAGAAGGTCGACATAAGACCATCCGCCAAACCAGGCTTCATTTTCAGGGTAATACCATTTCGAGAATGCGAAGTATTCGCCGGGCTGGCCGTAATAATTTTCAATTCCGTGGGTTATATTGGCGAACTGATCCCCGATCTTTTTAATGATCAGAAAATACCTGCCCTTATCTTTATCTGATAAAATATCTTTTTTATGCAAGGTAAGGCCGGATCCCTGGTTATAGGATTCAGGCATCATGGCAGGTACATGTCCGCCGGCGAAACCGCTGGGGAAGGAATTCTCATCGTATAACCATATTTTCATATCAAGATCCTTTGCCTTCCCCGCAGCGTACTTTGTCAGCTCAAACCATTCCCCGGACAAGTATTCGGTGATCAGGCCGGGCCGGGGATGAATGAAGACCATATGCATACCGCGTTCTTTGTATTCAGCCAGCTGACGGTCGATCTTTTCCCTGGTGATACGGTCGTTCCATACCCAGAAAGGAGCTGTGCTGTAATCGATCGGGGGAGTGGCAAAATGCGTGGATAGCTCATCAAAATTATTCACGGGACCAGCGCTGTCCGGCCGGTCAGTTGCCGGTTCTTCACAAGAAATAAAAATTATCAGAATGAAAGGTATGATCCAATATTTTTTTGTCACGTTTTTCATAGGTAAGTCTTAATCAAAAAAAATCAAAAATCATAGGCGCTAACTTTATCCGCCCAGGCATCATAGGCATTTATCAGGTCCTGAAAGATGAGGGGCTCTTCATGGGACAGATCCTGCATTTCAGTCCTGTCACTCACAAGGTTATATAATTCCCATTTATTATAAGGCAAACCAGCTTTTTCTTTTGTGAAAACCAGCTTCCAGGGACCTTTTCTTACTGCCTTGTTGCCTTCATGCTCCCAATACAGGAGCCTTTCGATGTCCATATCGTGACCATCAAAGACCGGTATCAGGCTCTTGCCTTCCATGGGGATTACCGGCTTTTCATTGAAAGTGACGGGGTAGTCCGCTCCTGCTAAATCGACGCAAGTGGCCATGATGTCAATGATATGTCCCGTATTTTGAAGGTCAAGCATGTTTTTACCGATCTTATCAGGCCAATGGGCAATAAAAGGAGTGGATATGCCCCCTTCCATCGTCCAGTGTTTAAAAAGCCTGAAAGGGGTATTGCTGGCGTTGGCCCAGGGAAAGCCGTACGCGTCAAAGGACTTTTCAGAACCGATAGGCCCGCTGCGGTCATATACAAGATCCCATAGATAGATCGGTTCATGACAACCGCCGTTATCGGAAAGAAACATGATCAGTGTATTATCTAATTTTTCAGCTTGCTTTAATTGTTCGATTACCCGACCGATCCCTGCATCCATCCGGTAGATCATGGCTGCATATACCGCCATGCGAAGGTCCC
>CAZYDB010000517.1:0-1837 GCA_964645995.1 uncultured Roseivirgaceae bacterium
AATGTCAGTAACTTTTGTTACAGAGGCAAAAGAATTTTTATTTCATTCCTGGTTAAGATAAGTCTTCCTTCCTTTTCCAGTTTTTTTAGTGCTCTGGACACTACTTCACGGACGGTTCCCGTATCTCCCGCTATTTCCTGATGGGTGATTTTTAAAGTTTTAGTACCCAGCTTTTCTGATTTTTCGAAAAGGTACTGCATTAATCGTTCATCAAATTTCATAAATACCAGTTGATCGATAGCGTCAATTAACTCCTCATACCGGTGCTGGTAAAGGCTGTTAAGATACCGGTTAAAGGCCGGATGCTTATCGACAAGCAAATGCAGGGTTTCAACAGATAATAACATTATACGGGAAGGAGTTTCCGTAATAGCAAAAACCTTGCTGGCAGTATTTGAAATACATGCGGAATAAGACATTATGCAACTTTCTCCCTTGTTGATATAGTATAACAGGATCTCTTTATCTTCATCTTTTCTGGTTACTTTGAGTACACCATCCAGTACGATGGGTAATGCATTAACAAAATACCCTTCCTTTAAAAGTACTTGTTGTGCCGGCAGATCCACGAGTTTGCCTTTTTCAGATAGTATTTGATATATTTCGTCAGACAGAAGAGGGAGTGTTTTTTTCAGAATTTCCTTTGGAACCATAATATGCCAGTAATTGAAAAATTATATAAATCAGGAATTACTTTTCTTAGCTTTATAAAAATACTGAAGGATAAAGATTATATCATTTATCAGGTATTTGTATTCTTAATTCTTCAGGCAACCTATTCAGCTAATATGTTTTCAATTTTTTGTAATTCTTCAGCTGAAAATTCTATATTCCCGGCGCTTATCAGGTTTTCCTTTAATTGACCTGTTGAGCTGGCTCCTATGAGTACAGAGGTGATCCTTTCATCTTTTAATAGCCAGGCAATGGCCATTTGTGCTAATGATTGCCCCCTGTCTTTTGCCACGGCATTCAGTTTTTTAATTCTATTGATCATTTCCGGGGTGATATCGGATTTCTGCAGGAAACCATGCGATTTTGCTGCCCGCGAATCTTGAGGTATTCCATGGATATATTTATCGGTAAGCATGCCTTGTGCCAAAGGAGAGAAGGGGATGCATCCTATGCCTTTTTCTTCCAGAACGTTAAGAAGATCTTTTTCCACCCACCTTTCCAGCATGGAATATTTTGGCTGATGGATAAGACAGCGTGTACCCAGCGATTCAAGAATTTCTACCGCCTGCTGCGTTTGCCTGGCATCATAGTTTGAAAGTCCAATATAGAGAGCCTTGCCCTGCCTTCTGATTTGGTCCAGAGTTTCCATCGTCTCTTCAAAGGGGGTTTCCGGATCCGGCCTGTGCGAGTAAAATATATCTATATATTCCAGTCCCATTCTTTTTAAGCTCTGGTCGAGACTGGCGATCAGGTATTTTTTTGATCCCCACTCGCCATACGGGCCGGGCCACATATAATAGCCGGCCTTGGTGGAGATGATCAATTCATCACGATAACCTTTCAGATCCGCGTTCAATATCCTGCTGAAATTTTCTTCGGCCGAACCTGCCGGCGGCCCGTAATTGTTTGCCAGATCAAAATGGGTGATCCCCAGATCAAAAGCATTTAAAACTATTTCCCTGCCGCTTTCAAAAACATCGACACCGCCAAAGTTATGCCATAAGCCAAGCGATATCAAGGGTAGCCGGACCCCGCTTTGCCCGCATCGTTTGAAGGGAAGTTTTTCATACCTGGATTGATCTGCAATATATGACATGATTGTATAAATAAATTGATAATAAAAACAGATATTCCAAACGAGGAATAATTTTGAATTCTTTGGGTT
>CAZYDB010000518.1:0-1209 GCA_964645995.1 uncultured Roseivirgaceae bacterium
CTTCAGTATTGATATCTCCTAATGACACCGATATTATAAGGGGTGGTAATGAAAACCGGCGCAGATACTTTGATGGGGTGATGTCCCAATTGGATAGAACCTTTCTTGAGATGTTGCTCCGGTATAATCATGCCCTGAGGCAGAGAAATTCATTGCTTAAACACACGGAGGATCATCATCGGTTTGATCCGGACCGGCTGGAGCCATACGACCGGATAATCATTGATCTCGGAGGAAGGATCCATGATCAGAGATTGCAGTTCATGAAATCGGTCATTCCCCGGATACAGGAACATTATGATGATATATCAGATCGCAAGGAACAGGTACATATTCATTATGAGTCTGATCTCTCCTCAGGGAGTTTTGAGAAAGACCTAAAAAGATCCTATAAAAAAGACCTTATATTGGGAAGGACCAGCCTGGGTATCCACCGTGATGACTACACTATTGATATTGATGGTTATTCCATAAAGAAGTTTGGCTCTCAGGGGCAACAGAAATCCATGATCGTAGCATTAAAACTGGCGCAATTCGATGCCGTTCGTGAGAAAAACGGGTTTAAACCAATATTGTTGCTGGATGATATTTTTGATAAACTGGATGAACACCGGATCACCAAGGTCATGAATATGGTAGCCGGGCATACTTTCGGCCAGATCTTTATTACCGATGCAAGGCCTGAAAGGACCATTTCTGTTTTTCAGGATATTGATTCACGAAAAAAGATCTACAAGGTCAATGCAGGGAAAGCCTTTTCTATGAAGTTTTAACCCGGTTCGATTGTTCATATTAATTTATCCCGGAGGAAGCGTGAAATGTTATTTCGCTTGTTTCCTTTATTTACAGCACATGATCCTTCCGGGGATTAATGTCATGCCGGTTCTGACGGAAAGGCTAATATTTGTATTTTTGTACTAAAATGAATGAAGGATGAGTCAACAAGTGAGAGTACGTTTCGCCCCAAGTCCTACCGGCCCGTTGCATATTGGTGGTGTAAGAACAGCCTTATATAATTATTTGTTTGCCCGTAGAAATAACGGTCGGTTTATTCTGAGAATAGAAGATACTGATCAAAAACGCTATGTGAAAGGGGCCGAAAAATATATATCGGATTCTTTGTCATGGCTTGGCATATCGCCGGATGAGGATCCGCAACAGGGGGGGGCTTACGGCCCTTATCGCCAGTCGGAGAGGAAGGCACTCTAC
>CAZYDB010000518.1:1219-1825 GCA_964645995.1 uncultured Roseivirgaceae bacterium
GGCCTATGCACAAGAACTCGTAGAAAAAGGAAAGGCCTATTATGCCTTTGATACACCTGAAGAGCTGGACGCTATGCGGGAAAAGCTTAAGAACAAGGGAGTGGTTATGCCTCAATATAATACTGTTACGAGAAACTCCATGAAGAATTCGCTTACGCTGCCGCAACGGGAAGTAGAGCATCATTTGGAGGCGGATGTCCCCTATGTGATTCGGCTGAAAGTACCTGGGAATACCGGTATATCATTCAAGGATAGCATAAGAGGCTGGGTAAAGGTTTCTTCGGATTCCATAGATGATAAAATACTGATGAAGTCGGACGGGATGCCTACTTATCATCTCGCCAACGTAATAGATGATCATGAGATGAAGATCTCCCATGTTATCAGAGGAGAGGAATGGCTTCCTTCAGCACCCCTTCATGTATTGTTATATCAGTTTTTTGAATGGGAAACGACCATGCCTGAGTTTGCCCATTTACCACTGATCTTAAAACCTGAAGGAACCGGTAAATTAAGCAAGCGTGATGGTGACAAACATGGTTTTCCGGTATCTCCGATAAGTTGGAAGGATCCGGGGAGCGGCGAAATAAGCAATGGCTTTCGTGA
>CAZYDB010000519.1:0-1815 GCA_964645995.1 uncultured Roseivirgaceae bacterium
CCATAAAGTTTTTAATCAGACCCTTACCTTCGCATTAATTATCATAATAAATGTTTAAAAATCTCCTTTTTACCGGATTTGGCCCAATAATTCTTCTCCTGGCCGGCTGCAGCGGCCCTTCCACCGGGACCCTTGGCCTGATCACCGACAGCGCTATGGTCGTCTCTGCCCATCCCTTAGCCTCTCAGGTGGGTGTTGATATTCTCAGGCAGGGAGGCAATGCGGTGGATGCGGCTATAGCCGTTCAGTTCACCCTGGCCGTAGTTTATCCTGCTGCCGGCAATATTGGTGGAGGCGGTTTCATGGTAGTCAGACTTGAAGATGGGCAAACATCCTCTCTCGATTTTCGTGAGAAGGCACCGTTAAATGCCTTCCGCAATATGTACCTGGATGACGATGGTGCCGTGATCGATCAGGCCAGCCGCCGCGGACATCTTGCCAGCGGTACACCAGGGACAGTCGATGGCATGATCAAGGCCTATCAAATGTACGGATCACTGGAATGGGCTGCGCTGGTTCAGCCTGCGATAGACCTGGCCTCACAGGGTTTCCCGCTAACACAAAAAGAAGTTGAGGGCCTGAATAAAAACCAGGAAGCTATCCTTGAGACCAATACGATAACACCTGTTTTCATCCTGAAAGATCAATGGCTTGCCGGTGATACGATATGGATAAAGGATCTGGCGGCAACGCTGCGACGGATACGGGATCAGGGAAGGGCCGGTTTTTATGAAGGGAAAACAGCCGGCCTTTTGCTTGAAGAAATGAAAAGGGGTGATGGCCTCATCACCAGGGAAGACCTGAAGCAATATTCCGCCATCTGGCGCAACCCGGTAACTGGAAGATATAAAGACTATACGATCATCTCCATGGGACCGCCATCCAGCGGCGGGATAGCACTGATCCAGCTTTTGAAGATGGTGGAGAAATTTCCGGTCAATACAATGGGCTGGCAATCTGCTGATTATGCCCACCTGCTGATCGAAGCGGAAAAACGGGTCTTTGCCGACCGGGCCAAACACCTGGGCGATGCTGATTTTTATCCGGTACCGGTCAATAGCCTGATCAGTGATGAATATATCAGAAAACGGATGGAGAGTATTAAAAGTGAAAAAGCAACTCCTTCTGATGAAATATATGCCGGGGACCCGATCTTGGCTGAATCCCCGGAAACGACCCATTTCTCCATTATCGATGCAAAAGGTAATGCAGTGGCGGTAACAACAACGCTGAATGGTGGGTATGGGTCTAAGGTGGTGGTTGGCGGAGCCGGGTTTTTCCTCAATAACGAAATGGATGACTTCAGCGTGAAGCCGGGATATCCCAATATGTTCGGACTGGTCGGCGGTGAGGCAAACGCTATCGAACCGGGTAAGAGGATGCTGAGCTCAATGACCCCTACTATTGTTGAAAGAAATAATGAATTATTCATGGTGGTGGGCTCTCCGGGTGGATCGAAGATTATCACAGCAGTTTTTCAAACCCTCTTGAATGTGACCGAATTCAACCATTCCATGCAGGAAGCCGTAGAAGCACCTCGCTTTCATCACCAATGGAAACCGGATGTCACTGTATATGAAACCGGCCGTTTTACACAGAAAACAATAAATGTACTTGGTGAATTGGGGCACCAACTTAAACTAACTCCCTCGATGGGAAGGGTTGATGGAATCCTCATGATCAACAATAATAAAATGGAGGGAGGAGCAGACCCGAGAGGAGATGATACGGCCAGAGGTTATTAGCCCGAATGGCCGATTAAGCGTCCCGATTTTATCGGGGTGCTCATCGGGGTTAACCTGGTGATGTATTTCA
>CAZYDB010000520.1:0-1803 GCA_964645995.1 uncultured Roseivirgaceae bacterium
CTGATATTCATAGTTTTAATGATTTATTGATCAGTATATAATTAATTCCAGGTAAGTTAATTATGCACAGGATTATCATTTTTATGTTGGATATTCTTTCAAAATTCCTGCTCTATTTTTACCTGCCACCATTGACCTGTATATCCTCACCACAGTTCACCAGTGCCACTTCCAGCGCCCAGGCAGTAAAAGCGGAGAAATTGAAATCCTTATAATACGCTGACGTTCTTTCAGCCTTTGGGTCTCTGATGTTCTTGTTCAGTACCTTTTTCATCACCGGGACGAGCGGACATGCTTTATCACCTATTAGTTGCAGTGTTCTTGCTGCATATAATGCCAGTGGAGGAAGGTCGTCATCAACCCACCGGGCAAGAACAGGCAGGGCATCATCACAATGATCAATATGGCACAAAGCCTCGGCTGCAGCAATCTGCACCACGGGAGAAACATCCTGCAAGAGAGATCGCAATTCGTCGATTGCATGACCGGCCATCTCAGGATCATTTCTCAGGGCAATTGCACCCCAGAACCTTACACCACTGTCGTCGTCTTTTAAAGCATTCATTATTTCCGGGAGTGTACCTTTTCCTACTAATTCTGCTGAGGCCAGGATCTTCTCTATGGAATAGGCGGAGGAGTCCACCGCCATTTCATAGGGAGTGGTCCCTTTGGCACGAAGCCAGTACTCCGGCTCAAAAAGAAATCCGATATCCCTGGTGTCAATGATCCATTCCTTTAACTTGGCATGCATATGAACGCATATCTCCTGGTAATTGGTATTTTCTGCCAGGTTGTTTAATTCATAGGGGTCATTGCGCAAGTCATATAGTTCTTCCGCCGGCTTTGACTGCCACAGCTTCAAAGGTTCCTCACTCAACTCATTCGCCAGATACCTTTTTCTTAATTCACGGAAACTGCTTTTTCCATCTGAGAAAATAAACCCGGGCTGAATATAAGGAAGATGGGGCAGGTAGTTTCTGATATAGATGTAGTCTTTACTAAGAACCGCCCGGGATACTTCATACATATCATCGGCCCGGCTCCTCGCGCCATAGATGTAGTTCCTCGGCGGATCCGATGTTTTTCCAAGCCATTTGTTGCCCTGCATATTTTCCGGGATGTCCAGCCCGGCCAGATTCAATACCGTTGGGGCAAAATCAACAAAGCTTAGTAATTGATCGGAGACTGTTGCTGCTTCAGAACCGGCCATCGACTGATATTTGTCAGGGATATAGACGATCAAGGGAACATTAAGCCCGGTTTTGTAAAGCCATCTTTTATAGCGAGGAAGCCCGAATCCATGGTCGGAAAAGAAAAAAATGATCGTTTCTTCCATCAGGCCATCCGCCTTCAATTGTGATAGTACCTGACCTACCTGCCTGTCCATATCGGTGATCAGGTCATAATACCGGGCCCAGATCCTGCGCATTTCGCGGGTGTCGGGAAAATAAGGAGGCAACCGGGCATTGTCGGGATCATGAAAAAGGCTGTCAGGAAGGTCTGCAACAGCCTGTTCGTATCTTTCTTCGTGGTTACCGGGTCCCTCATGAGTGCTTCCTATATTAAGGAAAGAGAAAAAGGGCTGCCCTGCTTTTCTCTGCCTCCAAGGGGAGAGGTCCTGCTCCCAGTACTCCCAAACTCCCTGTGGATCGAAATTGTAGTCCGACTTTCCATAGTTGGAAGTGAAGTAGCCGGCTTCTCTAAGAATTTCAGGGAACGTTCTGATATATGCCGGTTTATCTACTTCCGTACGCAGATGTTGTGTTCCGAGGGAGGTGGCATATATACCCGTTACCAGGCATG
>CAZYDB010000521.1:0-1774 GCA_964645995.1 uncultured Roseivirgaceae bacterium
AAACAAGGAGTCATGCCCAGGATACTAATCGGCCTGTCCGTGGTAGGGCCGGGCCTGTTTCTGATAGGCTATAATATCGGCACCGGGAGTGTTACGACCATGGCGAAGGCAGGCGCTGAATACGGAATGACCCTTTTCTGGGCCTTGATCCTTTCTGCCGTATTTACTTACGTGCTGATGGTTGCCTATGGTAAGGTGACACTGGTAACAGGAAATACGGCATTGCATAATATTAAAAACCACTTCAGGGCAGGTTCTTTGCTCGCCATCTATATCCTGCTGGCCCTGGTGGTGGGTGAATTGCTGGCTATTATGGGTGTGATGGGCATTGTTACCGATTTGCTGGCCGAAGGGTGGAAACTGCTGGGCCTGGGTACTGCCAATACTTTCAATATTACACTCGTCCTGTCGGTAATGCTCTATATCTTACTTTGGTTTGGACATTACAGGTATTTTGAACGCTTTCTTACTTTTTTTGTGATCCTGATGGGATTATGTTTTATTCTTGTTTTTTTTCTTGTCAGACCCGACCTTGGGGAGATAGCCCGGGGAATGGTTCCCAGTGTCCCTGATGAACCGGGAGCGTTCCGGCTGGTTGCAGCGATGGCCGGGACAACCTGTTCTGCTGCCGTTTTTATTGTAAGAAGCACGGTGGTAACGGAGAAGGGATGGACGATAAAAGATTTGAAAGGAGAGAAGAAGGATGCTTTCGTATCTGCCGCTACAATGCTGGTTTTAAGTGGCATCATCATGGCCGTGTCAGCAGGGACCTTGCATGTGATGGGCCTCAAGCTGGATGATACCATTGATATGATACAACTGTTTGAACCGATTGGCGGGAAAGCGGCCGCTTTCATCCTGATCCTCGGCATTGCCGGCGCCGGTTTGTCAACTGTATTCCCTATAATCCTGATAGCTCCCTGGTTGATCTGCGATATCACCGGACGGGAAAGGAATATCCGGTCACCCCTGTTCAGGATCCTTGGTGGCGCAGGCTTGCTTTTTGCCTTTGGCTTGCAATTTATCGAACAACGCCCGCCGGCGATGATGGTCCTGTCACAGGCATTTCAGGCCATGATACTCCCCGCCGTGGCCATTCCTGTATTCCTGCTAATCAGGAACAAAAAACTGATGGGTGGCCATGTTGCAGGAACTAAAATGAACATCGGCCTGGTCGCTGTGATCCTTTTCTCGCTTATAACCACCTGGTTTGCAGTCATTGATATACTATAATCTATTATACTATGGAACAACCCGAAGATAAACTGATACGCTTCGATAATTTAACCTGTAAGGTTTACAGGGATACTGATGAAATGGGACAGGCGGCTGCCGGCTTTGTCGAAAAGGAACTCGTATCCCTGATCGAAAGAAAAGGAACGGCCCGGATCATTCTTGCGACAGGGGCCTCACAGTTTACTTTTTTGAAGGCCTTGAAAGAGAAAAAGACTATCCAGTGGTCGAAAGTAACTGTTTTTCACCTGGATGAATATGTGGGCATGAAGGACCAGCATCCGGCCAGCTTCCGGAAGTATCTGAAAGAAAGGATCCTTGATGAAGTGAAACCGGGGAAAGTTCATTTTTTACAGGGTGATACTGAAGACCTGGAAGCAGAAACCAGCCGGTATGAAAAGCTTTTAACGGAGGCCGGAGTAGATCTGGCCTGTATCGGAATAGGTGAAAATGGCCATATAGCTTTTAATGACCCGCCGGTTGCTGACTTTAATGACCGGCGATTGGTTAAGGTGGTTGAGCTGGATGAAAAATGCCGGTT
>CAZYDB010000522.1:0-1754 GCA_964645995.1 uncultured Roseivirgaceae bacterium
TTGACATTCGATTGAATGTCGAATCTTGAACATCCATAGAATAAGCATTTTTTTATGACGCCAATGTAGTAAAATAATTAACATTTTTTTAAGAAAAAGTGTTAATAATTTTATACTGACGAAAATTTCAGAGTTTAGACCGTATTTGATCAGTATTTTATAATTTTGAACCTGATAAAAAGTAGTATAGCTTATGATTATTGTATTGTCACCCGCAAAAAGGCTTGATTTTGAACACCAGGAAATAACAGATGAGTCAACAATTCCTGAATTTCTGGACGACTCCGCGCAGTTGATTGAGAAATTGAAGAAACTTAAAGTCAATGAATTGATGCAATTGATGAATATTAATGAAAAACTTGCGGAGATAAATTACGAACGCTATCAGAATTGGGATCCTGATTTTTCCCCTGGGGGTACGAAACCAGCGATTCTGGCATTCCGGGGGGATGTATTTGTCGGTATGGATCCTCAGTCATATTCTAAAGAGGATCTGACTTTTGCCCAGGATATTGTACGCATACTTTCCGGTTTGCATGGTGTTCTCAAACCGCTGGACTTGATAAGGCCCTACCGCCTTGAAATGGGGACAGGCTTAAAAGTCGGGAGATCTAAAAACCTTTATGAGTTCTGGAATGACAAACTTATCCGATCTATTATGAATGCTGGCGCATTTAAAGAAGATCGTACGATCATAAACCTGGCTTCCAAAGAATATTTTAACGCACTAAGTACAGATCAATCGAAAATCAGAATAATCGAACCTTCGTTCAAGGAGTACAAAAACGGCATCTACAGACCCGTACATATATTTTTAAAAAGGGCCAGGGGCATGATGACATCCTATATTGTAAAAAATCGAATTACAGACCCAGAGCAAATGAAGCTTTTCGACCAGGACGGGTATGAATATAATGATAACCTATCTTCTTCCAATCAATGGGTATTTACCCGTGGGTGACCCGGAAAAATATGATGATCTGCTAAATAATGGAAAAAATTGATGCCTTGAACCAGGTGGCTGAATTTCACCGTACCTTTCAGCACCCTGTATTGCCAAACCCTGCTATTCCGTCAAAAGACCGATGTGAACTCAGGGTTTCTCTAATCAGTGAAGAATTAGAAGAACTTAAAGAGGCCATTTACAACAACGATATTGTGGAGATTGCGGATGCTCTCTGTGATATTCAATATGTGCTCTCAGGGGCAGTATTGGAATTTGGTCTTGGTGAGAAATTTGTTCAATTGTTCCGGGAGGTTCAGCGGAGTAATATGAGTAAAGCCTGTGAAACGGAAAAAGAAGCCGAAGCCTCTGTCCGTTACTATCAGGAAAAAGAGCATACACCCTGTCATTACAGAAAAGTGAATGATAAATATATGATCTACCGGGATCAGGATAATAAAACACTTAAATCAATTTATTATTCACCTGCTGATCTCAAGTCGATCCTGGAGTGTTCCCGGTAGGCAGGCATGGCCCTCCTGCTGCAACCTTAACAAACCCTTAACCTTTAGGTAACCTGTATATTGGGGGAATAACCATAAATTTATCCTGAACAATCCCAAAACAGGTGGCAGGATTTAAAAACGATCGCCTCATTTTCAGACATCTGGATGAATTATACAAAACCTCACAGGAGTTTTTACTGGGTGACAACGACCGCTGGGTTATTTTCAGCGATCTGCATATCGGCGATGGGTCTAATAAAGATGATTTCAGGAGCAATTCAGCCCTTTTTCTGAGTGCATTGAAA
>CAZYDB010000523.1:0-1750 GCA_964645995.1 uncultured Roseivirgaceae bacterium
AAACAGACGGGATAGTCCTTTTCATACACTGGAATAATGATGATTTACAGGTATCCCTGGACACCAGCGGTGAGAGCCTTGCCCGCCATGGCTACAGAAAACATTCCTGGCGAGCACCTTTATCAGAATCACTTGCTGCAGCAATAATTGATACCATTATCTGGCATCCGGGTATGCCGCTGGTCAATCCTATGTGTGGTAGCGGAACCCTTGCTATCGAAGCTGCCATGAAAGCAGGCGGACGCTACCCGGGCCTGTACAGAAAAAACTACAGTTTTCTGCATATCGTTGATCCGCCGGTTGACACTTATGAAAAAATGAAACAGGAGCTGAAAACTTATATCAAAGATCCAAAGGGCCAGACTATATTTGCTTCTGATAATCACCCGGAAGCAGTCAGGCTAGCCCGGTTGAATGCAATCGGGGCCGGTGTTGACCAATGGATCCTGTTTGAGAAGAAGGATTTTAAAAATATCAATATGCCTGAACAACCGGGCGTTATCTTACTGAACCCCGCATACGGATCGCGACTGGGAGAAGAAGAAAAACTGATCCCTCAATATCGAGGCATAGGCGATTTCTTCAAAAATCAATGCCAGGGATATAAGGGATATATATTTACCGGTAACTTCCAGTTAATGAAACATATCGGACTACGCACCAATAGAAAGATCCCTTTCATGAATAGCAATATCGAATGCCGGCTGCTGGAATATGATATATATGCCGGCACAAAGAAAAATATGAATAATTAACCGATCCCCATCATCCGGTTAGGTACCGGGCCTGTGCCAATAATTACTTTTTCATGAAAAAAATGGGTATTTTTAAAGATGGTTGAAAAGAATACCGTGGAAGGGGCAAGTAGGTTAACATCATAAACCCGGATACAGTGGATAATCGATATAAACCCAAAAACAATATCCGTATTATCACGGCAGCCTCTCTTTTTGATGGACATGACGTGTCGATAAATATCATGAGACGTATCCTTCAAGCCTCCGGTGCTGAAGTGATCCACCTCGGACATAACCGGTCCGTACTCGAAATCGTTAATTGTGCCATCCAGGAAGATGTCCATGCGATTGCTGTAACATCCTATCAGGGTGGTCATATGGAGTATTTCACTTTTATGTACGACCTGCTTCAGGACAAAAAAGCAGGCCATATCAGGATCTTTGGCGGTGGAGGCGGCACGATATTTCCGGATGAGATCACCCAGTTGCAAAAGAAAGGAATCGCCAGGATCTATGCCCCCGATGATGGACGTTCCATGGGCTTACAGGGGATGATCAATGATCTATTGAAGGCAATCGATTATCCCATTTCTTCAAAATATGAATCAGATCCTGTTAATCTGTCACAAGAAAATCATGGGCAGATCGCCCGGTTGATCTCAATGGCCGAAAATGACCTCCGGGCTTTTAAAAAACTGACTAAAGAAAATGGATGGGATGAAAATACCATTGATCCACCCCCGGTAATTGGGGTGACCGGCACGGGAGGCGCTGGCAAATCATCTGTCGTTGATGAGCTGGTTCGCCGTTTTCTTGCCGATCATGATAAAAAAACCCTGGCTATTGTATCCATAGACCCCACCAAGAGAAAATCCGGAGGAGCATTGCTCGGTGACCGCATCCGGATGAACTCCATCGATCACCCCAGGGTATATATGCGATCCATGGCTACCCGGCAAGCCAACCGGTCATTATCAAAATCTATCCATGAGGTACTCTGGCTCTTAAAAAAA
>CAZYDB010000524.1:0-1739 GCA_964645995.1 uncultured Roseivirgaceae bacterium
CTCAGTTGGTAGAGCATCAGCTTCCCAAGCTGAGGGTCGCGAGTTCGAGTCTCGTTTACCGCTCAATAGAAATCAGGCAGTTACGATCAAAAGTGACTGCCTTTTTTTATGGACTCGATATAAAATAAGGGATGAGAAAGGAATTTATCATCTGGCACATTATAAAGGAGGCGATAAAATAATTATCGCCTCCTGATCCTTATATACTCTTTCGATTTAAAATGAATTTTATCTTTTTTGTTTTAAATCATGATACAGCGATTCAAGGTCTTGCCGGTAATGTTCCTTTAACGCAATGATCTCCGCCTCACTATTTGCTGATTTTATATCCTGAACCAGTTGAACGGATAAATTCGATCTTAATTGATTAAACTCATTCGACAACTCAAAATCCCTGAACATGGATTCAAGTTCATTGATATCGGTCGATAAAATCTCTTTCAAAACTTCTTTATTATCAATACCTAACCAGGTGCCTCCATATTTTATAACCGTATTATAGTAATCGTTAACTTTTTCCTGCTCTTCATGCGTCAAAATAACGCCAATTTTATCAAGATCGGATTGAATTGTCTTATTCTGAATCAGAACATTCTGTTCATTTGATCCGGATTGACATCCCGCAATACATATTGCGAGGTTAAACAGATAGACTATTATATAATGTTTCATTGTAAAATAATTTTAGATTAAAAACTGTTTTAATATTCCCAGCAACCATTTCCGGCAGTCCAGCAATCCACATAAAATTGTCCGGATCCCTGCATGGGTATAGTATAACCTGCACCACCAAACTCAATGGTCCACCCGAAATATATGAGCGCACCCCATCCGCCGCTATCGATGATGTAAGCCGTCTGGTTGGATAAACTTATTCCCATACAGCCATTAGGATGTTTTTGTTCAAAGCCCGCCCAGGGCTCTCCCTGAACCGGACCACAATCCATGATGTAAGGTGATGCAGATACTGGCCATGCATAACCAAATCTTTGATAGCCATACAATCCGCAATTGCTCATAGGCAATAAACATTCCTTACCTAAAACACTTCCCTTAATACTTTTTGCTGACAATAGCAGGGCCATAAATAGAAAAATAATTAGAATTTTTTTCATGCTGGTTGAATTTAAATGGTTAAACGTAAAAAATTAAAAAGAGCAATAAGGCTTATCCTTCAATTTAATATAATGTGTCCTGATTTCAAAGAATTGGTCTAAGGAAAATGTTGAAAAAAACTGGGTATTTAAGAATGATCCTGATTGATCCTGAAGATGGATTGAGTCATTTTAATAATACTTTAAAATGAAAAATTATTATCTTTATAATTCTGTATGAATCCCATATCAATCCATGCCTTTTTTAGATCAATAAAGAAACATTTCATAAAAAATAAACCCCGGCTCACTCGGGAGAGGTATTGCCAGGGTTTTGTTCAACCAGCTATGTACATCAAAGGTAATAAAACAAAATCAATTTTCAGCTTTTTATTCTGTTTAAATGAGGACAGCTATTTTCATTCGATCCTCCATTCCCGTTTTCAGCTGGATCTCCTGCTGCGCCTCCAACCTCACCCCGGATGCAATTCCGTAACCTTCCCAGCTCAAAGAACAAGACCTTCCCGGCCTCGGTGCCGGGATCTTATACCTGAATGTTTTTGTGAAAGCCTCATTCCTCCATCCTCTATCCTCCATCCTCCGTCCTAAGGCTATCATCTCTCCAAAAGTCTTCCGGCACACAGG
>CAZYDB010000525.1:0-1715 GCA_964645995.1 uncultured Roseivirgaceae bacterium
GAAGCGCAGCCCTTCGAACTCCAGCAGCCGCGCGCACAGGGGCGCGATGCTGGCGTCTTAAAATTACGCCGAACAACAAAAATTTATGAATAGGTAGGCCAAACGTTTATCCAGGTTTGTGGGGTGGAAGTCTTTTGAAGAGATAACAAACACGATCTTATATGCTAGCGTATTCAGACAGATCCGGGATCCAGACGAAGACAGGATTGAAAGCAGGAAGCAGTTGATGGGATGTATGAGGATGGAGGATGGAGGATGGAGGATTGAGGATTGAGGATTGAGATACTTCAGTAAATATCGGATTAGTCTTCAGAAAAATGCTTAAGTAACTTTCTGTATTTTGATAGGACTTTGGCTCTGCTGATGAAACCAATATATTTTCCATCCTTTAAGACGGGCAGGTTATAATGTCCGCTACTCTGGAATTTCTGAACAATTTCCTCCATACTATCATCCGGTGACACATAGTTTTCCGGGAAATACATCAGGTTCCTTACATAGGTAGTATCATAAATATCCGGCTGGAAAATCACATGTCGTATATTGTTCAGATGAACGATACCCTGAAGTATGTTATGATCATCAATAACAGGAAATACATTACGCTTCGATTTCTGTATCACTTTAACCAGATCACGAAGGGAATCATCCTGATGGACGGTATGAAATTGTGTTTCCAGCAAGTCCTGAACATTCATTAAAAGAAGTACGACTTTATCTTTATCGTGTGTAAAAAGTTCACCCCTTTTGGCCAATTGGTGTGTATAGACAGAATTCTTCTCAAAGAGACGGATGGTAATATAGGAGAATGCGGCAACAATCATAAGCGGGATAAAAAGTTGATAGCCGCCGGTGATTTCCGCAATAAGGAAGATGGCGGTAAGTGGTGCATGGATAACGCCCGTAATCAATCCGGCCATACCCATAAGTGCAAAATTACTACTGGCAATTTGCTTGATATTTAATTGATTAAAGAGAAATGCGAATAGAATACCGGTATTTGATCCGATAAACAGGGATGGCGCAAATATTCCACCTACCCCTCCTCCGCCAAAAGTTACCGAAGCAGCAATTACTTTCAGCAGTATAACACTAAAAAGGACAGTGATTAAAACATATATATTTTCCCTGAATTCATAAAAAATAGAGTTATTAAAAAGGTATGAATAATTGCCATGAAGACCCGAATTGATAACCTGGTAGCCTTCTCCGTAAAGTGCCGGAAATATGAACAGGATTATGCCCAGTACAGCAGCTGCAACCACCCACCTGATATACCAGTGATTCAGTTTTTCAAACTGCCTTTCGATAAAAGTATAGGTTCTGAAAAAATACAGACTAACAAAACCGCAACCGATTCCGAATAAAATGTAAAGAGGGATCTCTTCCAGTTGATAGCTTGTCGTGACTTCAAAAGGATACAAAACCTGTTGACCGAGGAAAAAATAGGAAGTAACGGTGCCTGAAACCGCAGCAATCAATAGTGGTACCAGTGCGGCAAGCGTCAGATCGAGCATGAGTACTTCAAGGGCAAAAATGATAGCGGCAATTGGCGCCTTGAAAATGGCTGCCATTGCTCCCGCAGAGGCACATGCTATCAATAAAATGATGTTCTTGAAGTCGAGACGCAATAACCTGCCTAAATTGGATCCAACCGCACCGCCCGTTGATACCGTCGGGCCTTCCAGTCCTACTGAACCGCCAAATCCAACGGT
>CAZYDB010000526.1:0-1699 GCA_964645995.1 uncultured Roseivirgaceae bacterium
CCATCATTTTAAGGAAGATGTCGGTACCAAGCAGGTGAAGACCCAATGTAAATGGGCCTGTAATCAATCCATAAAGGGCAATATCGGGATGATCCTCTCTTAATCTTTCTGTTGCCTCAAAAATAACAGGAAGGCGGCCGCTGTTGCTGCCGGGAAGCTCCAGATCCTCCAGATCCATGGATTCTGTCAGGGGATGTGTAATTACTGCCGGTGGGGAAGTATCGCTCCACTTCAATTCACACCCCAGCGTTTCAGCTTCTATCTGCAGGTCGAAGACAACCGGGATGCCGTCCGGCTGGTATCTTTTGATGGCCTCTGACTGTCCCTTTACAATATGATCTGCTGATCGGAGAAATTCGCCGGCTTTTATGTTGATAAGTTTGCCGCCATGGATCCCCACAAAGGGTACCCAGGGTATTCGATCCGTTTCTTGAAGGTTGAAAGCATTATAGATATATTCCTTACCCATGATGAAGAGGTATGTATTGTTCCTGATTACCTGCTATAGCAAGCATTGTTTCAATATTTTCCGGGGGAATGTCTGCAGTAAGTGCATGAGAGGGAGAAAAAATATAGCCCCCTCTGCTGCCCAGGTCCCTGATCAAAGCGGTGCTTTCTTGGGCGACATCCTCAATGCTCCCATAAGGCAAGGTTTTTTGTATGCTTAATCCGCCAAGAAATGAGATTTTCCCGTAAAAGGAATTGAATACCTGCCTTACATCCATTACTTCCGGCTGGAAAGGATCGAAGAAATGTATACCTGCCCTGATCATTTCGGGGATCAGGCTGTCAACCTTCCCACAGCAATGCTGTCCGATAAAAAGTCCTTCCTCCCGGGCAGCTTCACACATTCTGGACAACCTGGGAAAAATAAATTCCAGCCAGAGTTCTTTACCCAGCAGGAGGCCCTGCTGCCCGGCCCAGTCATCGCCAAACCTTACCGCATCAAGTCCTCCCAGGCTGGATGATTGTTTGATAAGTGAGATATTGTATTTGCAGATCTCATCCATCAGATCATGAACGAAAGCCGGTTCCGTAAGCATCCAGATCATTAATTCTTCCATACCTGCTAATGACCAAGCCCTCTCAAACAATGTAAAGCCAATGGAGAGGATATGAAAATGATCAGGATAATTTTTATTGTTTTCCAGTTGGTAATGATAGACCGGCAAATCGCCTGCATCAGGGAATTGCAAGTTTTTCAGCGAAGGTTTTTTAACAGGAGGGTCCACTACTACGCCCAGGGTCCGGTCCATGGTTTTATTCCATATCACACCAAAATAATCTTTGAAATAACCGGGTCTGACTTCCTCCCAGCCGCTGTTGGTCTGTGAAAAGACCGCATAAGTACCTGTATCCCATACGGGATCAAAACGACCCTTACGGAAAGTTCGAAACTTCTCCTCCGCTTCAATAGTGAATCTTATAACATATGGTAGCGGTGTTGTTTTTTTGTATTTTAATGTATTTCTGAAAGCCTCTTTTTTTGTCATAATTAACAGGTCATGTTAACGACTTGAGAAAATCTACCGCTCCCTGGGGGTCAGGACTATAAAAATCAGCTCCTATTTTTTTCTGAAATTCCTCGTTAACCGGTGCTCCGCCAACCAGCACTTTTGCTTTGGGATTTGCTGACTTAACTTCTTTAACGATCTGTTCCATATTGACCATGGTAGTAGTCAGAAGTGCTGAAAGGCCG
>CAZYDB010000527.1:0-1681 GCA_964645995.1 uncultured Roseivirgaceae bacterium
AACCGTCTTTACAATTTAAAATATTTATTATCACGTAGTTACGCAACGGGGTTAATATCCCGCAATGAAATTACAAATAAAAATTATAAAAAGAACCCGGATCAAATCAGATAACAAGTAAGATCCGGGTTCCTGGCAAGTTTAGCCTCCCGCCAATTCAGCCATTGCTTCGCTAATGATCATTTTCTGGACAGCAAATACCAGAGTGTTTCATATTGCGCTCCCAGGTACATTACCTGCTCAGAACCTTTCTTATGAATTAACATTTCAGCGGTTGCATTTCCGTCGGGGTCAAGCACATAGGCAGTGAAAGGCGCCATATCCCTGAAAATGATCCTGGCAGGAATACCTTCTGCCCGTGTAGGCGACGTGCCCCAGTTGGTGCCAACGGTCGTTTTATCCTCATTCCATTCCATATCCATATTCTCAACTTTTCCGGCAGCAACTACGAGGACAGCCGACGCGGTCTCAATCGGCTCGCCATCCAGGGAGGTCAGCGTAATTGTTGCCCAGTTGTCAGGAATAGTATCCATCGCTATGGTCAGTTTCCCAAGGTCAAAAGACCTGCCGCCAATATAACCGATCGCTGCTTTTGCAGCCTCCGAATCAATCAAAAAAGAAGCCTTCGTCGAATCACGGTTATCCCAGGTGATCTCACCCGTTTCACTGACCCATGGCCCTTCGGGAACGCTAAGGGTTTCTGACAGTTCAAGTTCCTCTCCTTCCAGGCTCATATTGAAAGGATGTAATATAACCAGCGAAGGGTCAGCTCCGGCCTTTTCCCATACATAATCCATATTGGATCCATGAAGTCTCAGCCGGTCGCCTGATTCAACCAGCTCATCAACAACATCTTCCACGGGGAAACGGAGCTGTACAATATGGGCTCCTTTTGCAATAGTGTTCATCCTGAATAGAATGGCTCCGACAGGAATGAAAAGCTGCTTGAGCGGATGCCCTGCACTGGAGAAAAAACCATTAATGGATCCGGAATTCCAGGGATCATTAAAATTAAAATGATAAATACCATCCCAGTCCTGGAAAGCAGCCACTGAATTCAGCATCGGATACATCTCGGCGACAAAAAAATTGGGTGCCGGGTGGTCATATTCGCTGATCGTAAGCGGCATTCCGGTCACCCGGTGTTCCCCAAACCGGCCCATGGTGCCTCCATTCTTTGAGGTTACCATAGATGAATTCCTTATTCGCCAGTTGGTACGTGACCAGCTTTGACCCGGGAAGCTGGGATGTTCCCAGTAGGCATGCATGTCGATAAGATCAGAATTGGCAGCTTCCCGTTGTATCCCGGCAATGCCACTGTAGGAAGCCTGGCTGTCAGCGATCAACGACTGGGATTTGAGGTCGTCCCTAACATAGCTGATCATTTCCTCAGCATATGTCATTTCAGTATCCACCAAAAAACCCCATAACATCTGCTTCTGGCTGACAGTAGCCTCAGTATCGTAGGTTTCGATGATCTGAAAAAGCTTGTTCCATACCGGATCATGGCCATGGTCTAAAAGCCAGTTCCTCCATTGTTGTTGCAGCGAATTCCGGTGATCGCCTGTAAGCTGTGGCAATAACTTCCAGTTTGAAAGGAGTGAGTTTTCGTTATTGATCTCGACAAAGGCGATGGCTGGCTCATCCAGGTAATTCGTGCCTGTATACGGGTTTCGGTGGG
>CAZYDB010000528.1:0-1670 GCA_964645995.1 uncultured Roseivirgaceae bacterium
TAAAACATAATTTTTCCTTTACCAATTTTTTTAATTGAACCCTTTTTTTTAGTTTGATCAAAATCTGATTTTATGGGACAGTTACTCGATTTTCATGTTAAAGGCAAGATAGCGTTAGTAACCGGTGCAGCCAAAGGAATTGGCCGGTCATGCGCTCTTGCACTCGCCGAAGCCGGCGCCGATGTCGCTATCGGACTGAGGGATATCAGGAATGATAATGGCGTTACCGAGGAGATCAGGTCTACCGGCAGGGAAGCCATCCCTCTCCAGATGGATGTATCCGACATGAAACAGATAAAGAAAGCCATTCAGAAAACTATTGAAGAATTCGGGCGGATAGATATCCTGGTTAATAATGCAGGCATTGCCCCGGTCAATACAATTGAAGAGTATACTGAAGAGGATTTTGATAAAACCCTGGCTGTTAATCTCAAAGGAACTTATTTCACCAGTCAGTTAGCCGGAAAATATATGATCAAAAATAAATTTGGAAGGATCATAAACATGAGTTCGCAGGCTGGCTTTATCGCCCTGCCCGGTGAGTCGGTCTATTGTATGACAAAGGCCGGCATTGCCCATCTTACAAAATGCTTTGCCGTAGAATGGGCAGCCCACGGGATCACTGTCAATGCTGTTGCTCCCACCTTTATAGAAACACCGGGAACCGAACCCTGGCTTTCAGATCCTGAATTCAAAGCGAATGTATTGTCAAAAATACAACTAGGCCGGGTTGGTATTCCACAGGAAGTCTCCGGAGCAGTAGTTTTTCTTGCTTCTCCTGCGGCTTCCATGATCACCGGTGAAACACTGATGATCGATGGCGGATGGACGGCGGTGTAGGCTGCTATGAGTGATTGAGTCCCGAGCCAAATCCGGGGTGCCCGACCCAAAGGGTCGGCATGATTGAGTGGATGAGTGATTGGTGAATGAACTCTGAAGTTATATCAATATATTTCAGGATACTCCAGGTTATATCCATGTACTTCAGGTTAAATGAAATGAGTAGATTTTTATACAATAACTTATGCAAATACTATGAAAAGATCCAGAAGAGAATTTATCAGAAATACGGCCATTGGGGCTACCGGCATTTCATTAGGCGCAGGCAACATGGCCTACAGCGCCGCCAAAGCGGGCGTACACGGTTTCACCATGGCGCTGGCGCAGGAAGTGGCGCGCAAGGGCGTCACCATCAACACCCTGTCTCCGGGCTACATTGCAACTGACATGGTGATGGCGATTGCCGAAGAAGTCCGCAACAAGATCATTGCGCAGATTCCGGTCGGCCGTCTGGGCACGCCTGAAGAAATGGCTGACATCGTTGCCTTCCTGGCTTCTGACAGCGCTGCCTTCATTACCGGCGCGAATATTTCCGCCAACGGCGGGCAGTTCATGCACTAAGGTTTTTTCTGCAAAACCCACCCCTCCTCCGGTTCCGGAGGAGGGGTTTTCTTTATATAAGTCATGCTTTTGTGCAATCGCACAGTTTTTTGTATGCATAACCAAACTGTAACCGATACAATCCGTGCCATAAGTATTGCACTGCAAAAGTGCATCCCGGCTTGTTATTCACCACAGTAAAAAGACATAAAGCATTCATGACGACATTACGCATTATCAAGAAATACCCCAACCGGCGCCTTTATGACACCGAACAGAGTTCCTACATC
>CAZYDB010000529.1:0-1649 GCA_964645995.1 uncultured Roseivirgaceae bacterium
TATATATCTTAAAATTACGCCGAACAACAAAAATTTATGAATAGGTCAGGTTAAAATATTTATTATCAGGTAGTTATATGATAAGCACCCCGATAAAATCGGGACGCTTAATCGGCCCCTCAGGGCACCTGCCTGCCACCCTTTAGGCAGGAAAAATTTATGAATTTTTCGGGTTAATGCCTTACTTAATGCCGGTGGCAATCTGTGCTTCCGGCTTCGGACTCCCAACGGCACCCTGTTTTATCCTTCGTGGCTTCAGCGGAGAAGAACACCCAATACCTTGCACAACCTCCAATTCATAATTCATCATCCATTAACCATCATTAATAATTCCTCTACCCGTATTTTGTTCTTAAATTAGGATACTGAATTTAAAGCGGTAAATCCTTGGAATATCTTCTTGTAGTTGGCATCGCACAATGCACCTTTGCCGGGCTGATGATCGCCAGAAAGAAACCGCAACAGCTGCCGGACCGCTTCCTGGCGGCACTCCTTTTCCTGATGGCCATCGAGATGATCATTTACCTGGTGCGCGAACTGATCTATCATCTTACCGGCTACGTATTCACCACCGACCTGGTTCCCTTTACCTATGGCCCCATTTTATTGCTCTATACCCAGTCGATGATACAGGAAAACTTCCGGTTCCGGTGGTACTACTGGCTCCATTTCATCCCCTTTCTGGCTTTTTTGATCTTCTTCCCGGTCCTGGCTGACAAATCGGTGATCCCTGTAGACCTGTCACAGTTCCTGGGTACCGACCGCTACCAGGCCCATCGCATCGTTTTCAGTGTGCTTTTCTTCCTGTCGATCATGATATACGGTATCATCATCTTCATCCTTATCGGGCGTCACCAGCGTAATATCCGGCATATTTTCTCCTACAGGTCAGAAAAGATCACCCTCCAATGGCTGAAGATCCTTTCGATTACCTTTTATGTGGCCTACAACATCGTGTTCATTACCGCCATGCTCGAAGTATTCGATCTCTTCAGTTTCATAGATCCCCTTACTTTTTCCTTTGCCGGCCTCACTTTCATGGCCTTTGCCTTTAACTATTATGGATTAAAGCAACCGGCGATCTTTAACCATACCTCAACGGCTTCTGATCCTGCACCGGAACCGGAAGCCGGAAGGACCGCCCCGGAACACCCTCCTTCAATTTACGAGCGGTCAGGACTTTCAGAAGCGGACATTGCGGATATCCGGCGTAAGATCGAAGTATATTTCCAGGAACAGCAGCCCTACCTGCAGAATGACCTTACCCTCCAGGATATCGCCTGGGGAATGGACCTCCCGCGGCACCACCTCACACAGGTCTTTACCATGGGGATCTGGAAGAATTTTTACCAGTATGTGAATGAGTACCGGCTGGAAGAGGTAAAACGGAGACTGGTAGACCCTGAATACACACGGTATTCCATGATCGCCATTGCTTTCGATGCAGGCTTCAACTCCAAGACCTCCTTCAATACACTCTTTAAAGGCTCCACCGGCCTCACCCCCTCCGAATACCAGAAAAAACACCTGAAATTACCGCTTCTTTTCTGCTTGATTTCATTTTGAACTTTGAACTCCTAACACCTAACACCTAACACCTAACAGCTAACACCTAACACCTAACAGCTAACGAGGAATGAGGTTGGAGG
>CAZYDB010000530.1:0-1639 GCA_964645995.1 uncultured Roseivirgaceae bacterium
CGATGGTAGCTTCAAATACCTTTGCATCGGAATTGGGTTTCTGCTCGCCAACGTTTGCCACGTTGGTGATCGTGCCTTTCAGTTTTTTATCAGGGAAAGCATCGAGGCCTATCTCCACTTTCTGGCTGGGTTTTACTTTCCGCACATCTACCTCGTTAACATAGGTTTTTGAGATCATCGTTGTCAGGTCGGGCAGGGTAGCCACAGTAGGATCCCAGGAGTTGATCTGTGAGCCGGCTTTAATCGCTTTGCCATCCCATCCCTTGGCATATATAACCATGCCGCTCTCAGGGGCATAAACGGTAAACGAATTAGCCAGCTCCATCATGCTGGCCAACTCCCGCTGGTTTTTGCGTAACTCGGCAGCCACTTCCTGCATTTTGGCTTTGTTCTGCTCCAGTCTGATCTTGTAGTTCTCCCGGGCCTGCTGGAGGCTTCTTTTGGCCTTCTCCAGATTGATCTCATTTTGCTTCACCGTGGCCGGTGGCTCATAGGCTGATTGCTCGAGGACCAGCTCAGCTTCCTCGACACCGTATTGCAAATTGATGAGTTCGTCACGGGCCTGCCGCATCTGCAGGGCAGTGTCGAGCTGGGTCTGGATGAATTGCGATTGTGCCTGCTCGACCTCTATCTGCTTGTCCTGGAGCTTGGTGTTAAACTCACTGCGATCAAGATTGGCGATCCAGTCGCCTCTTTTTACCAAGGTGCCTTCAGGAATGATATCATTGATCGTAACGTTGTAAATACGAAAATCACGAAGCCGTATAGGTCCCAGTATCTTTACCGAATTTTTTGCTTCGAGTTCACCGGTGGTGGTGATGTCAACAACAAATTTTCCGGTCATTACCGGAACGATAATGTCATTGCTTTCAGTTTTCCCCGTACCCTTAAAGGCAAAGAATAAAATAACGGTTAAAGCAATGGCTCCCAGTAGTAAGAGTGAATATTTTTTCATAATTTCTTAGATTTCATTCTTCAGAACTTATACGATAGAGATCCTTCAGTGCCGCCTCTCAATTAATGTACAAAGATATGACCGAATTCTGATTAAATTCTGATTGGTTTTACCAGGTTTAAGGTTAATCATTTGTCAAATTAAGCATACTTTACGCTTATTGTGAATGAATTTTATTTTTTCGGTATATTTTTGACATATACGGCAATTATTAATCCAGTTAACATAACGAATGAAATACATTATTAGTTGGCTAATCCGGCATATTCCCAGGAAACACCTGCAGCAATTCAGTCATTTCTTTTTAAATATGATCCAGGTCTTCTATCTGGGTAAAAAGGTGAATTGCCCGGTTTGCGGCCGGTCGTACAGGAAATTCATACCCTATGGCCGCAACCCTGTACGTGACAATGCTTTATGCCCCAACTGCCTGTCTCTTGAGCGTCATCGTTTATTATGGCTGTATCTGAAGGGTGAAACGGATTTTTTCAGGAAGCCGCTTAAATTCCTTCATATAGCCCCTGAGTATTGCTTTATTCCCAGGTTTAAAAAAATGGATAACCTGGAATACATCACGGCTGATCTGGAATCACCGCTCGCTGATGTTAAAATGGATGTTCATGATATTCCTTTTGAAGGGAATACTTTCGATGTTGTGATGGCTAACCATGTGATGGAACATGT
>CAZYDB010000531.1:0-1622 GCA_964645995.1 uncultured Roseivirgaceae bacterium
TTCGGATCAAGTTTGGTTGAGGTATTGAAATGTTGTATTGCCGGAACATAATCACTTTTTTCAAAATATGACATCCCGGTTTCATAGTAATCTTCTGCCAATTTTAATCGCCTGTATTTATTCATGGTCTCAATCTCCTGAGCAGCGGAATAGGTGGAATATGCCAGGAAAATTAAGAGTATACGAAATGATCGATATGGAAAGATTGCCCACATTATTACAAAAAAAACAAAAACTGTTCTATTTTCACGGTTGTTTCTATGAAAAGATTCTATGATCCATTTAAGAACGTTGACATTGTTTGTTTTATTCTGCCGGTGGGGCATGATAAGTATGGCTTCCCCGGTTTCGGGATACGTGAGGGACCCTGCGGGCGAGGTGCTTCCTTTTGCTACCTTGTATGTCCGGGAAACGGAATTTGGAACAACCACAAACCTGGAGGGGTATTTTGAGTTTGATCTGCCGCCGGGAAATTATAACCCGATCATTCAATACCTTGGCTATGAAACAAAAACCGCCCGTATTACGGTCACCGATCAGCCGCTTAAGCTCAATTTTTTATTATAAGTACAATCCCTTGTTTTGCCCAACCTGACGTACAGGGCCGGCAAAGAAGATCCTGCCTATGAGATCATGCGAAGGGTTATTGCAAAGAGTACCTATCACTTATTACAACTCTCATTCTTTACGACCACGGTGTATGTGAAAGGGTCTGGCAGGTTATTGAATGCCCCATTTTTCCTGCTGAAAAGACTGGAAAAGGAAGGGGTTGACTCAACGAGGGTTTTTATGGTTGAATCATTATCGGAAATAGAATTTAAAATACCCAACTCCAACACCGAAAGGGTGATCTCTATTACCAGGATCTTGGGATTCGTATTGGTTTTTCAAAGATCATTACCCTTCAATGATCAATAGTTTACCGGTAGTTTGATCGTAAAATCAGAGCCTTTTTTAAAATCAGAGCTTACTTCGATGGTGCCGTTCAGCTTACTGATCATTTCCCGGACAATGTACAAACCAAGGCCGGAACCATTGGATTTTTCAGAAGCTCTGTAGAACATATTGAAAATTTTATTCAGCATGTCCTCCCGGATCCCCTCCCCGTTATCGATCACATGGATATGCACCTGGTCATCTGCTTTATGGGCCGAAATAATGATTTCAGGCTTTTCCTGGTCGTAGTTATGATATTTAATAGCATTGAAAATGAGGTTTTTCAGGATGATATTCAGTCTTTTTTCATCTGAAATCAGAACCAGATTCTCCCTGATATCGATCACGATGTTCAACAGATTCATGTTTTCAAGGTACATCATTTCATCAATGATCTTTTTTACCATCGATTTTAATCCGATTTCCTCCTTGACAACTCCCGATCGCACATTCCTGGAATAATCAATTATATCAGCGATAAAATGTTCCAGACCTTTGACCCTTTCTTTCATCATTTGAAGGCAATTGTCGATCTCTTCCCTGCTGTCACTTATCTCGGCAAGGTTTATCAGTCCCTGGATGGAGAGCAGGGGTGCCTTAAGGTCGTGGGAAGTGATGTAAACAAACCGATCGAGTTCTGCATTAGCTTTTTCCAGGAGATCTCTTTGCTTTTTGATCTTCTCCTC
>CAZYDB010000532.1:0-1610 GCA_964645995.1 uncultured Roseivirgaceae bacterium
CTTCAGGCTTTCAGCTTCAGGCTTCTATCTTCCATCCTTTTTCTCCCATCCCCGGGCCCTCTGAAAGGTATCCAGGAGACTTTATTAAAAACCGATATGATTCAAAAAGAATAATTCTGCATGAAATGATCCAGGTATTTATAGATTTTGGTGCCCAGGTAATAGGGTAAATTCATTAAATAATACGGTGTGCCGGCAGGTGTTCTGGCTTCCTGTATCGAATATTCTCCTGCCCACATCCGTACCGCATAAGGATGTGAAGAGCGATCCACAAACTGATGCAATGACTTCAGGGACCCGGCAGACCCGGATTTTATCTCAACAGGAAAAACTATCCCTTCATGATCAAGGATAAGATCTACTTCGGCAGTTGATTGTTTTTTCTCCCTGATCCAGAAATTAGGCTTCTTATACTGTAGGGTGTTTATTGAAATTAACTCCTGTGTGATGATATGAGGTATGATGCAGCCTTTATATGCGGTGCTTAAATCTACCATTCCAATCATTCCGGCTTGTATTCCCAATGCATGATTAATCAACCCAGTGTCCAAAAACTGCATCCGGGGTGATTTTCTGAGATCAGGTCTGACCGGTATTTCAAGATCGGTGCTCGGATAAATCATCTGTATGATTTTAGCCTCATCAAGGGTTCTGAATGCGTCTCCCACCTCCCTGGATCGGTAGTTTGAATTGCCGAAGTTCTGAAACTTAATTCTCTTGTCCAGGTAAACAGGTGCAGAAGATATTATATGTTTTATCACCCTGCTCTCAGTTTTATTTGATGCATACTTTCGGATGTCATCCTGATAGGTTCCCCAAATGCTCCCGTATACCCGTGGTAGGCCGGATAAACTTTTTTTATTAAGGAAAATCTTAATTATTTCAGGCATGCCGCCGATAAGGGCATACTGGTTAAATAATTCAAGTAATATGGAATGAGCATATTCCCGTACCGGAACATTGTCTAGTTGAGTTATTGCCATGTCGTGCTGAATAGCACCTAAATACTCCCCGAAGTTTAAAGGATGCAGATATAAATATTCAATCCTTCCGACGGGAAAACTTTTAATGTCCCGCATAGCAAATTCCAGTAATGATCCTGCGGCAATAACATGAAGATATGGATGATCTTCATAAAAAAATCTCAGAAATTGAATGGCTTTTGGTAATTCCTGAATTTCATCGATAAAGAGCAACGTATTACTCAAAGCTTCAGCAGATATGTTCCGGGATAATAAAAGTGATTCTATGAGGGTTTTACTATCCGGTGACCGGTTAAAAAACTCCCGGTGATTTTTTTTCTCCAAATCAAGTATGATATGGTATTTATAGGATCTTGCGAAACGTTTTATCAGCGTGGTTTTCCCCACCTGCCTGGCCCCCCTCAGGATCAGTGGTTTTCTGGTTGAACTTTTCTTCCAATCACCCAAAAAACCTTCCGCCTTACGTTCAAAATGTTCCATGAATCAAAATTTGTAACAAAGTAAGGGTTAATTTAATGTATATTTGTAATAAAGTAAAGTCAAATAACCAGATTAATTGTAATAAAGTCAGGTCTATTGTTCTTTCATACCGAATACTCAATTCCCCCTTTCATTTATATCCGGGGT
>CAZYDB010000533.1:0-1581 GCA_964645995.1 uncultured Roseivirgaceae bacterium
ATTCTTTCTTTCAGGTCATCAACAACCCTGGCCGTACCCACCGTTTTAAAACTGGGCTTCTTCTTTGGCTTGTATTCTAGGGTCACGAGGTCAAGAGTCAGGATCTCTGAATCACCCTTTTTGTTCTTTATCTTTTTATAGAATCCCTGACCCGTCTTCGCTCCCAGCCATTCACGTTTTTCCAGTTCGTAAATGACCTCCGGCAATTTGAATATTTCCCGTTGCTCATCCGATTCTAGTGAATGATACAGATTGTTGGCTACCCTGATAAGCGTATCCAGACCTACTACATCAGAAGTCCTGAAGGTTGCCGACTTGGGCCGCCCGATAATAGAACCGGTCAGGCGATCGACCTCATCAATATTCAACCCGAGTTTCTGCATGGAATCAACTACCTTCAGAATGGCATAAATGCCGATTCGGTTTGCAATAAAAGCGGGTGTGTCCTTACATAGAATTGTCGTCTTACCCAGGTGAAGCGTTCCAAAATGTAACAGGAATTGAATAATGCCAGGATCGGTATCCGGTGTGGGAATGACCTCCATCAACCGGAGATACCGGGGAGGATTGAAAAAATGCGTGCCGCAGAATGACTTCCTGAAATCCTCACTGCGTCCTTCGGTCATCTGATGAATCGGTATGCCGGAGGTGTTGGAGGTGACAAGGGTGCCCGCCTGACGATACTCCTCCACCCTTTCGAATAATGTATTCTTGATCTCCAGGTTCTCTACGACTGCCTCGATTATCCAGTCACAATCCCGTATAGACTGAAGATCATCATCAAAATTTCCAGGTTTTACACGGTCAGCAAATTCTTTTTTATATAGTGGAGCAGGATTGGCATTAATAGCCGATTCAAAAGAACTTCTCACAATCCGGTCCCTTACGTTCTCCGAATCCAGGTCGAGCCCCTGTTCTTTTTCCGCGTCCGTTAGTTCTTTTGGCGGAATATCCAGTAAAAGCACTTCCGTTCCTATATTGGCAAAAAGACAGGCAATGCGGGAACCCATGATGCCTGAACCTAAAACAGCAACTTTTTTTATGATCCTTTTCATGGAATTTATATCGGGTTTAAATAGTTTTTAAAATCCTCATTTTCAATAAATCCTTCAACCCGGCTGATAACCTCCAGAAAAATCCGGAATTTCCCCTCCGGAATCTTTTCCCGGACCATCCGGTTAAATGCCTTGACTGTGTTACACGCAATCTCCTTCTTTTCCTGACCCATGGGCGTTAGGTGTATCTTCACCATACGGCCATCCGCGTTATTCCTCTTCCTGATGATCAGCTCCTTCTCCTCCATGGTCTTCAGTATACGAGTCAGACTATGCGCTTCCATACCCATTAAAGGCGCGATCTTGGTGGCCGGCGTACCTTCATAAGAATCAATGTTTAAAAGCACATAAGCCATCGATGTGGTGATGTTGTGTTTAACCGCATATTGATTATACATCCTGGAGATTGCATGCCAGGCAGCCTTTATATGATAATCTACTAATTCTTCCCTTTTCATGCTTCAAATTATTATATGAATTTACAACATTATGTTATGCATGCATACTAAAATCAAATTAAATATCG
>CAZYDB010000534.1:0-1574 GCA_964645995.1 uncultured Roseivirgaceae bacterium
ATAATGAAGGTGAAAAAGCAGGATAGGAACAGGGCCCATGTTAAGGACATCCCGAACCGGGCCCCTGATACCACCATGGAAGTCACACTCCCCGTTCCAACCACATATCCGACAATGAACAGGCCCGGCAGGATGGTCGATAGAAAATTTTTTAGCCTTTCAAACATAATTCATTGAATGGTAAGCAGATCGTACAATATAGGTAGTTTCACCGACCAAAAAAAACTGGTTTCCGGCATTGACCTTAACTCAAAACCGGATGATAGTGAGTATTCCTGCTGATTCTACCCCTGTAATAGAACTGGGACGCTGAACTTCATTGCCGGCAATAAAGTATTTGATGTTATATTGTAAATGAATAAATTGGGAATCCGTACTGCAGTTTTACCTACTTTTGATCCAACCCCGATAAATGACCTGATTACTCTTATAAGGTCAACATCTCATAATAGGCATTCTTCCACTTATTGATAAAATCGTTTACGGAAGAGAAAAATCCGCCATGGGATCTTGTGATAAAATAGCTGTGCACTGGTTTTAATTCTTTTCTGATCTTATCAATATCGCTTACGATCTCGATCAGGTCCACTTCAGTTAAGGATTTTTCACTTTTTCTCGTATAGATCTTCTGCTTCCCTTTGTCAGAAACTTCTGTAATTGAATACTTCACCTTCAGTAAATAGTCCCTGTTTTCCATAATTCCTGAGTTTAACGTTCAGGATCAAAGGTACAGAAATTTTACATTATGTTAAAATTAAATTAACAATAAATTAACAATTTCTTAATATTAAGAATAACAAAATAAATGATGTGCTGATAGCAATCCCCTGTTGTATACCATCCTATAGCAGGTCAGGAGAACTGGAAATGATCAATAATCTGGAATGATGATTTAAAGTTCATTGATCAACATGATCATAGCGTCTTGGATCATTTTTTCGGTCCCCGGCATCGTCCTTGACACCATCGGTTCATATCCTCCTTCCACATAGGCTTCATCGGTACACAGATACCCGCTGTTCCCATTGCAATGGGTATAGATAAAGGTGTTTTTATAAGGGGAGGCCGTCTTCACATCCAATCCGATCTCATTCATCAGTTCACCGGATACTCCGGCGATAATGACGGGCCCAATCCTGAATACAGAAAGCCGGATCTCTACTTCCGTTCCTTCCTCAAGGGACACATTAGGCATTCTGGAGCCACTTGGCTTCTTTCCTTTTGCCATAATGGCCTTTTCCGCGGCAGCCAGGTCTTTAACCTGATAGGTATCCATCCCGTCATTGATCCGCAGCACCTCTTCCGCAAGGACCTGACCTATGCTGCTTATATCCTGGAAACTGTTATTGGGTCCGTAGACCGGATTAATATCTCCTGAAGCTCCGGCCGTGACCATAATTACGGCCTCAGGATAGGCCTTTTCAAGATTCCGGGCGGTAGCCCCAGGCCAGTCGCCCGTGATCATATAATTTTCCTGTCCTCCCGTGGTGGCATGACAGGGCCAATTGATGAGCATCCCGACGGTTTTTCCTGACATGTCATCGAAACGGATCACGCCTACTTCAGTGTCACAG
>CAZYDB010000535.1:0-1569 GCA_964645995.1 uncultured Roseivirgaceae bacterium
TGAAGTGAATGGCGGACAATTGATGGATTAAGTCATCTGTTGCAGGAACCGGATCTCTCCAAAAGTTTGCATAAGCCTGTGCCCCGGAAGACTTTTGGAGAGATAATAGTTATACCGGGAAGGTCCCGGAAAGCATCCGGAATGAGGATGGATCACCAATACGGCTGTAAGACAATATATGGATGGGTAAAATATTCGTTTATGGGGAGATAAAGGATTGGCCGGAAACAGGGTTTGTGAAGAATTTATACGTATAAAATTTATAAAAAATATACGTATAAATTCTATTTTATACGTAATGGTTTGTAAAAATTTATACGTATAATGGACAGGTACATAGTTGATGATTCAATAATATGAAATGAAATATTATTGACTTACATTTTTGCTTATTCGGTGCAAATCTGAAAATATAAATATTATTCCTGTCAAAGTGATGGCAAATTCCTGGATATCAGCCGATTTCCTTTTACCGGATAGGGTTTAGGAACGGATAGAGCGTAAATGAATCCGAAGATATAGGATTTCGTAAGACCACGTCTTTTATGAATAAATGATTATTTTTATCATATCCGTTTTGATCGGGTGGATTTTTTATTTTTTTTTATTTTAATTATCATGAAAAAAAATTTTTATTTTTTACTATCCATACTCTTGTTTTCAGCTTGTCAGCAACAATCAAATGAGTATGTTGTCATACCGCTGGATGATATTCCCTTTGATGAGATCCTTGATCCCTATGGACCGCCCAGGCGCAATGCGGATTTTACCGGGCAGCAATTAGATATTGGAAAGACCGATCTTGAAAGGGGCCTTGGCACGCATGCTCCTGCCCTTCTAAATCTGGACCTCAAGGGGAAGGGCGTTAAATTTGAGGCGGTTATCGGGATTGATTCAACTGCCTGGTTGTTTCATTTATCCAACCGGCCGGACTTTGGCAATGTGGCCAATTATCCGTATGACAACCAGGTGGACCATTATGATTTTACCGCGGGGAGCACCGTTATATTCAGGGTATACCTGGATGGGAAGTTGCAATATTCCAGTGGTGTAATGACACCAGCCGATCCACCAAAGCGGATAAATATCATGCTGACGGGTGCCCGGACGATAACCTTGGAAGCTGATCCTGCTGGTGACGGCAGTTTTGCCGATTATGCCAACTGGGGAGAGGCCAGACTTTTTCTGACGGATCCTGTAGATGACCTTGCTTTTTATCATCATGCTTCCCGGATTCTGGTCAATCATTCCGGATTTCTTCCGGCTGCTTCCAAGGCCTGTTACCGGCATGGGCAGGTACCCACGCCCTTTGAGGTTGTCAACCAGGAAACATCAACGGTGGTTTTTGAAGGCCGGTACGAACCTGTTTCCGGAGACCTTGGCAAATACATGGCAGGCGATTTTACGGAGCTGACAACGCCGGGATCCTACTTTATCCGGAGCGATACCCTAACTTCGGAGGTTTTTGATATCCGGGAAGACCTCTATGCTGAGAACCTGTCGAAACACCTACAGTATATCCATCTCCAGCGCAGTGGCCATCCAACCGAAGGATGGGCCCCGAATCAC
>CAZYDB010000536.1:0-1545 GCA_964645995.1 uncultured Roseivirgaceae bacterium
GGGAGATCATCAACGCTTTCGCTTATCTGAAGAAAGCGGCTGCGCTTACCAATAGAGACCTCGGTGTACTGGCTGAGGAAAAGGCTACGATCATTGCCAGGGTGTGTGATGAGATCCTTGAAGGAAAACATAATGACCAGTTTCCTCTCGTGGTCTGGCAGACAGGTTCCGGAACCCAATCTAACATGAATGTCAATGAAGTTATTGCCAACCGGGCCCATGTTTTATTGGGAGGCACATTAACCGATGAAAAGAAAAAAATACATCCGAATGATGATGTCAATAAATCACAGTCATCCAACGATACCTTCCCTACTGCCATGCATATTGCAGCGTACCGTTTTTTGACTGCCCACACCATTCCGGGGATCCAAAAACTGCGGGATACCCTTGATGATAAATCCAAAAAATTCATGAAGGTGGTGAAAATTGGCCGGACACATTTCATGGATGCCACGCCGCTGACCCTGGGACAGGAATTTTCGGGCTATGTGTCGCAGCTTGACCATGGATTGAAGGCCCTTGAAAACACCTTCTCTCACCTTTCAGAGCTGGCACTGGGAGGTACAGCCGTAGGCACGGGATTGAACACGCCGAAGGGATATGCTGACAAAGTAGCCGCCAAAATTGCCGATCTCACCGGCTTACCCTTCGTTACTGCTCCCAATAAGTTCGAATCACTGGCAGCACATGATGCTATCGTCGAAACTTCCGGAGCACTGAAACAACTGGCTGTCAGCCTGATGAAAATTGGCAATGACATCAGGATGCTGGCTTCGGGGCCCAGGTGCGGCATCGGGGAGATCACTATACCAGCCAATGAGCCAGGATCATCCATTATGCCCGGTAAAGTAAATCCTACGCAGACAGAAGCCATTACTATGGTTTGCGCCCAGGTGATCGGAAATGATGTGGCTACCAGCCTGGGTGGCATGAACGGACATTTTGAGCTGAATGTGTTCAAGCCGATGATGATCTATAACCTGTTGACTTCAGCAAGGTTGCTGGGAGATGCCTGTGAGTCATTTAATGATAATTGTGTGGCAGGAATTGAGCCGGATCATCCGGCGATTGAAAAGAACCTGGAAAACTCCTTAATGCTCGTAACAGCGTTAAATACGCATATCGGCTACGAGAATGCGGCTAAAATAGCCAAGAAAGCACATGAAGAGGGATCAACCCTTCGTGAAGCCGCTATTTCACTCGGTTTGGTGACTAATGAACAGTTCGATGAATGGGTGGTTCCTGAAAAAATGACAGGAAGTCTTGATTAGAATGGATTAAAAGTTGACATTTATTTGTTTATTTTTGTACATTGCTAATAATTTTGTAATTATTCACCAATAATTTTAGAAAATGAAAAATCTGATTATTTTATTAAGCCTTGTATTTATTGCCGCCAGCATTAATATTTCCAGGGCACAGGTGGAGCTTTCAAAACAGGAAAAGAAAGAATGGAAGAATAGAGCCAAAGATCTGAAGAAGAATCCGGAAGAATTAAAACAGATATATGATGAAAATGCATCTATGAAAAGTGAACTTTCC
>CAZYDB010000537.1:0-1519 GCA_964645995.1 uncultured Roseivirgaceae bacterium
CAACAAAAATTTATGAATAGGTAGGCTAAAAAATATTACACTCAGTCAGGGCCAGGCAGGCATCAGGATTCAGTTCTGATCATGGGTCAACCTATTGTAATTTCCTGCGTTGTTACATAGGATAGTTCAAAAATAAAACAGTTTTTTTTACTATCTTTCCGGAATTAATTTACAGTCGAATAAAAATGAATAAAAACTATATCAGTTCAATTCTTGAATTGTCCGAAACAAGAGGCGCTAATGAAGCGCTGGGGTATTATAATGATCAGGACAAACAATGGAATTCTTACTCCTGGCACCAACTGTCAGAAAAAAGCCGTCAGGCGGGAGCGGCCTTGCTTAAGCTGGGGCTTCGGGAACAGGAAAATGTCGGTATTTTTTCTCAGAACAGCCCAAACTGGACCATTGCCGATCTGGGGATCATGAATGCCAGGGCGGTAAGTGTTCCGATCTATGCTACGAATACCGCAGACCAGGCCGATTATATAATAAAAGAAGCTGAGATCCGCTTTCTATTTGTTGGAGACCAGGAGCAGTATGAGAAGGCGCTGGAGATCTACTCCAGAGATGACTCCACACTTGAGAAACTGATACTTTTCAATAATCATTTAGCATTCGATCATGCCGGGACAATAACATTTTCAGCATTCTTAAATTCTGCTGATAATAGCTCACTTGATCTGGCTGAACAACGTTTTTCAGAAATTCAAAATGACGATCTGGCAACCATTATTTATACATCAGGAACCACCGGTGAGCCAAAAGGCGTGATGTTAACCCACCAGAACTTCAATGTCGCGTTCAGGATCCATGACAAGCGCCTGAAATTATTCGATCATGATCATTCACTTGCTTTTCTTCCATTAAGTCATATTTTTGAGCGGGCCTGGACTTTATATGCATTATACAGAGGCATCAAAGTCACCTTCCTGGAAGATCCGAAAAAGATAAGTGAAACGCTGGCCGTTATCAGGCCGACGGTGATGTGTTCGGTACCAAGGTTATATCAGAAAGCGTTCCATGCCATTCATGCAAAATTTATACATGTTTCTTCAATCAAAAAATGGCTTTTCAAAACGGCTGTTGAAACAGGTAAAAAATATGTTCGCGCCAAAAATGAAGGTACAGCGATACCGGTAACCACTAAAATCGCTCATTCTCTTTTTGATAAACTGGTATATCGAAAGATACAAAAAGCTTTTGGCGGCAACCTGCGATTGATGCCCTGTGCCGGAGCGCCCCTATCCGGTGAAATGACCGAATTTTTTCATGCCATGGGCATGCCCATCCTTATTGGCTACGGGCTTACCGAAACTTGTGCTACCGTAAGTGTTTTTCCTCAGGAAGGTTTTACATTCGGTTCTGTAGGAACCATCATGCCTGAAGTAGAAGTTAAGATAGGACCCGATGATGAGATATGGGTGAAAGGTGAGACTGTGATGAAAGGATATTATAAAAAGCCGGAGGAAACCGCCATGGTCTTTGAAGATGGCTGGTTCAGGACGGGTGATGCCGGTTC